>NZ_JBOHGA010000008.1:0-59928 GCF_050699915.1 Actinophytocola sp.
CGTCCGGGCGGCCGCCGCGCGCGTGGCCGACCGGCTGGCCAGCACGCCGCGCAGCCAGATCGCGGCGGAGGTGAACGCGGTCCTGAGCGACCAGAACCGGTCCGCGGGAGTGCTGCCGCTGCTGGGCATGGGACGCGACGTGCCGGACGGCAGCCTTCGGCTCCGCGACGGGTGGCTCGACGTCGACTGGGAGGAGACGACGTCACGGCCCTACCTGGAGCGGCTCACCTCGACGATGTCCGCGGTCGCCGAGGAGCTCGGCGGCAGGCTGACCCTGAACCCAACCCGGCTGCTGCGCCGGCTGATCACCGTCCATCCGCTCGGTGGTTGCCCGATGGCCACCGACAGGCGCCGCGGGGTCGTGGACGACCACGGGGAGAGCTTCGGACACCCCGGGCTGTTCGTCGTCGACGGGTCCGCGCTGCCGGGACCGGTCGGCGCCAACCCGTCGCTGACCATCGCGGCGCTGGCCGAGCGGTTCTCCACCCGGGTGATCGACCGGCTGGGCGCGGCCCGCCGCGCTGACCGGCAGGCGGTCGGCGCGTGAGCGCCCCGGCTCGGCGCGCGTTGGTACTGGCCGGCGGCGGCATCAAGGTCGCCTACCAGGCCGGCGTCCTGCAGGTGTGGCTGGACGAGGCCGGCATCGACATGCACGCGGCGACCGGCGCCAGCGGCGGCACGCTCAACCTCGCCATGTGGAGCCAGGGATACACGGGCAAGCAGATCGCCGACGCGTGGCGCGCGTACCGGCCACTCGACGCCGCGAGCCTCAACCCCAGGATGCTGCTCCACGGTCCCTTCTGCCCGTCCATGATGACCCAGCGCGGGTTGCGCAAGCGGGTGTTCCCGGGGTTCGGCCTGAACTGGCATGCCATCCGGCACTCCACACGGCAGGCCTCGTTCGACACGTACAACTTCACCGCTCACGAGCACCGGCCCGTGCCGGCGGCCGAGATGACCGAGGACCTGCTCGCCTCGGCCGTGGCACTGCCGTGGTGGTTCGACCCGGTCCGGATCGGCTCCGAGACCTACATCGACGCGGTGTTCGCCACCGATGCCAACCTGGACGAGGCGATCCGGCTCGGCGCCACGGAGCTGTGGGTGGTGTGGACGGTCAGCACGCGGGGCATCTGGCGCGGCGGCTTCGTCAACGGCTACTTCCAGATGATCGAGGCGATGGCCAACGCGGGGCTGCGGGCCGCGCTGCGCCGCATCGAGGACAGCAACGCCGCCATCGCCGCCGGCCGCAAGGGGCAGTACCCGCACCCGGTGACCGTTCGCCTGCTGGCGGCGGAGGTGCCGCTGCACTACCTCGTCGTCCTGCGGCGCAGCCAGGTCCGCCGCGCTGTCGAGCTGGGTGTGCGAGACGCCAGGAAATGGTGCGCGGCCCACGGGATTCCCGTGACCGGGACCGCCACCGCGCCGCGCAACGGAAACGGCAGCGGTCCACCACCCGGGAAACCGGCCGGCATCTCCTTCCACGAGCGCATGTCCGGGCAGCTGCGCGTCGCCGACCTGCCGCCCGAGAAGTCACCCATCGAGCTTCGACTCGACGTGACGATCACCGACGTCGACCGGTTCATGGCCGACCCGGCACACCCCGCGCACGTGGGCGGCGACGTGACCTGCCCCGCCCTGGGTGAGCGACTCCCGATCCGGTCGGGCACCGTGAACCTGCTCGTCGAGAAGGCCGTCGGGGACCTGCGCATGAGCTACGACCTGACCGTCACGGACGGGCGGGGCCGGACCCTGCGGATCCTCGGGACCAAGCTCGTCCACCGCGACACCCGGCTGGACCTGTGGCGGGACACGACGACGCTGTACACGACCGTGCACGACCTCGCCGACGACACCGAGATCGCCGCCGGAGTACTGCGGCTGTCACCGGCCGGACTGTTGCGCCAGCTCGCCACCATGCGCGGCAGCGGCCGGCGTCCGGTCGGCGCGCTCGTCCGGTTCCTGAGCTTCTTCCTCGGCCGGCTCGCCGACACGTACCTGACCTCGCCGGCGCGCCGGGCACTACCGGTCTGGCTGCGCCATGTGGGGAAGTAAGGACGGCGCGTCGACATCGTCGGCCGCCATCATCCGGGCCAGCTCGCTGCGCGACCGGATCGTCAGCTTCCGGTAGATGCTCGACAGGTGGTACTCGATCGTCTTCGACGACAGGAACAGCTGGGCCGCCGCCTCGGCGTTGGTCGAGCCGGCGGCCACCAGCAGCGCGACCTGGGTCTCCTGTGGGGTGAGCCCGGCGGTGGTGGCGTGCGGGCGGTGATCGGCGGCCCGGGCCGCACCGCCGACGGCGCGCAGCTCGGTGAGGGCACGTTCGGCGTAGGCCGCGGCACCCAGCCGTTCGAAGAGATTGGCCGCGCGTTCCAGGGCCGCCCGCGCGTGCGCCCGCTGGCGATCGCGGCGCAGCAGCTCGCCGTAGGTCAGCCAGGTCCGCGCCTCCTCGAACGGACTCTCGGCCCGGGCATGGTGGTCGAGCGCCTCGTTGACGGCCGACACGACGTCCCTCGGACTCGTGGCGAGCAACGCCCGGCCGCGCGCCGCCCGAGCCATCGCGATGGGCCGCCCGGAGCGCCCGGCCTCGGCCTGGAGCACGGCTTGGGCCGACTCGGCCAGCTCCCGCCTGCCGCACCGCACGCCGGCCTCCACCGCCTCCGCGGCCCAGCCGAGCAGCAGCGGATCGCCCAGCTGGTTCGCCGCGGCGAAGGCGGCGACGCGCGCCAGATGGTGGGCCGCGACCTCCGGGCGCCCGGAGCCGAGCTCCAGGAGCGCCAGCGCGATGTCCGCGCGCACCTCGACGATCCGGGCACCCGTACCGGCGGCGATCTCCACCGCGCGGGCCGCGTGCTCGCGACAGTCCGCCTCCCGGCCGAGACCGGCCTCGACCGTCGCCAGCGCCACCATGCTGTTCGGCAGCTCCGTCCGCCAGCCCGTCTCGTCCGCCAGCCGGGTCGCCTCGCCGGCCGTGGACAGCGCGGCCGACCAGGCGCCCTCCCGCCAGTGCGACAGGGCCTGCGCGCTGAGCTGGAAGGGAAGCAGTCCCACGGCCCCGGCGTCGCGGGCCGACTCCACCGCCCGCCGGTAGCAGCGCCGCGCCTCGGCCGGCTCCTCGACGCTCTCGAACGCGAGGGCCGCGATCAACAGCGCCTGGTCGGCCGCGAGCGGGTCGTAGTCGTGCAGGTGCGGCACACACCGGTCGAGCAGCTCGCGGGCGGCCGCCCGCCGGCCGAGCGACCCGACGGCGAGCGCGTGGACGAGCAGCGCCGGCATGATCAGGTCGTCCGGCAGACCGTCGAGCAGCTCAAGCGCCTCCGCGGACGTCGCGGCCGCGGACGCCAACTCGCCGAGCATCACCGTGAGCATCGACGCGTGGCTCAACATCACCGCGGCCCAGATCGGCTCACTGCCGGCCAGCCGGTGACCTTCCTCGACCAACCGGTCTCGTGCCACGACCGGCCTGCCGCTCCACATCTCGATCCGGCACCGAATGTGCACAGCCTGACGCAACAGGTCGGGCGCGGACGTCTCGGCGCTCAGCCGGTCCAGGATCGCCAGCCCGGCCTCGATCCGGCCGGCCTGCTGGCTCACCTCGGCCGCGATGAGCATGCGGCGGGCCCGGTTGTCGCCGGCCGGGCTCAGCCGCGCGGCGACGTCGTACATCTCCATGGCGGTGGCGTAGCCGCGCCGCGCCGCGGCGGAGTCCGCGGCCTCCTGCAGCTGGGTGGCCACGCTCTCGTCGGGCACGGTGGTCGCCGCGGCCAGATGCCACACCTCGCGTTCGGCGGCCCGCGGAGTGCCCTGCCGCGCCATGATCAACGCCGCGGTGCGGTGCGCCTCGCGCCGGTCGCCCGGCGAGGCCAGCTGGTAGACGGCGGAGCGCACCAGAGGATGGCGGAAGCCGGCGGTGCCGGCTTCGATGCGGACCAGTCCGGCGATCTCCGCCGGTTCCAGCGCGACCATCGACAGTCCTTGTGCCTCCAGCAGCGGCTGCAGCGTCTCGGTCTCCCCGCCGCAGATCGCGAGCAGGAGGAGGGCCTTACGGGTCGACATCGGGCAGCGCCGCAGGCGCTGGTCGAACGCCTGCTCCAGCCGCCGACCGATGGTCAGTGGCGTGATGGGCGAGGCGGCGCTCGCCTGCTCGGTCAGCTCGAGCAGGGCGAGCGGGTTTCCCATGGTGTCGGTCACCAGCCGGTGCAACACGGCCGGATCCAGTGCGTGGGCGTGGCGCTCGAGCAGCCGGCCGGCGTCCGCCTCGCTCAGCCCCGTGATCGCCATGTTGGGCAGGGAGTCGAGCCTGGTGGCCACGTCCGGATCGGTGTCGACGGCCGGCCGCGCGGCGATGACGACCGCGGCCCGCTCGGCGTGCAGGCGACGGCTGGCGAACACGATCGCCTCCAGCGACGGCAGGTCCAGCCAGTGTGCGTCATCGACCGCCAGGAGCACCGGCCCACGCTCCGCCGCGGCCGCGACCAGCCCGAGGGTGGCGGCGCCGACGCCGAGCCGGTCGCCACCCGAGGCGTGTTGGAGGCGCAGCGCGCCCGCCAGGGCCGCGCTCTGCGCCTCGGGCAGCTCGGGCATGAGATCGAGAACCGGCTCGAGAAGGCTGCTGAGCCCGCCGAAGGACACCTGGGACTCGACCTCGTGCCCCTGTGCGCGCAGCACCGTGAACGAGTCGGCGACCGCCTGGCCGACGACCGAGGTGAGAATGGCGGTCTTGCCGATCCCGGCATCGCCACGAATGACGAGCACCCCGGCCTTTTCCTGTCGAGCCCCCGCGGTCAGGTCGGCAAGAATCGCTGTCTCGTGGGTTCGCCCGACGAGCATGGCGGCAGTCTAGGCCCGAACCGCGAGCAGCACATCTCGAATGTTCTCAAGCCGCGGACCATCGCGTGTGCACACCTAGTGTGTCGAGTTCGCCACGCAACCGAGCCAAACACCGTGCCCTGGTCGGGCCGATGCTGCCGACCGGCAATCCCAAACTCCGGGAAATACGTGAATACGAGGGTCGGGGCTCGGCCATCAGCTGGTTGAGGAGTACCTGATCTCGCATCGAGAGTTTCCGCCACGCGGCCGTCAGCAACGTCTGCTGTTCGGCGCGCAGCGTCTCGTCCTCCGGGCCAGGTACCTCGGCGCACAGCGGTGCCACGACGTCCGGCTGGTCCGCGTCGGACTGGAAGTCCCGCGGCTCCGTCGCCTCACGGTTGCGGAGTTCGATGTGCCGCAGGGATTCGCGGCGCGCGATGCTGCGCAACCAGGCACCGAAGGCTTCCGGGTCGCGCAGCGCGTCGAGATGGGAGACCGCCGACAGCCAGGTCTGCTGCACCACGTCGGCACAGCTCTGAATGTGCAGCCCGTGTGCTCTCGCGATGCGCCACAACGACCTGTCGTAGCGGTGGAAGATCTCCCGCCAGGCGGCGGAATCTCTCGCGCGGGCACCTGCGACGAGCTCGGCGATCGCGGCGCCTTCCCCAACCGCGGACGCGGCAGAATCGTGGACGAATGTCATATCTTCCGGCCTCCCCCAAGAGTGCTGGGGAGAGCCTATGGAAGATTGGTTCCGTCCGTATCCGGGAAATCCCTAGGCGACCCCCTAACCGAACCCCAGTCGGTATCAGACGCGTAGTTCCACCCTCGCTGTCAGTCCGCTGTGGACGAACGCGATTCCGCTCGGTTCAGCTCGGTGAACGGGGTGACGGTGCCGTCTCTGGCGACCCGGGCCACGGCGTGCCGGTGGCGTGCCAGTTGGGCGACGGCGAGCACGGCGTACACCGCCGACAGCACGACGATCACCACTCGGTTCGCTTCCGGGGTGAGCAGGATGCTGGCCGCGAACTGGACGGCGAACAGGGTGAACAGGGCCGTCGCGCCGACGTAGGTCAGGCCGAGGTCCATCAGGATGCTCACGGCGAACAGCGACTGCGCGGCGGTGATCAGCAGCTCGAACCGCTGGTGGGTGTCCAGCGGCAGTCCGTGGGAGCTCATCGAGGACAGCGCGAACACCACCGGAATCGTGCCGACCAGCAGGGTCCACTGGTTGACCTTGCTGGACAGCAGGGTGCCCAGCGAGTGCGATGCCTTGAGCCGCACCGCGTACAGGCAGGCGACGATCAGTTCCGGCGACTCACTGGCCAGCGGGGCCACCCACTGGACGAGCAGGAACTGGTCGACGCCGAGCTCGGTGCCGGAGTCGACGAGGTTCGTCGCGAAGTGCTCGGCGGTCGCCAGGATCGCCCGCGTCAGGGTCGTCAGCGCTACCCAGCTCGTCCCGGTCTTCCGGGTTCACCACGGGCCACACCAGCGCCCAGGAACCCACTGACGACGACCCCGACCCCGCAGCAACCCCACCCCACCGCGCTGATCAGGCGCATGACTCGGTTCGCGCAATGGGCGGGGCAGTGGGGCGGGTGGGGCTCGAACCCACGGCCAAAGGATTATGAGTCCTCTGCTCTAACCGACTGAGCTACCGCCCCAGAGAGGTCGCCACGATGTGGCCGGGCTTGTCCTCGGGGCAAACCTACACGGCGCGATGGTGCTCGTGGGTCACGACCCGTCGGCCACCAGTTGGGCGTACGGGATGCCGTCGCCGTACTTGGCGGTCACTTTGCAGATCACGCGGATCCTGCCCGCGCGCATGGGGTCGATGCCGTTCACCGCGTTGCGCAGGGTGCCCTCGGGAAACGAGTCCTCCCCCAGCGCGCTGCACTCCGCGGCCAGGCGCGCGACGGACCAGTTGTGCTCCTCGAGCCACTCCCGGATCCGGTCCCGGTTGAGCTTCGGCATATCACAAGTCTGCGGTACTCTGCGGAGCTTGTCAAATCGATCTACCAGGTATAACAGCGATACTGCGGAACTCTGCGGACTCAGATTGCGGAGACGAGCGGAACTGAGGACTGGACATCTGCGGAACTCTGCGGCATTCTGCTGCCATGCCGAACCTGAGAACCGCTGACTACTCCGAGGCCGCACGCAAGCGACTGGGGGACGCCGTCGCCCAAGCCCGCCGCGCGGCGGGACACACGTGGCGGACCACCTTCCGCAAGGAGGCCGCCATCGGGATTCGGAGCCTCGAAGCCGTCGAGCGCTACGAGCCCAAGGTCGGGGTCGACATCCTCGAGCGGATCGGCCGCGCGCTCGGCCGGCACTTCCGCGACTGGAACGCCGACACCCCGCGCGTGATCCTCGAGGGCGGCCCCATCCCGTCACACGAACCCGCGCCCCGCGCGGTCATCGACATCCGCTGGGCCGCCAAGGAAGAGCTCGCCACACTGCTGGTGTCCGGAGTGGACGCGATGGCCTTCTCCCGCAAGGTGCGCCACTGGCAGCGCCGCTTCGCCGAGGAGGGCTTCGCGGAGGAGGACCTGCACGAGGTGATCAAGCAGGCGGAAGACGAGGCGGAGGCGCCCACGTAGAGATCCTCCAGTTGGAGCTACCTGCGCGTCGGTCGAGTGGCTTACGTCTGGCCGGGGTCCGCACGCTGTCCGTTGTTGTTGTCCGACAAGGGAGAGACAACTTCGGTGATCCGGTCACCTGTAGGTGTGGCAGGTGGACGACCACGCTCGCCACGGACATCCGGACCGATGAGCTGGCCGCGTGCCTCTGACGAGGTCTGTGCTCCTCCAGTTGGACTCGAACCAACAACCCTTCGGTTAACAGCCGAATGCTCTGCCAATTGAGCTATGGAGGATCGTCCGCCGGCCCCGGCCGGCGGACACCAACTCTAGCGTATGGCCGCGACCGGGTTCCGAACCACCCGGCACGCCACCCCGATCTGCGGGAAGATGGCAACGCACAGCAGGTCGAGCCGTTGGAGGCGATGAGGATGAAGGCGTTCGTACTGGGCGCCGCGGTCGGGTACGTGTTGGGGGCCAAGGCGGGCCGCGGGCGCTACGACCAGATCATGCGCACCTACCGCAGGATCGCCGACCACCCCGCGATCCAGGGCGCCGCGGGCGTCGCGCGGGCCAAGATCGGCGAGAAGACCGGGCTCGGCCGGCGGCACAAGTCCGCGCCGCAGCAGAGCAACGGCCGGCGGAACGTGAGTGAACCCGCCTACCCAACCCCCTGACCCGGAGGCCCCCGCGCGCCGCGACGTGCGGGGGCTTCCCAAGGCTCAACTGCACCTCCACCTCACCGGCGCCATGCGTCCCGCCACCCTCCGCGACCTCGCCGGTCGCCACGGCCTGGCCATCCCTCCCCCGCTGCCGCCCGCAGCCGGCACCTGGGCCGACTTCCAGGACCGCTACGACGCCGCCCGCCAGGCCATCCGCACGCCGGCGGACGTCGCCCGGGTGATCGCCGAGGCCGCCGACGACGACGCGGCCGACGGCTGCGGCTGGCTCGAGCTCCAGGTCGACCCCACCTCCTACGCCGCCGCACTCGGCGGGCTCGCGCCGGCGCTGGAGGCCGTCCTCGCCGGCGCGCACGCCGCGGCGATCCCGGCCGGCGTGGTCGTCGCCTCCAGCTGGACCCGCTCCCCCGAGCACGCCACGACCCTCGCCCGCCTCGCCGCCACCTACGCCGGCCACGGCGTCGTCGGGTTCGGCCTGTCCAACGACGAGCGGCACGGCAACGTCGCCGACTTCGCGCCCGCGTTCGCGATCGCCGCCGAGGCCGGGCTGCTCGGCGTCCCGCACTCCGGCTTCTACACCGGCGCCGAGCACGTCCGCGCCTGCGTCGAGCACCTGCACGCCGCCCGCCTCGGGCACGGCACCGCCGCGGCGAACGACCCGGCCACCCGCGACCTGCTGGCCGAGCGGCAGGTGGCGCTCGAGATCTGTCCGACCTCCTACCCGCCCTTCGGTGTACACGAGCTCACCGACATCCCGCTCCGCACGCTGCTCGACGCCGGCGTGCCGGTGGCCGTCGCCACCGACGACCCGCTGCTGTTCGGCGTCGGCCTGGCAGGTCAGTACTCGATCTGCCGCGACGTCCTCGGCCTGACCGACGCCGAGCTGGCCGGCCTCGCCGCCGCGAGCATCCGGCACTCGGCCGCGCCGCAGCCGCTCAAGGCCGAGCTGCTGCGGCGCGCCGAGCGCTGGCTCACGGACGAATCGCCACGACCTGGTACGGCACCGTCGGCCCCGGCTCGGTGTTGAACCGCGCGTTCGGCAGGTACAGCCGGCCGGCGAACGCCCCGACGGTGGTCGGCACGTCGAACCGCTCGTCGGTCAGCACCTGAACCTGACGCGCGCTTGTCGCCGAGCGGTTCAGCCGCAGCTCCACCACCGCGTTCGCCTGGTTGCGCACGACGTAGAGGGTCCGGCCGCGCAGCAGCATGCCGTCGCCGTTGGCCAGCGGCTCGGCCAGCTCGACCGCCCGCGACACGCCGGAGGTCGACACGCGGAACAGCCCACCGGTGTTCGACTGGACGACCAGCAGCCCCGTGCCATCCGGTGTGCGGGTGATCCCGTTGACGTTGAAGCCCTGCTGGTACACGAGATCGCCGGTGATCGGCACGACCTCGGCCCGCGCCGGCAGCTTGCCGTGGCGCAGCGGCAGTTTGTACAGCACCGGGTTGAGCGAGTCGGTGAACCATGCGGCAGACGGGGTCAGCACGACGTCGTTGACGAAGGCGGCACCGGAAGCCAGCTGGTAGCTCCGCAGGATCTCGCCGGTGCGCGTGTCGACCACCCGCGCGTCGCCGGCGGCGCCGCCCGAGACGAACAGCCGGCCGCGGGCGTCGGTCTTCAGCCCGACCGACGGGGTTCCCGGGCCCTTGCTCACGATCTTGCCGCGCCCGGTGACCAGGTCAGCTCGGTAGATCGAACCGTCGGCGAGCGAGCCGAGGTAGGCGACCGGGCCGGGGCCGATGGCGATGCCCTCCGGCTGGAAGCCGTTGGGCAGCGCGATGGTGGTCGGGAAGTGTCGGCTCGCCGATGCGCTCGGCGCGACCAGCGTGCCGGCGAGAGCGACGATCACGAGCGGAAGTCCTACGCGTCGCAACATCTCGAGTGTCCTTCGGTTGTTGAAGCGACAACTGACATCGGGTCTACGCCTGCCGCCCCGGAAGGGTTCAGAAACCTCAGTGCTTTCTCAGTACCTCCCCGATAGCGTCTCGCCCGACTCGTACATCGCTTGGGGAGGCTTGATGTTCGAACGGTTGGGCAGATTCGTCGTACAAAATCCATGGAAGGTGATCGCCGGCTGGCTGCTCGTCACCGTGGCGATCGTGACGTTCGCGCCCGCGTTGGGGGACGTGGTGACGCGCGACCAGTCCAACTTCCTGCCGACCGACTACGAGTCGGTCCAGGCGGGTGAGCTGGCCGAGCAGGCGTTCGGCCAGCAGACCGCGGGCAGCGCCACGATCGTGGTCCGGCGCGCGGACGGCCAGGCACTCACCGAGGCCGACCAGGGTCGAATCGGCGAGCTCGCCGAGCAGCTCGACGCGGAGGGCATCGACCGGGTGGCCGACGTCCAGACCAACCCGCGGGCGGTGTCGCCGAACGGCGAGGTCCAGCTGGTCAACGCCATCTTCGACGGGCCCGCCAGCGACGACCCGGCGCTGCTGGACGCGATCGCGTCGATCCGCGAGACGACCGACACCTCGCTGGACGGAGCCGGGCTCGAGCACGCGGTCACCGGCGACATCGCGATGTTCGCCGACAACGCCGACGCGTTCGACACGGCGTTCCTGATCGTCGGCGCGGTCACGATAGTGCTGATCATCGGGTTGCTGCTGCTGATCTACCGCAGCCCGGTCGCCGCGCTGCTGCCGATCGTCACGGTCGGCCTGGTCAGCACGATCTCGCCGGGGCTGATCGCGTGGTGCGCGCAGGCGTTCGGCTTCCAGGTCGACCAGTCCCTGCAGATCCTGATGACGATCGTGCTGTACGGCGTCGGCACGGACTACATCGTGTTCCTCCTGTTCCGCTACCGCGAACGGCTGCGGGCCGGCGACGCCCCGAAGGACGCGCTGGTGGCCGCGGTGGCACGGGTCGGCGAGGTCATCGCGTCCGCGGCGGCCGCGATCGTCATCGCGTTCAGCGCGTTGCTGCTCGCCGTGTTCGGCGGCTTCCGCAGCTTCGGCCCCGGCCTGTCGATAGCCGTCGTGGTGATGGCGCTGGCCGCGGTGACGCTGATCCCCGCGGTCATCTCGCTCGTCGGCACGAAGGTGTTCTGGCCGTCCAAGTCCTGGCAGCGCACGCCGAAGGGCACGACGTTCCAACGGCTCGGCAGGTTCACCGGCCGGCGGCCCGCCGTGGTGGCGGTCGCGTCCGGCGGTGTGCTGGTCGCGCTCGCGCTGGGCATGTTCGGCTTCGACACCGACTACGACCAGTCCGGCCAGCTGCCGAGCGGCACGGAGTCCGCGCGCGGCCTGGAGTACATGGAGGGCGGGTTCCCGTCCGGCGCGCTGAACCCGACGTCGGTGTACGTGCGAGCGGACGAGGGCCGGCTCGACCCGAACGCGCTCGCGGCCTACACGCAACGGCTCGACGACGTGCCGGGCATCGGCGGCGTGATGCCCGGCACGGCCGGGCCGGCGACCCTGTCGCAGGACGGCACGGTCGCGAAGATCGACCTGCTGCTCGACACGAGCCCGTACGAGAACGCCTCGCTCGACCTCGTCGAGGGCGAGCTGCGCGAGGTCGCCCACGCCGAGGCGCCGGCCGGGTCCACCGCCTATGTCGGCGGCCTGACCTCGGCGTTCGCCGACATCCGGGACGCGAACAACCGGGACCTGTGGGTGATCTTCCCGGTGGCCGGCCTGTTCATCGCGATCGTGCTGGGCCTGCTGCTGCGCAGCGTCGTGGCGCCGGTCTACCTGATGCTGGCCGTGGTGCTCGGCTTCTTCAGCACGATGGGCGCCACCGTGCTCGCGTTCCAGGGCATCGGCGACCGGGCCGGCGTGACGTTCATGCTGCCGATGCTGGTGTACCTGTTCGTGGTCGCGATCGGCACGGACTACAACATCCTGATGATCGCCCGGCTGCGCGAGGAGGCGAAGCTCGGCAACGACCCGCGCACCGCGGCGGACCTGGCGGTGGAGCACGGCGGCCCGTCGGTCGGCGCGGCCGGGCTGATCCTGGCCGGCACGTTCGCGTCGATGATGCTCGGCGGCATCTCCTTCCTGGTGGAGATGGGCTTCGCCGTGTCGCTGGGCATCCTGATCGCGGCGTTCGTGATGTCGATGTTCCTGGTGCCGAGCGTGACCGCGCTGCTGGGCCGGGCCGCGTGGTGGCCGGGCCACGCCGACCAACCGACAAAGGTCCCGCCGGCCGAGCCGCGCGAGCCCGCGCAGGTCGGCTCCTAGTCGGGGACGCGGGCGACGACGAAGACCCGGCGGAACGGGAACCACGTGGTGCCGTCGGCGCGGGCCGGGTAGTCGGCCCGCAGCCGCGGCGCGAGCTCGGCGCGGAACTGCGCCCACTCCGGTTCGTCCAATGTGGACCGGATGGGGCGCAGGGCCGTGCCGGTCACCCACCTCGGCACGGGGTCCTCGCCGGTGAGCGCGTGCAGGTAGGTCGTCTCCCAGGCGTCGACCGAGCAGCCGGCGTCGGCGAGCAGGTCGGCGTACTCGACGGGGTCACGCACCGCGTCGTCCTCGCGCAGCACGACCGGGGCGAGCCGGTCGTGCCACCGCGGGTCGGCGGCCAGCTCGCGCACGCGGACATGCGACGCCGCGGCGAAGTTGCCGGGTACCTGGACGGCCAGCCACGCGCCCGGCGCCAGCTGCTTCACCCAGCGCACCAGGAGCTGCTCGTGGGCGGGCACCCACTGCAGCACGGCGTTGGACACGACGACGTCGGTGTCCGCGCTCGGGTTCCACTCCCGCACGTCGCCGACCTCCGCCGCGATCCCCCGGTCCCGCGCGGCGGCCACCATCTCCGGCGATGAGTCCAGCGCCTCGACCACCGCGCCGGGCCAGCGGGCGGCGAGGGTCTCGGTGAGGTTGCCCGGTCCGCAGCCCAGGTCGGCGACCCGGCGCGGCGCGTCGGCCGGCACGCGGGCGAGCAGGTCGAAGAACGGCCGGGACCGGTGGTCGGCGAAGGCGAGGTAGGTGCTCGGATCCCACATGCGCGCCTCCAGTAAACCGTACGTCCGTACTGTTTACTCTAGCGTCTGCCGGATCATCGACGCCACCTCCGTGGCGATCCGGCGCACAGCGTCCTCGTCGGCGCCTGGGTCGGGGCGGACCTGCAGCACGATGCCGTCCCGGCCGGGGACCTTGCGCTGCACGAACCACGCGCCGCCGCCGGGCAGCTCGCGACGATGGCGCGAGCGGATCGAGCCGTTGACGCGGATGTGCACCACGTCCGGCAGCTTGCCCGCGGTCTCCAGCACGTACCGGGCCGGCGGCCGGTCCGCGAGCAGCACCGCCTCGCCCGCGGTGCCGGTCTCGCGCGCCTCGATGAGTTCCAGCACGCCGTTGCCCCAGGTCACCTTGCTGATCAGGTGCCAGCCCACCCGCCGGGGCCCGTCCTCCGCCGGCACCCACAGGCCGAGGGACGTGGCGAACAGGAACCCGCCGCCACGCAACACCGACGACGCCACGACGTGCTCGTCACGCTCGAGCGAACCGGCCAGCGCCTCCGGCACCCCGCCGCCGAACAGCCGCCGCCACCAACCGGTCACGACATACTCCCGGCGGCCTTCTCCCCGAGCGCCTTGTAGAACTGCTCGAGTGCCACCAGGTCACCCCACAGCACCCGCCACTCGTCCTCGTTCTCGACCGGGGACAGCCGGTGCAGGCGTGCCTTGAGGTCGGCGATCTGCCCGGACAGGAGCTGGCGTTGCAGCGCCGCGAGCACGCCCGCCGCATACCTGTTGATCTCGCTCGGCCGCGCGGGGATGGGCTCCACGGCCAGCTCGGTGACCAGCGACCGCACTGTCTGCGCGGTGCACGCCTTGGCCACCATGTCCAGCAGCTCCGCGCCGGCCAACCCGCTCGCCGAGCCGCCGACGTCGAGGATCGCCTGGTGCAGCGCGGCGTACGCGGGGTGGGTGAACACGTCCAGCGGCAGCGAGTCGTAGACGGGCCCCGCGTGCACCGGTTCCTGGAGGGCGAGCTTGACGGCCTCCCGCTGGACGTGCAGCTGGGGGTCGCGCGGGTTCGGCCGCTTCGGCCCGTCGACGTCCACGGCGAGCGCCGCCTGGCTCGGGTCGACCCGCGGCTGGCGGCCCCGCCGCACCTCGACCGGCGCGCCGGCGGTCTCCCGCACCCGGCGCACGACCGTGGCGGTGTCCTCCCAGCCGACCCAGCCGGCGAGCTGGCGGGCGTACTCGTCGCGCAGCGACGCATCCTTGATGCGCGCCACCATCGGCACGGTCCGGCGCAGCGCGTCGACCCGGCCCTCGGCGTTGTCCAGGTTGAGCTCGGCGAGCTCGGCGCGGATGGCGAAGGCGAACAGCGGCTTGCGCCGGGCGACCAGGTCCTTGACCGCGACCTCGCCCTTCTCCTGGCGCAGCTCGCACGGGTCCAGCCCGTCCGGCGCGACCGCGATGAACGTCTGCGCCGCGAACTTCTGGTCGTCGTCGAACGCCTTGAGCGCGGCCTTGCGCCCGGCCTCGTCGCCGTCGAAGGTGAAGATCACCTCGCCGCGGAAGGCGTCGTCGTCGATGAGCAGCCGGCGCAGCACGGTGATGTGCTCGGTGCCGAACGCGGTGCCGCACGAGGCGACCGCGGTCGGCACGCCCGAGGCGTGCATCGCCATCACGTCGGTGTAGCCCTCGACCACGACGACCTGGTGCCGCCGGGCGATCTCCCGCTTGGCGAGGTCGAGCCCGAACAGCACCTGGGACTTCTTGTAGATCGGGCTTTCGCTGGTGTTCAGGTACTTGGCCTGGATCTGGTCGTCGTCGTAGAGCCGGCGCGCGCCGAAACCGACCACGTCGCCGCCCAGGTCCTTGATCGGCCACAGCAGCCGCCGGTGGAAGCGGTCGATCGGCCCCCGCTGGCCCTCCCGGGACAACCCGCCCTTGATCAGCTCCGCCAGCTCGAAGCCGCGGCCCAGCAGGTGTTTGGACAGCTTGTCCCAGCCGCTGGGCGCGTACCCGCAGCCGAACGTCGCCCAGGCCGTGGTGTCGAAGCCGCGCTCCTCCAGGAACTCCCGGGCCTTGGCCGCCTCCGGCGTGCGCAGCTGCTCGGTGTAGAACTCGGCCGCCGCGCGGTGTGCGTCGAGGAGCCGGGTGCGGGTGCCCTTGTCCCGCTGCCGGCTCGGCGTGCCGCCCTCGTAGGTGAGCTGGATGCCGGCCCGGTCGGCGAGCCGCTCGACCGACTCGACGAAGCTCAGGTGGTCGATCTTCATCAGGAAGGCGATGACGTCGCCGCCCTCGCCGCAGCCGAAGCAGTGGAACGTGCCGTGCGTCGACCGGACGTTGAACGACGGCGTCTTCTCGTCGTGGAAGGGACAAAGGCCCTTCAGCGCGCCGCCGCCCGCGTGGCGCAGCGAGACGTACTCGCCGACGAGGTCGTCGATCCGGGTCCGGTCGCGCACCTGCGCGATGTCGCTCTCCCGGATCCGTCCCGCCACGGTGTCCGAGTCTAGGCGCGCGGTCCGACAATCCGTCGGCAGGTCGCGCCCGGCAGGTCATACGATGGAGGTGTGACGGTCAGCGATGACGTTCTCGCCGAGCAGTTCGCCGAGCACCGGACCCACCTGGTCGGGGTGGCCTACCGGCTCACGAGCACGCTGAGCGACGCGGAGGACGCGGTGCAGGAGGCGTGGCTGCGACTGTCCGGAATGGACGAACAGCGGCGGGCCGAGATCCGCGAGCTGCGGGCGTGGCTCACCACCGTCGTCGGTCGGATCTGCCTGGACCGGCTGCGGTCGGCCGCCGCGCAGCGCGAACGCTACGTCGGGCCGTGGCTGCCCGAGCCGATCGTCACCGCGTACGGCGCCCCGACGAGTGACGATCCACTTGACACCGTCGTGCGCGCGGACGAGGTGCGCATGGCGGCCATGGTCGTGCTCGACGCGCTGACCCCGGAGCAGCGGGTCGCGTTCGTGCTGCACGACGCGTTCTCCGTGCCGTTCGCGGAGATCGGCGAGATCCTGGGCGTCCCCGAGTCGACCGCGCGCCAGCACGCCTCGCGGGGCCGCCGGGCCGCCGCCGACGCGGACGCGCCGCCCCGGATCCCCCTCGACGAGCAGCGCGAGCTGGTCGAGCAGCTGATGGGCGCGATCATCGCGGGCGACCTGCCGAGCGTGGTCAAGCTGCTGCACCCGGACGCGGTGCTCATCGGCGACAGCAACGGCAAGGCGCGCACCGCGCGGCGGCGCGTGGTCGGCGCGGAGAAGATCGCCCGGTTCCTGTTCGGCCTGCTGGAGTCCTACGGCACGGAGCAGATCACCGGCGGCGAGCTGTCGCTGGTCAACGGCGACCTCGGGATGACCATGCCGGACATGCCGGCGGACGGTCACCGTTGGGGGATCTCGCACCGTGCCATCGTGTTCGCGGCCCGCGACGGCCAGGTCACCGCCATCTACGACATGGTCAACCCGGACAAGCTCACCCACCTGAGCCGCTGACCTCCGGGGCGTCGGCCGGCACCGGGATCCGGCACGCGTCGCCGGAGGTGAAGCCCTGGTCGCGGAGGTCGAGCGCGCTGTACATCCGGGCGCGCATGTTCTCCAGCGCGATCTGGTAGGTCAGCTCGAGCACGCCCTCCTGGCCGAACTCCGCGACCAGCTCGGCGACCTGCTCGTCGGTGGCCCGCGTCGGGGTGGCCGACATGGCGTCCGCGTAGGCGATCGCGATCCGCTCCTGGCGGTCGTAGGCCGGCGAGGTCTCGTAGTCGTCGATCTGCTGGAGCCGCTCGATGTCCAGCCCTTCGTGCTTCTGCAGCATCGTGCCGAAGTCGACGCACCAGGAGCAGCCGAGCTGCTGGGCGACCCGGTACACGGCGATCTCCCGGACGTTGTTGGGCAGCACCTTGCTCGCCTTCTCGGCGGCCAGCTCGTGGCGCGCGGAAGCCATGAACAGCTTGCGGTGGCGGGCGAGCACGGTGAACGGCTCGGGCACCGCGCCGAGCCGGCGCTTGGCGTAGAAGTACACGACCCGCAGCAGCGGGCTGGCTTCCTTGGTCGGGACGCCGGGAATCCTGGGCATGATCTCCTCCTCGGTGGTTCACGATTCGGACGAGCACGCCGGCGCGGACGTGACAGCTAGGCGGCGGTGACCCGGGCCACCCCGACCCGCAGACCGTGCTTCGGACGCATGGCCGCGAAGCCGGTCGCCCGGATCCGCTGCGCGACCGGGGACAGCTCGGTGCGCTCGAGTAGTCGGCCCAGCATCACGGTCAGCTCGGTCGTGGCCATGGTCGCACCGACGCACCGGTGCGGCCCGCCACCGAACGGGACGAACTCGTGCGGGCCGACCTTGCGGTACGCCGGCTCGCCGGGCAACCACCGCTCCGGCCGGAACGTCAGCGGGTCCTCGTAGACGGCCGCGCTGCGGTGGGTCACGTACGGGCTGTAGAGCAGGGTCGTCCCGGCGGACACCCTGCGGCCGGCGAACTCGAAGGCCTTGGCGACGTGCCGCGCCGAGACCACGGCCGGCGGGTAGAGCCGCAACGTCTCCGTCACGAACGCGCGCCTGTACCGCTCGTCCGCGGCGGCTCGTTGCCGTGCCTCGGGATGGGTGACGAGCAGGTGGACCGCCCACGCCATCGCCGCGCTGGTGGTCTCGTAGCCGGCCGCGATCAGCGTCACCGCCTGGTCGCGAACCTCCTGGTCGGACAGGCCGCCGCCGTCCTCGTCGCGGCCGTTGACGAGCATCGCGAGCACCCGGTCGCCGGCGTCGGCGCCCTCCTCGCGCACCCGGGCGATCTCCGCGTGGATCCGTTCGTCGACCAGCGCCCGGGCTCGCATCGCCCGCCGCCACAAGGGAGTCCGCCACCTCCGGTGCAGCCGGACCACGTCCGGCGAGCGGTCGACCAGGTCGAGCAGCGCCTGCAGGTGCTCGCCGAGGAAGTCGGCGTCGTCCGCGAGCCGGGCGCCGAACAGCGACCGCAGCGTGCTCCGCCGGATCGCCGCGCGGAACGCCTGGTAGGCGTCCACGACATCGCCCGGACGCCAGCGGTCGATCACCTCGTCCGCGCTCTCGGTCATGATCGCGAGGTACTGGTCGACCTGCCGGTGGTGCATCGACGGCTGGACGAGCCGCCGCCGGCGGCGGTGGTCGGTGCCGTCGGAGACGATCAGCGAGGTCTCGCCATCGACCGGGACGAGGCCCTCGAACGCCTCGCGCATCGTGAACAGGTCGTCGTTGGCGAACACGAAGCGGTTGGCCTCGGCGCCGAGCAGGTAGGCGAAGCGGCGGCGGCCCGCGCCGAACCGCAGCAGCGGACCGCGACGTCGGTGCAGCAACCTCAGGAGCTCGCCCGGCGGGTAGGTGACCGCCGCCGTCATGGCGAGCTGACGCGCGCCACGAAGTACACCACCCCCGTCGCCGCATGCCGGACCAGGAGCAGGAACGGGCGGTCCACGGTCAGCTCGACACCGGGCGACGGAAGCGAGGCCAGCCGCATCATCACCGCGGTCGCCGCGGCACCCTCGAGACCCTTCTCGTCGATCTCGAGGACCGACTCGTGCAGCACGGCCTCGACCGCGAGCGGGACCGTGCTGATCCCGCTGAGATCCGCGTCGTTGCCGAACACGGTCCGCACACCCAGCTTGTTCAGCGGCGGGGTGAGCTCGGCCTGGGTGCCGACCTTGAACTTCGGCAGTGCCAGGTCGACCTGGGTCGGCTTCGGCGCCTCGAGCAGGTCGGCGAGCGTCGCCTCGTCGAGGTCGGGTTCGGCGTCGGCGAGATCGCCGTCGGGCAGCAGCACGACCGCCTCGACGCCGCCGATCGCGCGCAGGGTCGCGACCTGCCAACCGTCGCGGGCCGCGTAGCCGATGCGCTCGGACAGCGACATCGTCGGCACCTCGACCGTGCCGCCCGGCGCGTGGAAGGGTTTCGGGCGGGTGGCGCCCTCGGTGAACGGGAACCGCCAGCCGCACTTCAGGTAGAGCGCGTTGACCAGGGCCGACCGAGTGTCGGCGGTGATCGCGTCCGCGGGGATCAGCTCCGGGATGAGGTCCCGGGTGGTCTTCGCGACGTCGACGTTGATCCGGTCGCGCGCCTCACCGGGCGCCTCGCGGAACGGCGCCTCGCGGACCTTGCCGCTCGACCACCGGCCCAGCTCCTCGACGAACGGCACGAGGACCTCGATCGACTCGTCGGTCCACAGCGTGTTGGACACCGCGATGATCGGCTCGTCCTCGTTGTCCCGCGGCGGTTCCAGCACGCCGGCCCGGGTCAGCAGCTCGCCGAGCTGGACGAGGTCGCCGGACTTGTCGCCGAGCAACAGCACGGTGAGCTCGTCGCGGGTCATCCCGCGGGCCCCGTGGGCGACGAGCCCGAGCGCGCTGGCGACCGAGAACGGCGACCAGCACACGTTCCTCGCCGGATCGGGCGCGACCGCCTTGTGCAGGGCAAGCGTGTACGCGAGGTGCGCGCGATCCGTCACGAAGTCTCCTTCTACCGGCGTGGGTCGGGCAGAGTGATCAACTGGGTCGGTTCGGGCAGCGGTAAGGCGCCCGCGTCGGACATCGGGCCGAAGGGCTTCGGGTGGCGCGGTTCGCGGACGCCCGCGGAGCCGTCGAAGCCATCGAAGCCGTCGTCTTCGTCGAAGTCGCCGCGATCGCCGTCCGCTGGCACCGACTTGCGCGGTGCGCGGCGCGACACCCCTCGGCGGCCGCGGCCGCCGGGTGGGCGATCGAACATCTCATCCATGCCAACGAGTGTGCCACGTCACACCGACAAGCCTTCGACCTGCACGTATGTCTTGTGCCATCGGTTGGCCTGCGCGTCGGTGAGCGCCGCGACCTGGTCCACGACGACCCGCAGCCGGGCACAGTCGTCGCCGGCCGCGGCCCAGGCCGGCACGAACGCCGGCTCCAGCGCGCCGTCCCCGCGCGCGGCCAGCGCGGGCACGAGCTCGGCCAGCCGTTGCCGCTGGGTGGCCTGGAGGGCAAGCCGGTCCGGGTCGCTCATCACATACCGCAGCGCGACGGCCTTGAGCAGCGCGACCTCGCAGGCCACCCGGGCCGGGATCACGAGGTCGGCGGCGTAGCGGGTGAGGTTCCCGTCGCCGTGCTCCTGCCTGGTCGCGGCGACCGCGGCCGCAGCGAACCGGCCGACGAGCTCGCTGGTCAGCCGCTTGATCGCGACCTGAGCGGCGAGCGTGCCGTCGTACTCCTTCGCGGTCAGCGCGGCGACGACCGGCAGCCGCACGAGGTCCGCGGCCACGTCCTCCAGCCCGGACACCGGTTCGCCGCTGAAGTGCTTGGCGGCGAGCTCGGCCACCTCGGCCCGCTCCTCGCGGTCGGTCAACGCGGGCAGGTTGACGCGCTTGGCCCGGACACCGTCCTCGACGTCGTGCACGGAGTAGGCCACGTCGTCGGCCCAGTCCATCACCTGCGCCTCGAGGCACTGCCGGCGCTGCGGCGCGCCGTCCCGGATCCAGTCGAACACCTCGCGGTCGTCGTCGTAGACGCCGAACTTGCGGGTGCCGGCGGTGCGCGGCCAGGGGTACTTCGTCGCCGCGTCCAGCGAGGCGCGGGTGAGGTTGAGGCCGTGCTCGCGCTCCCCCAGCACCTTCGGCTCGAGCCGGGTGAGGATGCGCAGCGTCTGGGCGTTGCCCTCGAACCCGCCGCACACCTGGGAGACCTCATCGAGCGCGCGCTCGCCGTTGTGCCCGAACGGCGGGTGGCCGATGTCGTGCGCGAGGCCGGCGGTGTCCACGACGTCGGGGTCGCAGCCGAGCTCCTCGGCGATGCCGCGGCCGATCTGCGCGACCTCGAGTGAGTGGGTCAGCCGGGTCCGCGGCACGCCGCTGACCTCGGAGCCTTCGTGCGGGCCGACGACCTGGGTCTTTCCCGCGAGCCGGCGCAGCGCCGCCGAGTGCAGCACCCTCGCGCGGTCGCGGCCGAAGGGGCTGCGGCGGGTCGGCCACGAACCGGGCAGGACGGAGTCCTTCGCCGGCTCGGCGGACATCCGAGAGGCGTCGTGCTCGGTGTAGCCCGGGGTCATGGTGCGGAGGTTACTTGTCCGCGGCGACATCCTCGGTGATGCCGATCCCGTCGGCGGAGGCCTTCGTTGTGCGGTAGTACAGCAGCGCGGCGGTCTCGTAGAGGATGTAGCGGATCTGCGTCTGCCGGGTCTGCACGATTGGGCCGGAGTGGGTGGGCGAGGTCCAGGCGTCCAGCCCTACGTCGCTGGCCATGGTCCGGGCGCGCAACGTGTGCCAGGGGTCGCTCACGATCACGGCGGTGTGCCAGCCGCGGTCGGCGGCCGCCTCGGCGGCGGCGCGGAGGCTGCCGAGGGTGTCACTGCCCTGCGGGACGTCGACGACCGCGTCCTCGGGGACCCCGTGGTCCTCCAGCCAGATGGCGCTCGCCTCGGCCTCGGTGTACTCGTCGCCGGGCCGGCTGCCGCCGGTGGTGAGGATGTGCTTCGCGACGCCCTCGTCGTAGAGGTCCTTGGCGTGTTCGAGCCGGGCCTCGAGCACCTTGGAGGGCGTGCCGCCGTACTGCGCGGCGCCCAGGACCAGGACGACGTCGGCCGGGCTGCGGTCGTCGTCGCGGGCCACCTGCCACACCCGGAAGCCGGTGCCGCCGACGACCAGCGCGCCGACGAGCAGCACACCGACCACGAGGCGACGCACGAACCGGCGGACCGGTCGTGACCTGGACTCCACGGGACTCACTCCGCCGATCCTTCCAGAACCGGATGCGTCACCACCGTCAGCCACCCCCTCCTTCGGCCGGTTGTTGTGGAGTTGTCCACAACCCGCGCACTTATCCACAGACGACGCATCACCGCCACCCCGCGTTGCCCACTTCCGCTTTCCTGGACTCATGACCACGAACCGCGCCCTGCTCGACCTCGACGCCATCCCCGGCATGTTCAGCCACCACGTCGCCACGTCGGCCGACCTGATCGCGCTGGGCCTGTCCGGGTCCACCATCGAGGAACGATGTCGCGACGGCGGACCTTGGCGGCGCCTGCAGTCCGGCATCGTGCTGCTGGGCGACACGCCACCGAGCCGTGCCCAACGGATTCAGGCAGCGCTCACGGTCGCCGGCCCCGAGGCCGTGCTGACGGGGGTCGACGCGTTGGCGCTGCATGGTCTGTCGGGTGCGCGCCTGGACGGCCCGGTGCATGTGCTGGTGTCGCCGCGCCGCCAGTCCCGCCTGGTCGACGGCGTGTTCTTCGACCGCACGAACACGCCGCCGGTGGCCCAGCTGCGCTCGGGCTTCCCGGTGGCACCCCTGCCCAGGGCGACGATCGACACGTGCCGCCGGGCCCCGTCCGCCGAGCATGTCCGGGCCTTGCTGACGTCGGTGATCCGCGAGGCGCGAGTCAGCCCGGCCACCCTGCGCGAGGAACTGACCCGAGCCACGTCCCGAGGCACCGCCCTTCCCAGACGAATCCTGGCCGAGCTCGACGACGGCGTCCGCTCGCTGGCCCAGGGCTGGGCGAGACGCCTGGTGTTGCGAGCCGGCCTCCCGACACCACGCTGGCGAGTCCCGATCAGCGGTCCCTCGGGCGCGCACCTGGCCACTCCGGACGCGTGGTGGGACGTCGGACTGGCGTGGGAGGTCGATTCCTACGCGTTCGACCTGACCCCGGCCGACTACGCCGCCGCCCTGACCCGAGCCACACACCTGACGGCTGCCGGCATCCTCGTGGTCCACACCCGCCCAGCCCAACTCCGCGACGAGCCGGCCGCCGTGGCCGACCTCCTGACGTCCGCCTACACCCAGGCAAGCACCCGCCCCCGCCCAGACGTGGAGGCGGCCTAGACCTCGCGGGACACCCGACACCCGCGAGCCCCAGTCCCCACCGGCCCACCGAAAGCGCAATCCCATGAGCGACACAGGACCCGAACTCGCCGAGGCTGCAGACACCGCACGCCGACAAGGTCGCCGGGCACCGCCAGCTCCGCCCCGAACCCGCTCCGCGCGGAAGCAGCCCGCGCTCGGGACCCGAACAGGGCCCGCACGGCAAATCCGATGTGGACAGTCGACCCCCCAGGCCGGCCACGATCCAGACCTCAGACTTCCCCCCGAACCAAATGCGCCGCAGCGAATTCATCCGACGGGCGGCAGTGCACCGGCGGGGCTGGGTCGGAGGGTTGAACATGACCCAAGGCCGACGAGAGGTGGGAGAGCCGACACCTCCTCAGCGAACCCGATGTGGACGGTCGACTCCGGGCCCGCCGCGCCCACCACGATCCAGGCCTCAGACAACCGCGAACCGCGGCGAATCCGTCGACGAGCGGCACTGCACCGGCAGGTCAGCAGCCGATCAGTTGGCCGGCGAGGAAGCGCTCCAGCTTGTCCACCGCCACGCGTTCCTGGGTCATGCTGTCCCGCTCCCGGACGGTGACGGCGTGGTCGTGCAGCGAGTCGAAGTCGACGGTCACGCAGAACGGGGTGCCGATCTCGTCCTGGCGGCGGTAGCGGCGGCCGATGGCGCCGGCGTCGTCGAAGTCGGTGTTCCAGTGATGGCGCAACACGGCGGCGATGTCGCGTGCCTTCGGCGTGAGGTCGGGGTTGCGGGACAACGGAAGCACGGCCACCTTCACCGGGGCGAGCCGTCGGTCCAGGCTCAGCACGGCCCGCTTGTCGACCCCGCCCTTGGCGTTCGGCGCCTGGTCCTCGCGATAGGCGTCGAGCAGGAAGGCCATCAGCGGACGACCGACGCCCGCCGCGGGCTCGATCACGTACGGCCGGTACCGCGAGCTCGTCGCCTGGTCGAAATAGGACAGATCGACACCGGAGTGGTTGGCGTGCGTGTTCAGGTCGAAGTCCGTGCGGTTGGCGACGCCCTCCAGCTCGCCCCATTCCATGCCACCGAACTGAAACCGATACTCGATGTCCACCGTTCGCTTGGCGTAGTGCGCGAGCTTCTCCTGCGGGTGCTCGTAGAGGCGCAGGTTCTCCCGCTTGATGCCGAGATCGGTGTACCAGCGCAAACGCTCGTCGATCCAGTACTGATGCCATTCCTCGTCAGTGCCCGGCTCGACGAAATACTCCATCTCCATCTGCTCGAACTCTCGCGTGCGGAAGATGAAGTTGCCCGGCGTGATCTCGTTGCGGAACGACTTCCCGATCTGGCCGATGCCGAACGGCGGCTTGCGCCGCGCGGTGGTCAGCACGTTGAGGAAGTTCACGAAGATGCCCTGCGCCGTCTCCGGCCGCAGGTAGTGCATGCCCTCGTCGGACTCGACCGGGCCGAGGTGGGTCTTCAGCATCATGTTGAACTCACGCGGCGGCGTGAACTCGCCGACCACGCCACAGTCCGGGCAGGACACGGCGGACAGCTCGGCCGCCGACTCACCGGTGCGCGTCTCGAACTGCTCCGCGAGCTCGTCGGCGCGAAACCGATGGTGGCAGGCGGTGCACTCGACGAGCGGGTCGTGGAACGCCGTCACGTGACCCGACGCCTCCCACACCTGTTTCGGCAGGACCACAGAGGAGTCAAGACCGACGACGTCCTCGCGGCGGTGCACCATCGTGCGCCACCACTCGCGCTTGATGTTGGCCTTCAGCTCGACGCCGAGGGGACCGTAGTCCCATGCCGACCGCGTGCCACCGTAGATTTCTCCGGACGGGTAGACGAACCCACGGCGCTTGCACAGGCTGACGACGGTCTCGACACGATCAGCGGGCATCTGCACTCCAACTGCTGCACGCTCGTGGCAGCCGCCAAAGCCTATCCGGGGCCCGCCGCCACCAAATGGGTGATTAATCGGCGGCCGAATCGCGGGCTAGCGTTGCTGCCTGTAGTCGACGTTACGTCCATAAGGAGGACAGGTGCGAGGAAAGCGCTCGATGAGGGCACAGCTGCTTGCCGGGGACGGCCCGCTGGCGCGGGTGCCACCCCTCGTCGCCTTCCTGGCGGTCGCCGCGATCTTCGCGGTCGGCGTGCTCGTCGGCGGCGGGACGGGTGCACTGTTGCTCGGCCTGCTCGCGGCGGGCGTGGCCGTGCTCCTCGCGGCGACGTGGCCAGTGCTCGCGCCCGGGCAGCGAGTCGGCCGCGTGCTGGTGCTTTTCGTGCTCGTGGCCGTGGCCATCTCGGTCCTCCCGGCGAAATAGCACCGCGCCGTAGGATGTTGACAACGGTAACCACTATCGGCGGGAGGATCTGCGCTGTGACCTCGGACGCCGCACCACCGGTAGCCGCAGAGCGTGACCGGCACTCGCCCGACCGTCCCGCCGTCTCGGCCGGCGCGGCGCGGCCCGTCGGGTCGATGGCCGCCGCCGGTGACCTGCTGCGGGCGCTGGCCGCACCCGTCCGGATCGCGATCGTGCTCGAGCTGCGGGAGGCGGAGCGCTGCGTGCATGAGCTCGTGGAGTCCCTCGGCGTGGCACAACCACTGATCAGCCAGCACCTGCGGGTACTGAAGTCCGCCGGCGTCGTGCACGGTGAGCGGCACGGGCGCGAGGTCGTCTACCGCCTCGTCGACGAGCACCTGGCGCACATCGTGGTCGACGCCGTCGCGCACGTCGAGGAAGGGGTCGCCCGGTGACCGAGCGCTCCTCCCCCACGGTGCCCGGCCGCCGATCCACCAAGCAGCGCGCGGCCGTCGCGAGTCTGCTCGAGCAGCTCGACGAGTTCCGCTCGGCCCAGGAGTTACACGAGGAGCTGCGCACCCGCGGCGAGGGCATCGGCCTGACCACCGTCTACCGCACCCTCCAGTCCCTCGTCGACGCGGGCGAGGTCGACGTCCTGCGCATCCGCGGCGGCGAGGCCGTGTACCGGCGCTGCTCGAGCCACCACCATCACCACCTGGTGTGCCGGGCCTGCGGACGCACGGTCGAAGTCGAGGGCCCCGCGGTGGAGAAGTGGGCGGAGCGAGTGGCTGCCGAGAACGGCTTCTCGGAGATCAGCCACACGGTCGAGGTCTTCGGCAGGTGCGCCGGCTGCACCGAGAACTGCGCCTGAGAGCGGAAGGGCGCCCGGCCGGCGGGTGCGGTCGCGGCCGGGCGCCGCATCTCCCACCCCCGGGCTACTCCACCAGCCCGTTGCGCGCGACCACCCCGGAGTACCAGCGCGCGCTCTCCTTGACCGTCCGCCGCTGCGTCTCGAAGTCCACGTGCACCAGGCCGAACCGCTTCGCGTACCCCTCCGCCCACTCCAGGTTGTCCAGCAGCGACCAGCAGAAGTACCCGCGCAGGTCCACGCCCGCCGCGACCGCCGCGTGGGCCGCCCGCAGGTGTCCTTCCAGGAACGCCTGCCGGCTCGGGTCGCGGACCTTGCCGTCCGGGCCAACCGAGTCCGGGTACGCCGCCCCGTTCTCCGTGACGTACAGCGGCAGCCTCGGGTACTCCGCGTCCAGGCGCAGCAACAGCTCCGTCAACCCCTCCGGCTGCACCTCCCAGCCCATCTCCGTCCGCGGCCGCCCGCTCGGCAGGAACCGCACGTCCTCCGCGCCGACCCATTCGCTGGGCGCGGCCGACCTCAGCACCGGCGCCGCCACGAGCAGCGCCCGGTAGTAGTTCACCCCGAGCAGGTCGACGGGTGTCGCGATCACCGCCAGGTCGCCCTCGCGCACCAGTGCCGGCAGGCCGTACGGCGCGAGGTCGGTCAGCACGTCGGCCGGATAACCACCGCGCAGCACGGGATCCAGGAACACCCGGTTCTGCAGGCCGTCCACCCGCCGCGCGGCCTCGACGTCCGCGGCGGCCGTGGACGCGGCCGACACCGGGAACAGGTTCAGCGTTATGCCCGCCGGCGCACCGGGCGCCTCCGCACGCAGCCGCTCCATCGCGAGCCCGTGGCCGAGCAGCAGGTGGTGCACGGCCGCGACCGCCGCGGCGGGCGAGGTCACTCCCGGCGCGTGCCGGCCCGACCCGTACCCCACGAACGCCGAGCACCACGGCTCGTTCAGCGTGTTCCAGCCCGCCACCCGGTCCCCGAGCCGGCCGGCGACCGACGAGGCGTAGTCGGCGAACCGGAACGCGGTGTCCCGGTAGGTCCACCCGCCGGCCTCCTCGAGCGCCTGCGGCAGGTCCCAGTGGTACAGCGTCACCCACGGCGCGATGCCAGCCGCGAGCAGCCGGTCCACGAGCCGGTCGTAGAAGTCCAGGCCGGCCTCGTTCACCGCGCCGCCGTCGGGCCGTACCCGGGGCCAGGCCACCGAGAACCGGTAGGCGCCCAGCCCGAGCGACGCCATGAGCTCGACGTCCTCGGCGTACCGGTGGTAGTGGTCGGCCGCCGGCTCGCCGGTGTCGCCGTTCGCCACCGCGCCCGGACGCCGGCAGAACTCGTCCCAGATCGAGTCGGTTCGACCGTCCACAGTGGTCGCGCCCTCGATCTGGAAGGACGCGGTGGCCGCGCCCCACACGAACCCGGTCGGAAACTCCAGCGACACCGCGGGCGGGGATGCGGAGGATGGCAGTACTGACATGGTCACCCCTTCACGGCGCCTTGCATGATTCCGGCCACGATCTGGCGGCCGAGCACGATGAACACGATCAGGATCGGAATGGTCGCCAGCGTGGTGCCGGCCAGCACGAGCGAGTAGTCGACGTAGAACCCGCTCTGCAGCCGCTCCAGCGCCAGCTGGACGGTCGGGTTCTCGGCGTTCAGCACGACCAACGGCCACAGGAAGTCGTTCCAGGACGTCATGAACGTGAACATGCCGAGGAACGCCGCCGCCGGCCGGACCGCCGGCAGGACCACGTGCCAGTACACCCGGATCATCGAGCAACCGTCCACTCTGGCCGCTTCGATGAGCTCGTAGGGCACCACCTGCATCGTGTACTGCCGCATCCAGAACACCCCGATCGCTGTGACCAGGTTCGGCACGATCACCGCCTGCAGGTCGCCGGCCCAGCCGAACTCCGCCATCGCCATGTACAGCGGGATGATGCCGAGCTGTGTGGGCACCGCGAGCGTCGCGACGACGAACACGAACAACGCGTTGCGGCCGCGGAAGCGCAGCTTGGCGAAGGCGAACCCGGCCAGCGTGGAGAACAGCACCGTCGTGAAGGTGACCGTGGCGCCCACGACCACGCTGTTGCCCAACGACTTCCAGAACGGCACCGAGTCGAACACCCGCGCCGCGTTGGACAGGAAGTTCCCGCCCGGCAGCAGCGGCGGCACCTGCTCGCCGAGCATCGACGTGTCCCGGCTCGCCACCAGGAACGACCAGTAGAACGGGAAGATCGAGCCGACCATGAACGCGATCAGCAGGCCGTACACCCAGAACCGGGCCCGCCGCGACCCGGTCGAGTCGACGGTGCGACGGCGGACGGCCGTCGGCAGTGCGATCATCGGGCACCGTCCTCTTCGACCCCCGTCGAAGCGATCCGGCGGACGAGCAGGAAGTTGATGACCGCGATCACGCTGATCAGCAGGAACAGCGCCCACGCGATGGCCGACGCGTAGCCGAGCTCCTGGGTCTGGAACCCGGTTTGGTACATGTACAGCGTGATCGTCTGGAACTGGTTGGTCGCCCCGCCGTTGTTCGATCCCGGCATCGCGTCGAACAGCTTGGGCTCGGTGAAGATCTGCATCCCGCCGATGGTCGACGTGATCACGACGAAGATCAGCGTCGGGCGCAGCAGCGGCAGCGTCACGGAGAAGAACCGCCGGACGGCACCCGCACCGTCGATCATCGCCGCCTCGGTGAGGTCGCGCGGGATCGCCTTCATGGCGGCCAGCACGATCAGCGCGTTGTAGCCGGTCCACCGCCAGTTCACCATGATCGCGATGGCCACGTGTGAGGCGAACCTGTTGGCCTGCCAGTCGATCCGGTCCAGCCCGACCAGCTCCAGCATGCCGTTGACGAGGCCGTAGTTGGGCCCGAACAGGTTGGCGAAGATGATGCCGAGCGCGACGAGACTGACCACGAACGGCAGCAGCACGCCGACCCGCCACGAGGTCGGCATCCGCAGCCGGGAGTTCAGCAGCGCCGCCAACAGAACCGCGATGACGAGCTGCGGACCGGTGGACAGCAGGAAGATGCTGATCGTGTTGACGAGTGCGTTCCAGAACTGCTCGTCGCCGAGCAGCGTCGCGTAGTTCTCGAACCCGACGAACGTGCTCTCCTGGTCCAGCAGCTCCCGGTCGAACAGCGACAGGAACGACGTGTACAGCAGCGGGAACAGCCCCACCACACCGAAGATGATGAAGAACGGCGCGACGTACAGGTACGGCGACCACTTCACGTCCGCGATGCTGAGCCGCTGCCGCCAGGTCAGACTCGGCCGGCGCGGAGGCGGGGCGGGCGCCGCCTTGCTCGGCGCCCGCCCCGTGTCCGTGACTACCGGTCCGGCCATCAGCCGACGATCTTCTTTGCCGCGTCGACCGCCTGCTGCCAGCCCTCGTCCGCGGACTTGCCCTGCTCGACGGCTTGCAGCGCCGGGCTCGTCGCGTTCTCCTGGATCTGGCCGTCACCCGCGCCCTTGTACTGAGGCTCGCCGACCTTCTCCGCCATCGCGGCGAACAGCTCGCCGGTCTTGACGTCGCCGAAGTAGTCGTTGGTCGACTCCAGCAGCTCCGGCGAGGACAGCGCCTCCACCTGGCTCGGGAAGTTGCCGGTCTTCTGGAACGCCTTGATCTGCTGCTCCGGCGCGGTCAGCCACGCGGCGAGCTCCGCGGCCTCCTTCGGGTGCTGGCTCTGCTTCGGCACGGCGAGGAACGAGCCGCCCCAGTTGCCGCCGCCACCCGGGAACGCGTCGGTGACCGCCCACTTGCCTGCGTTGGCCGGGCCGGCCTGCTCCTTGACGACGCCGAGCATCCACGACGGGCAGGTCTTCGTGGCGAACGCACCCTGCTTGAACCCGGTGTTCCATTCCGGGCTGAACGCCACCAGCCCCGCGGTCTGGCCGCGCTTTCCGGCCGCGGTCACCTGGTCCCAGTTCTCCCTGATGTCCTGGTTGGACTCGATGGCGAGCTCGTCGTCCTCGTTCAGGTAACCCTCGTCGAGCTGGTTCTGCATGGCGTTGAAGATCTGCGAGTTCGAGTCGAACCACGCCTTCTTCGTAGCCTTGACGTACTTGTCGCCGGCCGCGAAGTAGGAGTCCCAGGACTCGAACAGCGGCTTGACCGCCTCCGGGTCGGACGGCAGTCCGGCCGCCTCGAACAGGTCCTTGCGGTAGCACATGGCCAGCGGACCGATGTCGGTGCCGTAGCCGATCCAGGTGCCGTCCTTCGCCGTGCCCGCCTTGTACTTCCAGTCCAGCCAGCGGTCCGGCTTGGCGTCCTTGGGGCCGATGTCCGCGAGGTCGTTGAACAGCTGCGGCTTGTCCGCGATGTCCGGGAAGTGGCCCTCCTCGATCGCGACCACGTCCTCCAGGCCGGAGTTGGCCGCGAGCTTGGTGAGCAGTTGCTCGTGGTACGGGCCACCCTCACCTGTCTTGTGATGCGTGATCTTGACGTTCGGGTTCAGGCGCTCGTACTCGGTGAGCAGGTCCTCGTAGCCGAACTCGGTGAACGTGCCGATCGTGAGCTCGACCTGGCCCCCGTCGCCACTGGAGCCACCACTGGATCCCTCGTCGCCACAGGCCGACAGGCCGGCCACCGCGACAAGGGCGAACGCGCCGGCTAACACCCTTGTTTGCTGTCGTCGCACGTCAGTTGTCCCTTGCTGACAGATTGCGGATTCTGGGAGCGCTCCCAGATTTGGAATTCTGAGTGTGTCCCCGGTCACGAGCGCTGTCAAGGAGAACGCGTCGGCCGTTCATCCGATTGTTAGGGAGCGCTCCCAGAATCCGGCTACACTCTCGGCGTGCCACCACGCTCCCCCTCCGACGAGCGGCCGACGCTCGAGGACGTCGCCGCCTACGCCGGCGTGTCCCGCTCCACCGCGTCGCGCGCGCTCAACGACGACGCCTACGTCAGCCCGCGCTCCCGGGCGAAGGTGCTCGACGCGGCCCGCGACCTGGGCTACTCCCCCAACCACGCGGCACGCTCGCTCGTCACCCGGCGGACCGGCGCGGTGGCGGTCGTGCTGTCCGAGCCCGAAGCCAAGGTCCTCGACGACCCGTACTTCGCGACGGTCATGCACTCGGCGTACCGGGAGCTCGCCGCGACCGGCGTGCAGATGCTGCTGATGTTCGTCGACAGCCGCGAAGACGTGCCGCGCACGATCCACTTCCTCGAGGGCGGGCACGTCGACGGGGCGCTGGTCTTCGCGCCGCACCAAGGGGACCCGCTGCCGACGGCGCTGCGGCTGCTGCGGCTGCCGGTCGTGTTCGGCGGCCGGCCGGGCAACGGGCGGCGCGGCGTGCACGCGGTGGACTTCGACAACAAGGCCGGTGCGCGGCTCGCGGTGCGCCACCTGCTCGCCACCGGCCGGCGGCGCATCGGGACGGTCACCGGCATGCTCGACCACCCCGCCGCCGCCGACCGGCTCGCCGGTTGGCAGGAGGCGCTGGCGGAGGCCGGCCTGAACCCCGACGGCCTGTCCGAGGCGGGCGACTTCACGCTGGCGAGCGGCGACCGGGCCACCGCCGCGCTGCTGGCTCGGGCGCCCGACCTGGACGGCGTGTTCGCGGCGAGCGACCTGATGGCGGCGGGCGCGCTGCGGGCCCTGCGCGCCGCGGGCCGCACGGTGCCCGAGGACGTGGGCGTGGTCGGCTTCGACGACAACCCGTCCCTGGCGCCGGTGATGAGCCCGCCGCTGACCTCGGTGCACCAGGACCCGCGCGAGCAGATCCGGCAGATGGTCAAGTGCCTGATGTCCCTGCTGGCCGGCGAGCAGCTCCGGCCGAACATCACCATGCTCCCGGTGAGCCTGGCGGTGCGGGACTCGGCCTAATGCTCGGCGAGCAGCTTCAGGTTGAGCAACTGCCGTCGAGCCATGATCAGATCGCCGACGGACAACCCGCGCGCCACCCAGCGGTTGGTTTGCATGACAAGTTTGAACAGCAGGCGCGTCGTGTCGTGATCCTGCGCCACGAGGACGTAGGACATCACGGCGCCCATGATGGTGCCGGTCAACTGTTTCCCCGGGTCGACCGAAACGATCCGGCCCAGCCTGCGCCCGCCGACGGCGGTGAACTTCTCACCGACGTACGGCTCGGGAAGATCGACCAGCTCGCGAGGTGAGCGGCGCCCCAGGTTGTCGATCCAGTCGTACGAGTAGGGCGCAAGCCGCACCTGCGCGACCCAGGGCCACACCGCTTCGGCAGGCGCCTGGACACCCACGCCCCGCCATACCTCCAGCGCGGGTGAGGTGACGAAGTCATCGCATGGGTAGGAGCGCATGATCTCACTGTCGCTGACACCCCACCGGTCACCGACCATGCATCGATATTCACCCGCGCCGGGCCGGTGTTCAAGCTCGCGAACAGCCGGTCGCCGGTGATGGTCCGGCTCCGGGCTGGATCTGACGTGTGCTAATGCTCGTACGGGTCGGCGGGCTCGCGAACCGGGCGGACGGTGCGGACCGTGGCCGAGGGGACGTGCAGGTTCGCCTCCGTGGCGCTGCCCGGCTCCAGCTCCACGACCGTCTCGATCCAGCTGTCGTCCTTGAACCTGGAGATGTCGGCGCCCAGCAGCTTGACCTTCACCGGGTAGGCGTCGGCCGCGCAGCAGGCGATCGCGATCCGGGCGACGTAGCTGGTCGAGCCCTCGTGCACGACGAACCCGGTGAGCTTCACCGCGCGGCCGTTCAGCGTGTCGGCCGAGTCCCACGCCGCGCGCTCGGAGAAGTCCGACAGCGTCATCGGCACGACATCGGCCTTCGGCAGCGCTGGGAACTGCTCCATGCCGTCCTCGGCGACAGCCGCCCGCCGGGGCGGCGAGTCCGCGGCCCGCTGCACCGAGTCCGAGCCCAGCGCGGGCGGCGCGATCAGGAAGACGGCGAGCACCGGCAGCACGAGCAGCCATGCGCTGCGCGCCGAGTGGTCGTGCTCGTGGCCGTCGGTGATGCGCTGGCCGCGGACCTCCCGGACGATCGACACGCCGGCGAGCACCAACATCACCACGCCGGCGAGGATCAGCAGCCACTGGTGCTCCGGGCGGACGTAGCGCAGGTAGACGTCGGTGAACGCGATCTTCAGCAGCGCGCCGCCGAGCATCACCAAAAGCATGTTCTGCGTTTCACGTCTCACAGGAACACCACCCCCGCCAGCACCGCGCAGCCGATCGCCACAACGAAGGTCAGCGGGGCGAACCGCATCGCGAACCGGCGGCCGAGGGTGCCGGCCTGCAGCGAGATGAGCTTGACGTCGACCGCCGGCCCGACGACGAGGAACACCAGCCGCGGCAGCAGCGGTATCGCGGAGAGCGACGCGACGACGAACGCGTCCGCCTCGCTGCACAGCGCGAGCAGCACGGCGAGCACGGCCATCACCATGATACCGAGCACGACCTGGTCGCCGAGCGTGTCGAGCCACGACCGCGGCACGACGACGTTCAGCGCCGCCGCGGTCAGGCCGCCGAGCACGAGGAAGCCGCCGGCGTCGACGAGGTCCTGCCGCGCGGTCTCGGCGAACATCGCCCAGCGGGAGCCGGTGCGCTCGGGTGCTCGCCGCATCGCCCGCTCGGCGAACCACTCCAGCCGGCCGAACCGCGCCCACAGGAAGCCCATCACGATCGCGGTGCCCATCGAGCCGGCGAACCGGGCCAGCACCATCGCCGGCTCGCCGGGGAACGCGACGGCGGTGGCGACCAGCACGATCGGGTTAACCGCGGGCGCGGCGAGCAGGAACGTCACCGCCACCGACGCCGGCACGTCCTGCTGGATGAGCCGCTTGGTGACCGGCACCGCGGCGCACTCGCAGTTCGGCAGCGCGACCCCGGCGAGGCCCGCGACCGGCACCGCGAGCGCCGGATTGCGCGGCAGCACGCGGCGCAGCGCGTCGGCCGACACGAACGCGGCGATCGCGCCGCTGACCAGCACGCCGAGCACGAGGAACGGCAGTGCCTGCATGCACACCGCGACGAACACGGTCGCTCCGGTCCGCAGCGCGGGCACGTCGAGGGCGCCGGCGAGCCAGTTCTGCCCGACGAGCGCGAGCAGCAGCACCACGCATAGCACCTCGAGCGAGGTGATGCGCCGGCGCGGCCTGGCCTCCGTCGTCGTCATTCGGTCTGGCTCCCCACCTCGCCCAGCAGCTCGGTGCGCAGCTGGGAGGCCGTGGAGACTACGAGCATCAGCAGCGTGCCGAGGGCGGCCGACTCGACGCCGTCGGCCGGGAAGGCATAGCGCAGCGTGACGTCCATGCCGGCGTCGGTGTGCACGACGCCGAGCGTGCCGAACAGCCCCTGCCCCGCGCGCTCGGCGGCGGAGGCGGCGAGCTTCGGTTCGTCGGGCAGGTCCCAGGCGACGACGCAGGTCAGGCTGAGCACGGTGAGGCCCTCGGCCAGCTGCATCGCCTGCACCGCGCACGGCACGTCGACGTGCCGGAAGCTCAGCGCGCCGTCGTCGTCCACGTGCACGTCGTGGAACTGCTCAAGCGCCTGGCGTGCCTTGGTGAGCAGATCACCGGTGGACAACGCCTCCTGCTCGGTCATGCCTCTCCTTGCTGCTGGGCCGCGTCGATCGCGCCGCCGAAGCGCCGGTCGCGTCGCGCGTACTGCTCGCAGGCCCGCCACAGGTCTCGCCGGTCGAAGTCGGGCCACAGAATGTCCTGGAAGACCAGCTCAGCGTAGGCCGACTGCCAGAGCATGAAGTTGGAGGTCCGCTGCTCGCCGGACGGGCGGATGAACAGGTCGACGTCGGGCATCTCCGGCTGGTAAAGGAAGCGCTGGATGGTCCGGTGGTCGACCTTCTCCGGGTTGATCTTGCCCAGTCGTGCCAGGCGGGCGATCTCCCGGGCGGCGTCGCCGATCTCGGCGCGGCCGCCGTAGTTGATGCACATGGCGAGGTTGAGGACGTCGTTGTGCTTGGTCCGCTCGGCGGCGTCCTCCAGCTCGGTGATCACGCTGCGCCACAGTTTCGGCCGGCGCCCGGCCCAGCGAACGCGCACACCCATCGCGTCGAGCTCGTCGGTGCGACGGTGGATGACGTCGCGGGAGAAGCCCATGAGGAAGCGGACCTCCTCGGGGCTGCGCCGCCAGTTCTCGGTGGAGAACGCGTAGAGCGAGAGCCATTTGACGCCGATTTCGATGCACCCGCGAGCGGCCTCGACGACGACCGCCTCGCCTCGCTTGTGCCCCTCGATGCGGGGCAGGCCTTGCTGGTTGGCCCACCGCCCGTTCCCATCCATGACGATGGCGACGTGCCGGGGCACGAGGTCCGCGGGAATCGCGGGCGGCCGCGCGCCGGACGAATGCGGCGCGGGCGGCTCGACGGCCTTCCTGCTGCTGGCGCGTCGCCGGAGCAAGTGCGTCCTCCAGGGGTCGGGTGTCACGACCCTACTGACCGAGCCGAGGTTACGTTCGGCATCCTCTCGAACAGGTCGGAGTTGCGGGAGTTCCCGGCCGGCCGCTCACCCGAGCAGTCGGAGTGTCAGGCCTCTGTGGGTGTTGGGGCCGGGGTGGGTTTGCGTTCTACCAGGGGTAGTGAGCGGAGTTGGCGTTCCAGGTGCCACTGGAGCAACGCCGCGATCAGGCCGCTGCCCTCTCGGCGCGCGGCCTGGGTCGCGGACTCCGCCACCTCCCACGTGCCGGTGGCCAGGGCGTCCATCAACCGCAAGGTGTCCTGTGCCGGGACCGCCGAGCCGGGCGGGCGACAGCGGGGGCACACCGCTCCCCCCGCCTGCACCGAGAACGACTTGTGTGGGCCCGGCTCGTTGCAGCGGGCGCACTCGCGGACGGCCGGGGCCCAGCCGGCGAAGGCCATCGCTCGCAGCAAGAACGCGTCCAGTACCAGGGACGGGTCTCGGGTGCCGTCGGCCAGAGCCCGTAACGCGCCGGCGACCAGCAGGTACAACCGCAGCACCGGCTCGCCCTCCTCCGGGCACAGGCGGTCGGCGGTCTCCAAAACCGCGCAGCCCGCGGTGTAGCGCTGGTAGTCGGACATGATGCCGGCGCCGAAGGCATCGAGGGTCTGTACCTGGGTGATGATGTCTAGCGTGCGCCCGGTGTAGAACTGCACGTCGATGTGCGCGAACGGCTCCACCCGCGCGCCGAAGCGCGACGTGGTGCGCCGAACCCCCTTGGCCACCGCGCGGACCTTGCCGTTCTTGCGGGTGACCAGGGTGATGATGCGGTCCGCCTCGCCGAGCTTCTGCACGCGCAGCACCACTCCGATGTCGCGGTACAGACTCACGACCTCGCCTCACAGGCTCGGCCAGGCCGCTCGCGGTCGCCCTGTGTCGATTGGTTCGCTCCGCAAGCTCCGCTCACGTCTCCATCGTCTCATTCCGTGCCGACAGTTTCGTGGCGGACACGATGTGCTGTGATCGTGGGCGTGACACGAAGTTCGGTACCGGCGCTCGGCAAGCTGATCGTGGCGCCCCGGCCGCTGTTCGACTACCGCAACATGTTCCTGCTGACCGACGAGGACCTGCTCGCCGGTCCGATCCTCGACTGCCCCGGCGGCGGCTCCCCGTTCGCGGCGCAGGTGCGGGCGCGCGGTGGCAAGGCGGTCAGCGTGGACCCGCTCTACGGTCCCCGCGCCGTCGTGGAGGCGCGCATCGCGAAGGAGCTCGCCCGCGTGCACGAGTGGCTGACCTCGGGCCCCATCGGGCTCGACTGGGACTACCACGGCTCGGCGGACGCGATGCTGCGGGCGTTCGAGGTGTCGGCCGACCTCTTCCTCGCCGACTACGCCGAGGGCAGCCCGCACTACGTTCCCGCGGCACTACCGACGCTGCCCTTCGCCGACGGCGAGTTCCGGCTGACCCTGAGCAGCCACCTGCTGTTCACCTATCCCCAGTTCGTCTCCTTCGACCAGCACGTCGACTACCTGCTTGAGATGGTCCGCGTGACGTCTGGCGAGGTGCGGGTCTGCCCGATCGCGGACCCCGCCGGGGTGCCGTACCCGCGACTCCAGGACGTGCGCACGGCACTCGCGGAGCACGGTGTCGCCACCGAGCTGCGGGAGGCGAAGTCGGCCTACAGCAAGGGCGGCGACGACATGCTCGCCTGCCGTCGGGACTCAGAAACCCAGGCGCCGTAGCTGTTTCGGGTCGCGCTGCCAGTCCTTGGCCACCTTGATGTGCAGGTGCAGGTAGATCTTGCTACCCAGCAGCGCCGCGATCTGCCGCCGCGCGGTCTGGCCGACCGTGCGCAGTCGCTCTCCCTTGTGGCCCAACACGATGCCCTTCTGGCTGTCGCGCTCCACGTACAGGTTCGCGTAGATGTCCAGCAGGTCGTCGCGGTCCTCCCGCGGCACGATCTCCTCCACCAGCACGGCGATCGAGTGCGGCAGCTCGTCCCGCACGCCCTCGAGCGCCGCCTCGCGGATCAGCTCCGCGATCAGCACCGCCTCCGGCTCGTCGGTCAGCTCGCCGTCCGGGTACAGCTGCGGCCCCTCCGGCAGGCGGGCCACCAGCAGGTCGGCGAGGGTCGACATCTGGAATTCGTCCACTGCGGACACCGGGACGAGGTCGGCGAACTCCATCACGTCCTGCAGCGTCATGAGCTGGTCCGCGATCTGTTGGCGCGACGCGAGATCCGTCTTCGTCACGACGCCGATCACCGGTGTGTGCCGAGACAGCTTCACCAGCTCCGAGGCGATGAACCGGTCCCCCGGGCCGATCTTCTCGTCGGCCGGCACGCAGAAGCCCACGACGTCCACTTCGGACCAGGTGGCGCGGACGACGTCGTTCAACCGCTGGCCGAGCAGCGTGCGGGGGCGGTGCAGGCCCGGCGTGTCCACGATGATCAGCTGTGCGTCGTCGCGCTGGACGATGCCCCGGATCGCGTGCCGGGTCGTCTGCGGCTTGCTCGACGTGATCGCGACCTTCGTCCCGACGAGCGCGTTCGTCAGCGTCGACTTCCCGGTGTTGGGCCGGCCGACGAAGCAGGCGAACCCCGATCGGTGCGCGCTGTCCGGAGTGGTCATCCGACCATTCTCGCTCGTGGTCAGCGCAGCGCCCCGGACGGGTCCGCCAGCAGCACCGGCGCGTCGGCTCCGAGGTCGGCGACCGCCGCGCGGGAGTCGGCGTCGACCGAGGGCGACTCGCTGACCACGACGGCGGCCTCCAGGCCCGAGGCACCCGACGACACGGCCGCCGCGACCGCCGCCTGCAGCGCCGTCAACGACAACGACGGCAGCGCCACGGTGCCCGCGAGGTAGGTCCGGCCGTCGAGGTCGCGGACCGCCGCACCCTCGGCGGCGCCGGTCCGCACGCGCGCCGACTTCGCCAGGGTGATCAACTTCGCGTCCTCGGGGTCCAGCTCAGGCACGCTCGGCGCTCCTCTCCTGCTCGTTCTCCACCGCGTCGGCCGGGGCCGCGCCGCGGACCACGACCGACGTGATGCGCATCCGCCCGCGGCCGTCCTTGCCACCCTCCGCGCGCAGCCGCAGCCCGGCGATCTCGGCCTCGGTGCCGGGCAGCGGCACCCGGCCGAGCCGCTGCGCGAGCAGGCCGCCGACGGTCTCCACGTCCGAGTCGTCGAGCTCGAGGCCGAACAGCTCGCCGAGGTCCTCGACCGGCAGCCGCGAGCTGACCCGGAACCCGCCGTCGGTGAGGTGCTCGATCGGCGGCCGGTCCTCGGTGTCGGACTCGTCGGTGATCTCGCCGACGATCTCCTCCAGGATGTCCTCGATCGTCAGCAGGCCCGCGGTGCCGCCGTACTCGTCGACCGCGATCGCCATGTGGTTGCGGGACAGCTGCATCTCGCGCAGCAGGCCGTCGAGTCGCTTCGTGTCCGGCACGAACGTGGCATCGCCCATCAGGTCGCCGACCGTGGACGGTCGGTCGCCGTTGCCGGTCGCCTCCATCGCCGAGCGCACCAAGTCCTTCAGGTTCACCACGCCGACGATCTCGTCGACGCTCTCCCCGATCACCGGCAGCCGCGTGTACCCGGTGCGCAACGACAGCGCGAGCGCCTGGCGCACCGACTTCGTCTGCTCGATCCACACCATCTCGGTGCGCGGCACCATCACCTCGCGGGCGATCGTGCCGCGCAGCTCGAACACCGAGTGGATCATCTCCCGCTCGTCGGCGTCCACCACGCCGCTCTCCTGCGCCATGTCCACCAGCTCGCGCAGCTCGACCTCGGAGGAGAACGGGCCCTCGCGGAAGCCGCGGCCGGGCGTGATGGCGTTACCGATGACGATCAGCAGCCGCGACAGCGGGCCGAGAACCGTGCCGAGCGCGCGCACCGGACCGGCCGCGATGAGCCCGACCGCGTACGGGTGCTGCCGGCCGAGCGTGCGCGGCCCGACGCCGACCAGCACGTACGACACGACGATCATGCTGAGCGCGGCGATCAGGCCGGCGGGCCAGTCGGAGTCGGTGAGCTTGAGGCACGCGACGGTGACCAGCACGGTCGCGATGAGCTCGCAGCCCAACCGCAGCAGTAGCAACAGGTTGATGTGCCGCGGCCGGTCCGACACGATCGCGAGCAGCTGGCGCGACCCGGCCCGGCGGCCGCGAACCAGGCCTTCGACACGGGCGCGGGACACCGCCGACAGGGCCGCGTCCGCGCAGGCGAACATCCCGGCGGCGATCACGAGAATCACCGCGATGACGAGCAGGCCGACCGTGTCAGGCAACGCGTCCCCCCAAGGGACCTATTCGACGGGATCGCCCGGTCGCGGGTCGGCCGGGCGATGTTCGTGTTGTCGCGCCGCGTCCGCGTCGGCCGGCTGGGACTCGGCCGGCCCGGCTTCGGTCGGCTTGGTATCGGCTGGCTTGGCATCGGCCGGCTCGGCTTCGGCGAGGCCGACGGCGCCGAGCAGCTTGTCGTCCTCGCGTCGCTGCGCCGCGCGACGCCGGGCCGCGGCGCGCTCGGTCTTGAAGTCGGCGAGGATCCGCTTCTGCAGCGTGAACATCTCGCGTTCCTCGGCCTGCTCGGCGTGGTCGTAGCCGAGCAGGTGTAGCACGCCGTGGACGGTGAGCAGGTGCAGCTCGTCCATCAGGCCGTGGCCGGCCTTTTTGGCCTGGTCGTGGGCGAAGCGGGGGCAGAGGACGAGGTCGCCGAGCAGCGCCGGCCCCGGCTCGGGCGCGTCGGGGCGGCGGGCCGAGTCGAGCTCGTCCATGGGGAAGGCCATCACGTCGGTGGGGCCGGGCAGGTCGAGGTAGCGCTCGTGCAGCTCGGCCATCACATCGAGGCCGACCAGGGCCACCGACAGCTCGGCGAGCCGGCTGACCTGCATGCGGTCCAGTGCGAACCGAGCCGCGGCGACGATCGACGGTTCGTCCACCGCAACCCCGGACTCGTTGGCGATCTCGATACTCACGACACCCCCTCGCAGGCTCGGTGCCGCCGCTCGCGGTCGCCCTGTGTCAATGGTTCGCTCGCAAGCTCGCTCACGACACCCCCTCGCAGGCTCGGTGGTGCCGCTCGCGGTCGCCCTGTATCAACGGTTCGCTCGCAAGCTCGCTCACGACTACCGACCTCGCCGCGTGCCCGAGTGCCGGACCTCCGGCTCGTTGTCCTGGACCGCGTGCCACCGGTCGTAGGCGTCGACGATGTCCCCGACCAGCTTGTGCCGCACCACGTCGTGGCTGTTCAGGACCGAGAAGTGCACGTCGTCGACGTTGTTCAGGATGCCCTGCACGACGCGCAGCCCGCTCTGCGTGCCACCCGGTAGGTCGACCTGCGTGATGTCGCCGGTGACGACGATCTTCGAGCCGAAACCCAGCCGGGTGAGGAACATCTTCATCTGTTCCGGTGAAGTGTTCTGCGCCTCGTCGAGGATGATGAACGCGTCGTTGAGCGTGCGCCCCCGCATGTACGCCAGCGGGGCGACCTCGATCGTGCCGGCCTGCATGAGGCGCGGGATCGAATCGGGGTCGACCATGTCGTGCAGCGCGTCGTAGAGCGGGCGCAGGTAGGGGTCGATCTTCTCGTAGAGCGTGCCGGGCAGGAAGCCGAGGCGCTCGCCGGCCTCGACGGCCGGGCGGGTGAGGATGATGCGGTTGACCTGCTTGGCCTGCAGCGACTGGACGGCCTTGGCCATGGCGAGGTAGGTCTTGCCGGTGCCGGCGGGGCCGATGCAGAAGACGACGGTGTGCTTGTCGATGGCGTCGACGTACTTCTTCTGGTTCAGCGTCTTGGGGCGGATCGTGCGGCCGCGGCGGGAGATGATGTCGAGGCTCAGCACCTCGGCCGGCGACTCGGCGGCGCCGGCCGAGAGCATGGCGACCGTGCGGCGGACGGCGTCGGGCCCGAGCTGCTGGCCGCGGCTTGCGAGCGTGACGAGCTCGGCGAACACCCGCTCGGCGAACGCCACGTCGGCGGGCTCGCCGGAGAGGGTGACCTCGTTGCCGCGGACGTGGATGTCGGCGTCGAGCAGCTCCTCGGCGACGCGGAGGTTCTCGTCGCGGGAGCCGAGCAGCGCGAGCACCGCTTCGTCGGGAACGACGAAGCGTGACTGGGCGGTGGTGGCGATCGCCTTGGTCGTTGGTTGCACAGAAGTCTGGGGCTCGCTGCCCCGTGCGGTACCGGTCACGTGCGTTCGGTCCTGCCTTCTGCGCTCGGTGCGCCAGTTCGTCGATTATTGACGCCTTGATGCTAGCCGCCCACACCGACGGCGCGCACCGACGTTGTCTTTGTCGGTCGGCGAGCGGCGTGTGGAGGGTGGGGCGCTGAGCAGGCCAGATGTCGTCGGCTTGGCCTCCGGCCCCCGATTTCCAGCCTACTCGGAAGGTCTGACGGGAACGGGGTGAGTGGTGCAGCGGTGTGGACAGGTCAGCCGGTGGGGCGGCCGAACATGCCGAGCAGCTCGCCGCCCAGGAGGTGCAGGTGGGCATGGAACACGGTGCGCCCGGCGTCCTCGCCGGTGTTGAACACGAACCGGTAGCCCGACACGTCGATGCCCTCCGCCTTGGCGACCGCGGCGCCGGTGGCGAGCACGTCGGCCAGCAACTGCGGGTCGGCGGCGGCGAGCTCGACGGCGTCCTCGTGGTGGGTCTTCGGCACGACCAGGATGTGCACCCTCGCCTGCGGGTTGATGTCCCGGAAGGCCATCGTCGTCTCGGTCTCGTGCACCTTGGTGGACGGGACTTCCCCGGCGACGATCTTGCAGAACAGGCAGTCGGACATGCGAGCAGGCTAGTCGTCCTCGTCGGGGGGCGGCTCGCCTTCACGCTCGTCGCGGGCGGCCCAGTCGAGCAGCTCGTCGAGCGAGTAGGCGGTGTCGTCGATGCCGGCATGCAGGTCGCCGAGCGACGCGTACCGGGCGGGGACGGTGGCGATGGTGAACTCCCGCGGGTCGACGTCGGCCAGCTCGTCCCAGCGGATCGGGGTCGACACGCGCGCCTCGGGGACGCCGATGACGGAGTACGCGCTGCGGATCGTGTGGTCGCGGGTGTTCTGGTTGTAGTCGACGAAAACCGTGGCCGGGTCGCGCTCCTTGCGCCACCACGTGAGGTCGACGAGGTCGCCGGCGCGCCGCTCGACCTCGCGGGCGAACGCGTGCGCGGCGCGCCGCACGTCGCGGAAGCCCCACCGCGGCTCGATGCGGACGTAGACGTGCATGCCCTTGCCGCCGGAGGTCTTGGGCCAGCCGACGGCGCCGAGCTCGTCGAGCAGCTCCTTGGTGACCTCGGCGACCCGCCGAACCTTGTCGAAGGACGCCTCCGGCATCGGATCGAGGTCGATGCGCCACTCGTCGGGCTTCTCTGTGTCGGCGCGGCGCGAGTTCCACGGATGAAACTCCACACAGGACATTTGCACGGCCCAGATGACGCTGGCGAGCTCAGTGACGCACAGTTCGTAGGCGTGGCGCCCGAAGCGCGGAAAGTCGACCCGCACGGTCTCCACCCAGGGCGGCGCCCCGCGCGGCAGCCGCTTCTGGTGAACCTTCTCGCCGGCGACGCCGTCGGGGAAGCGGTGCATCATGCAGGGCCGCTCGCGCAGCCCACGCACGATCCCGTCGCCGACGGAGAGGTAGTACCGAACGAGGTCGAGCTTGGTCTCCCCCCGAGCGGGGAAGTACACGCGCCCGGGATTGGTGACCCGCACGACCCGATGCCCGACCTCGAGCTCCTCAACCGGAGTAGATCCCGCCACGCCCCGAAAGGTAGCGCCCCAACAGCCAAGTTGCCCAATACAACGCGAAACCGAACCAAGAAAAGAAGACAAGAGAGCAAAGCCCCGAAAGTTTCGTCGGAGAACGGAACCGAAGAACAACCAGATCCGAGAAGACGAGATGAAATCGGCGAGCCGATGCGAAGCGAGACAACTGGCCGAAGCGAAGCGACTGGCCGAGCCGATGCGAAGCGAGGCGACTGGCCGATGCGAAGCGAGGCCAGTCGAACGCTGGTCAATACAACAAAGAAACCAAGCTGGGTCAGCAGGAGCTCGCACCGTGGGGGGTTTCGGGGGGCTCGGCCCCCCGGCCAACACACCGATGGGGCCAAACCGCGAAGCGCAAAGCGCGAGTAGGCGAACCGAAGCCCCGAGGATGCCGCGTCGCGGTGAAGCCTGGGGGTCGCTCCACCGCGACGCGGCGCCGCCGGACCGAGGGGGGAGGTGTCCGGCGGTAGTCCAAAACGCATGGCGCCCACCAGTCGCCTGCAATGCAAAGAGTAGACCGTTGGACACGCTCAGCGCCAGCGTGTCGTCAGTACTCCTAGGGCCGCGATGGCGGCCGCCGGTGCCGTGGACGCCCTCAGCACGGTCGGGCCGAGCCTCGCGACCTGCGCACCTGCCTCTCGCAGGGCGATCAACTCGCCATCGGAAATACCTCCCTCGGGCCCTACGACGACTAGCAGATCGCCGTCGGCCGGAAGGTCCAAGTCGGTAAGTCCACTTGGGGCAGCGGCGTCGAGCACCACGGTCAGCGCCGATTCCCGGACCAGCACGGCCAACCCGGCCGTCGACACCGGCTCCGCGACCGACGGCACCCACGCGCGCCGCGACTGCTTGGCCGCCTCGCGCGCCGTGCTTCGCCAGCGTGCCAACGCTTTCGCGCCTCGCGGGCCGTCGTCCCAGCGGGCGACACAGCGCGACGCACGCCAGGGGACGACCGAGTCGACGCCGGTTTCGGTGGCCAGTTCGACGGCCAGCTCGCCGCGGTCCCCCTTGATCAGGGCAAGCCCGAGGACGATGCGCAAAGCAGGCGCCGGCACGTGCCAGCGCCGCGAAATCCGTAGCGCCAACGAGTCCTTGCCCACCGTCGACTCCACGACACACGCCGCCGAACCGCCGACACCGTCGGACACGACCAACTCCGAACCGGGACCAAGCCGGCGCACGGCAGCGGCGTGTCGACCCTCCGGTCCGTCGAGTACAAACGTTTCAGAGAACGGCAACTCCGCAACCAGGAAGACGGGCGCCATGTCGCTCAACGGTGCCGGGCGCGCAGCCGCGAGAACAGCCCGCCGCCGCGACCGTTCGCGGACGCCACCACGTGTCCCTCTTCGCCGCGCAGGTTCGCCAGCTCGCGCAGCAGCTCGGTCTGCCGAGCGTCCAACTTCGACGGTATGTCGACCTCCACATGCACGTGCAGATCACCGCGCCCGTCGACCCGGCCGGTCGAGCGCAGCCGCGGCAGGCCGTGCCCCGCGAGCACCAGCTCGGTGTTCGGCTGCGTGCCCGGCTCCAGCGTCAGCTCGACCGTGTCGTCCAACGTGTCCAGCGGGACCACCGACCCCAGCGCGGCGGTCGTCATCGGGATCCGCACCGTGCAGTGCAGGTCCGCCCCGTTGCGCTCGAACGTGCGGTGCGGCAGCTCGACGACCTCGACGTACAGGTCGCCGGCCGGCCCGCCGCCCGGGCCGACCTCGCCCTGGCCGGACAGCCGCACCCGCATGCCGTCGGCGACACCCGGCGGGACCTTCGCGGTGATCGTCCGCCGCGCGCGCACCCGACCGTCTCCGGCGCACTGCCGGCACGGGTCGGGAATGACCTCGCCGATCCCCCGGCACACCGGGCACGGCCGGGCCGTGACGACCTGGCCGAGGAACGACCGCTGCACCGACTGGATCTCGCCGCGCCCGGCGCACGTGTCGCACACCTGCGGCGACGAGCCCTCCGCGCACCCGGACCCGCGGCACTCGTCGCACAGCACGGCCGTGTCGACGGTCAGCTCGCGGCTCACCCCGGTGTTGCACTCCTCCAGCGACAGCTCGATACGGATCAGCGCGTCCGCGCCGGGCTGCACGCGGCTGCGCGGCCCCCGCCCGCCGCCGGCGCCGCCACCGCCGAAGAACGCGTCCATGATGTCGCCGAGCCCGAACCCGGCGAACGGGTCGCGGCCTCCCCCGCCGCCACCGTTGCCGAGCGGGTCGCCGCCCATGTCCACGATCTTGCGCTTCTGCGGGTCCGACAGGACCTCGTAGGCCGCCGTCACCTCGCTGAACCGCTCCTTCGCGGACTCGTCCGGGTTGACGTCCGGATGCAGCTCGCGCGCGAGCTTGCGGTAGGCACGCTTGATCTCCTCGGAGGTCGCGTCCTGCCGCACGCCGAGTGCGCCGTAGTAGTCCCTCGCCACCGTGTTCCTGTCCTCCTGTCCCAGCCGGCGTCAGTGCCCGGCCAGGATGTCTCCCACGTAGTTGGCGACCGCGCGCACTGCCGCGATCGTCCCCGGGTAGTCCATTCGCGTCGGGCCCACCACGCCCATCCCACCCAGCAGGGTGTGGTGCGCCCCGTAGCCGATCGAGACGACAGACGTGCTGCGCATCTCCTCGGCCTCGTTCTCCTCGCCGATCCGGACGGTGACCATGCCCGGCGAGCCCGCGGCGGCGAACAGCTTGAGCACCACCACCTGCTCCTCGAGCGCCTCGAGAACCTGCCGCAGCGACCCGGGAAAGTCCGCCGCGTTGCGAGTGAGGTTGGCCGTGCCGCCCAGGACCAGCCGGTCCTCCGGATGCTCGACGAGCGACTCCACCAGTATGGTCGCGATCCGCGTCATCGCGTCTCGCAGCTCGGTGGGGGCCTCCTCGAGCAGCTCGCTGACCTTGGCCGCGGCGTCGGTGACGCGGTGGTCGACGAGCGCCGAGTTGAGCATCGTGCGCAGCCGGCCCACCGTTTCCTCGGTGATCACGTCGCCCAGGTCGATCATCCGCTGGTCGACCCGGCCGTTGTCGGTGATCAGGACCAGCATGACACGCGCCGGCGTGAGCTGGACCAGCTCGATGTGCCGGACCAGCGAGTGCGTCAGCGTCGGGTACTGGATGACCGCGACCTGCCTGGTCAGCTGGGCGAGCATCCGCACGCTGCGGCGCAGCACGTCGTCCAGGTCGATGGCGCCGTCCAGGAACGAGCGGATCGCACGTCGCTCGGCCCCCGACAGCGGCTTGACCTCGGACAACCGGTCGACGAACAGGCGGTAGCCCTTGTCCGTCGGGACCCGGCCGGCGCTGGTGTGCGGCTGCGCGATGTAGCCGTCCTCCTCGAGCGAGGCCATGTCGTTGCGCACGGTGGCGCTGGAGACGCCCAGGTTGTGCCGGTCGACGATCGCCTTGGACGCCACCGGCTCCTGGTTGGAGACGTAGTCCGCGACGATCGCCCGGAGCACCGCGAACCGGCGCTCGTCCGAGCTCGCCACCCTGCACCTCCCTCGGTTTCACCCACGAGTTTACGGAGCGCCTGGCACTCCCTCTCGACGCGTGCTAGCGGAGCGAGCCGAGCAGGCGGATCCAGCTCTCGCGCGGCACCGTCAGGACGGGGCCGGACCGGTGCTTCGAGTCCCGGAGTGCGGCAGCCTCGGGCGGCAGGGCAACCTCGACGCACTCGGTGCCCTCACCACTGCTGAGACTGCTCTTCCGCCAGACCAAGTCCACCGTCGATCCCTTCCCACCTACAGCTCGGCGTGCCGCCGAAGCAGCTCGACCGAGTCCTCCGGACCCAGTGCCTCCGACCACAGCTCCCGGAACAGCTGATGGAACCTGCTGATCTGCTCTGGGCTGTCGAGGAACTGCTCGTTGAAAGGGTACTGGTGATAAATGACGTCGGGCTCCTCCATATCGCGCGGGAACCGCATGATGCTGAAGGCGCCCTGCAGGCCCGGATGCGCTTGCGCCAACGGCAGCACTCGAATGTCGATGTTCGGCCGCTCGGCTGCCTCGGCCAGGTGAGCGAGCTGGCCGGCCTGCACGTCCTGCCCGCCCACCGGGCGCATCAGGACGGGCTCGTCCAAGATCACCTTGAGTCGCAGCGGTTGCTCGCCGTCGAGCCGTTCTTGCCGAGCCCTGCCCAAGGCGATGTTGCGAGCGATCAGATCATCGATGTCCCGGCGGCCCCGGTGGATGCGCCCCAGCCAGGCTCGGGTGTGGTCGGGCGTCTGCAGCAGGCCGTGCACTGTGGCCACGCCGAGGGAGAGGATCTCAGCAGCCTCGGTCTCGTAGTCGACGTACATCCCGGCGACTCCAGGCCCGAACTCGTGCCACCAGCCCTTCTCTCTGGCATGGAGGGCCATCTCGATGAGGCCGGGCCAGCGGTCGCCGCCGATCTCGTAGAGGTCGAGCACGTGCACGTTGATCTTGGTGCCGCCGGTCTCCAGCCGGTTCAGACCGGAGCGGCTGAGGTAGAGCAGCTGTGCGGCGTCGTCGAGGGTGAGGTGTGCCTCCTTCCGGAAGCGGACCAGCAGCCGGCCGAGTCTCCGCTTGTTGAGGCCAGGGCTGTAGCGGTCGTTCATTGGATTCCCCCTTCGCGACACAGAGATCAGCCCACCATCTCCGTGCGATGTGCGAAGTGGGATCCCGTCACTCGATCGGTTGTTTAGTCAGGTGCACGGTCTCGCCGAGCCGGGCGAGCTTGTCCGGGTTGGCCACCGTGTAGATGCGGCTGATCCGACCGGCCTCGAAGACGAAACTGACCGCGGCGTTGAGCACGCCGTCGAGGTCGATGCGTAGCGCCGGGGCACCGTTGAGCCACATGGTCCCCATTCGGGCGCCCGCCCCGTACCTGGGGAAGCCGGAAAGGATCTTGGCCACGCGCTCGGCGCCCTCGACCGGGTGGCGGAACGCTGGCACCAGGCCGCCGCCGTCGGCGACCAGGACCACGTCGGGCGCGAGGACGTCGAAGAGGCTTTGCAGGTCACCGGTGACGATCGCGGTGCGGAACCGTTCCACGACCGCCTGCTGCTCGGCCCGGCTGACCGCCATGCGGGGCCGCCGGGCCGCCACGTGCTCGCGGGCGCGGTGGGCGATCTGCCGGACGGCGGCCGGGGACTTGTCGAGCGCGCCGGCGATCTCCTCGTACGGTGCCTCGAACACCTCGCGCAGCACGAACACCGCCCGCTCGGTCGGGCCGAGCGTCTCCAGCACGGTGAGCATCGCATAGGAGACGCTCTCGGCGAGCTCGACGTCCTCGGCGACGTCGGGACTGGTCAGCAGCGGTTCGGGCAGCCACTCGCCGACGTAGTCCTCGCGCCGACGGGCCATGGTGCGCAGCCGGTTGAGCGCCTGGCGGGTCACGGTCCGCACCAGGTAGGCCCGCGGGTCACGCACCTCGGCCCGGTCGACGTCCGCCCAGCGCAGCCAGGTCTCCTGCACGACGTCCTCGGCGTCGGCGGCGGAGCCGAGCATCTCGTAGGCGACCGTGAAGAGCAGGCTGCGGTGGGTGAGGAAGGGGTCGGTCATGCCGTGGCTCTCTCGGCCAGTGGGCGCATCTCGCAGGCGGCGGCGAACCCCTGGGCCTCGATCCCGAGCGCGACGTTGCCGCGGGCGGCCATGTTGCCGAACGCGATGAAGGTCGTCAGCTCGATCATCCCCGGGGCGCCCAGTTCCTCGAGCAGCGCGGCGGACATCTCGTCGGTGACGGTGGGCGGGGTCTGGCTCATGGCCTCGGCGTACTCCATGACCTGGCGCTCGAGCGGGGTGAAGACGTCGGACTCGCGCCAGCGGGGCACCTCGCGGGCCTTGGCCTCGTCGAGGCCCTCGTTGTGGGTGGCGAAGTAGGCGTAGTCGAGGCACCAGCTACACCCGATGAGCGAGACGGCGGCCATGTGGGCGAACGACTTCAGGTTCGCGTCCACGCCGTGCAGCTTGCTGACCTTGCGGCCGAAGCTGCTCGAAGCCATGACGATCTTGGGGTGGTGCCACATCACCGCGAGCGGCTCGGGCACGACGCCGAGCATCCGACGAGCGACGATCTTGATGAAGCGGCCGGTCACTCCGGTGAACTCGGTGGCGGGGATGCGGGCCATGTCTCCTCCTGTTGTCGATGTTCGCGCATGGAGACACCGCTCGCGACCACGTTGTGACACCTCGGGCTTGACCCTGACGCAGCGTCAACCCTCCATGCTGTTCGTCATGAGCACGCCACCGACAACCGATCAAGTCCACCCGCCCGCGATCCACGTGCGGGGCCTGGAGAAGTCGTACAAGGAGCTGCACGTGCTGCGCGGCGTGGACCTCGACGTGGCACGGGGCAACATCCTCGCCCTGCTCGGCTCGAACGGGGCGGGCAAGACCACGATGGTGAAGATCCTGTGCACGCTGCTCAAGGCCGACGCGGGGACTGTCCGGGTCAACGGCTTCGATGTCGCGACGCAGGCCGCCGACGTACGCGAGGCCATCAGCCTCACCGGGCAGTTCGCGGCGGTCGACGAGATCCTCAGCGGGCGGGAGAACCTCGTCCTGATCGCCAAGCTGAGGCACCTCGAGAACCCGGGCGCGATCGCGGATGACCTGCTGAAGCGCTTCTCGCTGACCGAGGCGGGCGCCCGGAGGGTTGCCACCTACTCCGGTGGCATGCGCCGCCGCCTGGACATCTCGATGAGTCTCATCGGGAACCCGCCGATCATCTTCCTCGACGAGCCGACGGCCGGGCTGGACCCGGAGGCGCGCATCGAGGTGTGGCGGGCCGTCAAGGAGCTCGCCGATGGCGGCACGACCGTGCTGCTCACCACCCAGTACCTGGAAGAGGCCGAACAGCTGGCCGACCGGATCGCGATCCTCCACGAGGGTCGGATCATCGTCGACGGCACCCTGGCCGAGCTCAAGAAGCTGCTGCCGCCCGCCAAGGTCGAGTACGTCGAGAAGCAGCCCTCCCTCGAAGACGTCTTCTTCGCGGTGGTCGGCCACGCGGAAAAGAGCTGAGGAACAACATGGCCACGCATTTCCTGGGCGACACCGTCGTCCTCACAGGACGGACCCTGCGTCACGTCACCCGCAGCCTGGACACGATCATCACGACCGCGATCACGCCGATCGCCCTGATGCTGATCTTCGTCTACGTGTTCGGCGGGGCGATCGACACCGGGACGGCCTCGTATGTGAACTACATGCTGCCCGGCATCCTGCTGATCACCATCGCGTCGGGCATCGCCTACACCGCGTTCCGGCTCTTCATGGACATGCAGGGCGGGATCTTCGAGCGGTTCCAGTCGATGCCGATCGCGCGGTCGTCGGTGCTGTGGGCGCACGTGCTGACCTCGGTGGTCGCCAACGTGATCTCGCTCGTGGTCGTCATCGGCGTCGCGCTGCTGATGGGCTTCCGCTCGGGCGCCGGAGTGCTGACCTGGCTCGCGGTGGCCGGCATCCTCGTCCTGTTCACTCTGGCGCTGACGTGGATCGCCGTCATCCCCGGCCTCACCGCGAAGAGCGTGGACGGCGCGAGCGCGTTCTCCTACCCGCTGCTGTTCCTGCCGTTCCTCAGCTCGGCCTTCGTGCCCACCGAGACGATGCCCGGCCCGGTGCGCGCCTTCGCCGAGAACCAGCCGGTGACCTCCATCGTCGAAACGATCCGCGACCTGTTCACCCAGCAACCGGTCGGCAGCGACATCTGGATCGCACTCGCCTGGTGCGTCGGCATCCTCGTCGTCGCCTACGTCTTCGCCAACATCGTCTACCGTCGCAAGATCTCCTGACTGGGTGCAGGATCAGGGCATGCTGACGATCGGTCAACTCGCGGCGTACGCGGGCGTCACGGTGCGGGCGGTGCGGCACTACCACCAGATCGGGCTGCTACCCGAGCCGTCGCGGGATGCGTCGGGTTACCGACGTTACGGCGCGATGGCGGTCGTGTCGCTGGTCAAGATCCGTACCCTCGCCAACGCCGGCGTGCCACTGTCGGAGATCGGTCACATGCTCGAAGCCGACGAGTCGACCTTCGCCGAAGCGGTGCAACGGATCGACGACCACCTACGCGACGAGATCGAACGGCTCGAGGCAAGCCGCAAGCAGATCACGCAGCTCGCTGCCGGGGACAGTCTGGCGCTCCCGCCGGAGGTGATCTCGTATCTGGATCGGCTGCGGGAGATCGGGGCGTCGGAGCGGGTGGTGCAGGGTGAGCGGGACGGGTGGATCCTGGTCGCGGCTCGCTGGCCCGATGGCGTCAGCGAGGTCATGGCCAGCAAACACGCGCAGCTCGATGACCCGCAACTCGTTCGGCTCTATCGGGTCCTGTCGGAGCTCGGCGACAGTGACGCAGGCGACGACGAGCTTCTGGAGCTTCTGGAGGAAGCCGCCGATCTCATGGCTGGCATGGCCGAGCAGGCATACGCCGCCGGCGAGCTCAACGGCGAGGTGGCGCACGACGATCTGGCGGTTGACGTGCTGGACGCAATCGTCGTCGAGTCCGACCCGCGGGCGCAGCGGCTGCTGGACCTGTTGCGCGACCGTGGCTGGGTCGGTTGGACCCGGCTGGAGCGACTGGCCGAGCCGACGCCGACCGGAAGCCAGACGCGAGCGCCAAGCAGGCCAGCGGATCGCCGTTGACTCGGTACATCACGCGCTCCCCCGTGAATGCGCGTCGGCCGTGCAGCCAACGATGGTTGTCGATGACGTAACCCGTGCCGGCATCAAGCTTGAACAGGATGGCGTGCCGATCAATCGCCGCGCGAAGAACGGGTAGCCAGCGCGTAGTTTCCGGCGAGAACCAGGCACGGTCGTCAGCCGAAGGCGAATGACGATCCTGTCGCCGATTCTCGAGAAGATCGACCCAAGGTGCCCGGCGGCGCCGCCAAACAAGACCGATCGAGGGCTGCTCAATGCTTCGATCGCCTCGGGGCTCGTTTCGGCGAGATCGTCGTAAATTAATTTCCCGTCGACGGCGACGCATTCACCGCCACTGCTCGCGGGCCGCCCGCAGGACATCATCAACAGAGCGGGCGGGTTGGCGATTCCCGACCGGTCGGTGTGGGGATCGAGCGCGCACGCGCTGAAGCCCGCGAAGCCACTGCGAAGTTCACCACCAACGTCGGCGATCGTGGTGATTCCGGCCGCGTCGCTGTCCCGATGGGGAACGACCGCAGCGATCGAGCGGGCCAGTTGCAGCAGTTCATCAGGATTGTTCACGCCGTCGAACAGGACTAGCCCGTGCTCGGCCAGCAGCGAAACGAGCTCGGTCGCCGCGCCCTTCTGAGGGCTCACTCGATACCACGTCCACAAATCAGGCATCCCGTCCGACCTCCTCCAGAGTTCACCACTTCTGCAACTCAGGAAAGGCGATGTCATCGCCAGTGTCCAGTGACAGACTGTCAACCCGCTCAATCCAGATAAATCGTTGTTAGTGCGCTACCTTGTTCAGGAAGCAAGCCAGACCGGAGAGCAGAGGCACCAGTGGATCAGCACGCGCACCAGCAGCAAACGTTCTCGGTCTCGATCAAGGGGGTCGTGGTGCGAGACGGCAAGGTGCTCCTGCTGCGCAACGAACGCGAGGAATGGGAGCTTCCAGGCGGTCGCATCGAGGTCGGCGAGACTCCGGAAGAGTGCGTTGCCAGGGAGATTCTCGAAGAAACGCGCTGGAAGGTTCGGACCGGCCCGATTCTCGACACGTGGATGTACTACATAAACGCTGCCGACAAGCACGTTTTCATCGTGACATATGGTTGCTACCCGAGAGAAAACACACAGCCAGTGCTTTCTCATGAGCACAAAGAGATCGGCCTGTTCACCGAAAAAGAGGTACCCAAACTCTTCATGCCGGATGGTTACAAGCACTCGATCGCAACCTGGTACGCGAGGCTACGCGAGCACGCCTCAAGACTTGGCGGATGTCGGCAATGAGCACGGTCCCAGCCCGCCGCCTCGTGCCAGCGTTGTGGATGTGGTCGACTCGGGAAGCTGCCGCCGCGCTGACCAGCCGCGACCTGGCCACGATTCTGCAGACCTACCGCCGCCTCAACGGTCTCAGTCAACAACGCCTGGCTGACATTCTCGGCTACGACAAGACGTATGTGTCCATGATCGAAACGGGTCGCCGCTCGATCAATGACATCGGTACCCGTCGGCACATCGCACGCAAACTTGGCCTCCCCACGCACGTGTTCGGTGTGACCGACGGAGGAGACGCGGACTTCGCCGCCATGGTCCAGTTCGGTGATTCCACGATCCGACTGGCGGAAATCGCCCGACAGGCCGGCCGCGCGGTGGACGCCGTCAACGAACTGTGGCCACTCACAGCCCGCCTGGAAGCACGCGCTGCCGAAGGACACATCGAGCAGGACACCCTCTTGCTACTCGGGCGGGCGCGAGTGGCACTCGGTGTGTCGCTGGGCACCGTCCTCCCCGAAGAACGTCTGGCCGCCGCTGCCCGGTGGACCGGCAAGGCGTTGATCATCGCCGAACACCTCGAAGACCCTGCCTTCCTGGCACACACGCTCAGGATGCACGGCAACGAACTCCGCAAGGCGACCCGAGCACCGGCAGCGATCAAGCGACTCAGCCGCGCGGTGAAGCTGTCAACCGGCCCGGAAGGACAAGGAACCGCGCTCGCGTTCCTCGCCCGCGCAGCCGGAGAACACGGTGAACCAGACATCTTCGACAGCGCGATCGCACGGTTCCGTGACCTGCTCGACCACGGACGAGCGCAGGGGATGCTGTTCAACCCCTTCACCTTCCGCGAGATCCTGTTGCGCGGACTCGTCTCGACGGACCGCGCGGCCAAGGCGGTCCAGATCATGCAGACCGATCACGCGGACGCAACGCCGGCCGCCCCGCAGTGGCACATCATCGAGCGTGTCACCGCCGGACGGGTCCACCTCGCGGCCGGCGACAGTGACGGCGCCAGTGAAGCCCTCCGCACCGCCTTGGCCGCTGCCGAAGCGCTCCGGCTGCCGCATCAGGTCCAACGCACCATCCGCACGGCACAGGACGGTGGCCTCACCGAAATCAGCGCAGCTGGACAAGAAGCGCTGCTGCGGTTGAACAGGCTCCTCGCTCCAGCCGAGTCGGATCTGTGAAGCGAACGACACCTCGTCGACGGAGTGCTGTGGTTGCACATGGTCATGCGACCAACTCCCGGCGGTCCTCCCCGCCGCGCCCGAAATTGTCGGTGCTCGCGGGTAGCGTTGAAATCAGGGGGACCCCCCGGCGATTGAACGGACCGTTCAATCGGTCGACCTGTCCACAGGCGCCGCGAAGGCGCGCCGGGCGCGTGCCAGACTCCGGCCATGGCTTCTGAGGCGATCGACGCGGCGGCTGCGGGAACCTGGACGCTCGGGGACATGAAGGTCAACCGAGTCGGCTTCGGTGCGATGCGCTTGCCTCAGCGCGGCCCGGCGTTCGCGGCCGAGGCCGTCCCGGGCGACCGTGACCAGGCGATCGCGGTGCTGCGCCGCGCGGTCGAGTTGGGTGTCAACCACATCGACACCGCGAGCTTCTACTTCTCCTCACTGCGCTCGGCCAACGAACTGATCAACACCGCGTTGTCGCCGTACCCGGAAGACCTGGTCATCGCCACCAAGGTCGGGCCGGGCCGGGACGCGTCCGGCGAGTGGCGGCCCGCGGCCACCCCGGCCCAGCTGCGTGGCCAGGTCGAGGAGAACCTGCGTCAACTCGGCCGCGACCGGCTGGACCTGGTGAACCTGCGCCTGTCCGGGCCGGACCCGATCACCGAGCACATCGGCGCGTTGGCCGAGTTGCGCGACGCCGGCCTGATCCGCCACCTCGGCGTGTCCAACGCCCGCCCGGAGCATCTGGCCCAGGCCCAGGCGATCGCGCCCGTGGTGTGCGTGCAGAACTCCTACGGCCTCGGCCATCGCCCCCAGCAGGACCAGGTTCTGCATGCCTGCGGCGAGCAGGGCGTGGCGTACGTCCCGTTCTTCTCCATCGCCGGCGCCGGTCGCGAAGACGGACCCCGCGGCACCGAGCACGACGAGATCCTCGCGATCGCCACCGCGCACCGCGCCGGCCCGGCGCAAGTCCGTCTGGCGTTCGCCCTGCACCGTGGACCGCACGTGCTGGTCATCCCGGGCACCGGCGACCTCGACCACCTCGCCGACAACGTCGCCGCCGCGACTCTGCGGCTGACCCCCGACGACCTGGCCCGGCTGGACGCGATCCACCAAGGCCCGCAGTAGACCAAGATCAGTGTGGTTGCATACGGACATGCGACTCCCGTGGGTACTCGCCGCCGTTCTGCTCGTCGGGCTCGCCACGCCGGCGGCCGCCGCTGATCACAGGCCGCTGACGGTCCTGTCCTTCAACATCCACCACGGCGCCGGCCTCGACGGCGTCTTCGATCTCGACCGCATCGCCGGCGAGATCCGGCGCACCAATGCAGACATCGTGGGACTGCAGGAGGTCGACCGGCACTTCGGCGAGCGCAGCGAGTGGACCGACGAGCCGGCGGAGCTGGCAACGCGCCTCGGCATGCACGTCGTCTACGGCGCGAACCTCGATCTCGAGCCGCCGGCACCCGGACAACCGAGAAGGCAGTACGGCACCGCGATCCTCTCCCGCCACCCGATCCTCGACTGGCGGAACACGTTGCTGCCCAAGGGAAACCCCGACGAGGAACAGCGCGGGCTGCTGGCAGCCATCATCGACGTCGGTGGCCAGCACGTACGGGCGATGACCACCCACCTCCAGCACGACAACGCCGACTCCCGCCTGCTCCAGGCCCGCGCGGTCGCCGACGCCGTCAGCGACGCGACGAAACCGGTCGTGCTCACCGGCGACCTCAACGCGCCGCCGACGGAGCTGGAGATCACCACGCTCACACAGCTGCTCCACGACAGCCACGCGGCGGGTCACGGCGACGGGTTCACCTACCCGGCCGAGGCCCCGACCGCGCGGATCGACTACGTGCTGAGCGACGGACAGCCGGTCCACAGCAAGGTGTTGCCCACCGTGGCATCCGACCACCGCCCCGTGCTGGCAGTGGTCCGACGCTGATCAGACGCCGATCGGCACCGCGGCGGCGCCCCGGAGGTTGAGCCGGCCGTTCCACGTCACGTCGCCGGCCAGCGCCAACGACGGGAAACGCGAGGCCAGGCCGCCGATCGCGAGCCGGCCCTCCAACCGGGCCAGCGCCGCGCCCAGGCAGTGGTGCGGGCCGGCGCCGAACGAGACATGCCGGTGCGCGGCAGGGCGGTCGATCTGCAGCTCGTCGGCTGACGGGCCCCAGAACTCCGGGTCCCGGTTCGCCGCGCCAAGGCACGCGATGACGAACTCGCCGGCCGGGATCTCCTTGTCCCGCAACGGATACGGCGCCGTCGTGATCCGCCGGGTCTGCTGGACCGGGCTGTCGTAGCGCAGAAACTCCTCGACCGCGCCCCCGGCCAGCTCGGGCCGCGAACGCAGCAGCGCGAGCTGCGAAGGGTTGCGCAGCAACGCGACGACGCCGTTCGCGATGAGGTTGACGGTCGTCTCGTGGCCGGCGACGTAGAGCAGCAGCACCTGGGCCACCAGCTCGTCGTCGGACAGTTTGTCGCCGTCCTCCTCGGCCGCGATCAGGGCGGTGAGCAGGTCGTCGGCCGGGTTGGCGCGCTTCCAGGCGATGATCTCCTCGGTCATCCCGCCGAGCTGGACCTCGGCGTCGACGATCGCGCGGATGACCTCCGGGTCGGTGACCACCTCGAGCGAGCGGACCAGGGTGCCGGTCAGCTCGCGTAGTCGCACGTGGTCGGTCGGCGGGGTGCCGAGCATCTTCGAGATCACCGCGAACGGCAGTGGGAACGCCAGCTCCTCGACGAGGTCCACCTGCTTGCCGTCGGCGATGCGGTCCAGCGCCTCATCGACGAGCCCGGCGACCATCGGCTCCAAAGCGGCGACCGCGCGGGGCGTGAAGACCTTGGTGACGAGCGAGCGCAACCGCGTGTGGTCGGGCGGGTCACGGTCCAACATGGACAGTGTGACGGTGTTCCGCTCACCGACGAACGCCCGGTACTGGTCGGCGACCGGTCCCGCGGCGAGGTTGCGGTCCTCGACCGACAGGCCGGAGCGCAGCAGCTGCGCGACGTCGTCGTACCGGGTCAGGAACCAGAACCCCAGCGGGTGGTCGTGGACCGGGTCGAGGTCGCGCAGCTCGCGGTAGTGCTGGTAGGGGTCCGCCTCGAACCCCGGGAGCAACGGGTTGAAGACGACCGCTTCCGTCATTGGAGACCCCCTCGCCTACTCTGCGTTCGTAACATACGCAGCGTATGTTTTATACTCGGCGCATGTCAACGGCGAAGAGCAGACGCGACCAGTTCTCCGAAGCCACCCGCGCCGCGCTGCTCGACGCGGCCACCCAGCGGTTCGCCGAACTGGGCTACACGGGCACCTCGCTGGAGGACGTCGCCGCGGACATCCAAGCGAGCCGCGGCGCGGTGTACCACCACTTCAGCAGCAAGAAGGCGCTGTTCGAGGCGGTGTTCGCGCGGCTGGAGACCACAGTCGTCGACCAGGCGGCGAAGGCGGGCGCGCGGGGCACGAACGCGTGGGAGAGCTCGCTGCTGGCGCTGGACGAGTTCCTGACCCAGTGCTGCGACCCGGTGTACGGCCGCGTGGTGTGGCAGGAGGGACCGCTGGCGCTCGGCTGGGCGAGCTGGATCGAGGAGGAGCAGAAGTACGCGTACGGGATGGTGGAGACGTTCGTGCGCGCGTTGCTGGACAGCGGCGCCATCGTCCCGGTCCCGCTGGAGACGACCACGCAGCTGGCCTTCGGCATGCTCGGCGCGGCAGGCCAGGCGTTGGCGGGCGCCCCGGCGAGCGAGCAGCCGCGCATCAAGGAGGAGTACCTCGACGTGATGGGCCGAATGCTCCTGGGACTGCGCGCCAAGGGAGGCGCGGCGGCGGCCGGCTGAGGCGCGAATAACATCCCCGGACCGGCCGACGACATTCCGGTGAGCGGCCATCTACCGAGGACGTTGCGATGTGGGACACCACGCTGAAGGTGTTGCGCGACCCCCTGTTCGCCGTGGGACTGAGCCTCGTCCTCGCGATCTTGGCCAGCCGGGTCGGTGGCTGTGTGGCGCGGCTCCTGCTCGGCATCGGCGCGGTCGCCGCGTTCGTCTGGCTGCTGGTCAGGTTCGAGCCGTTCGAGAACGTCGTCGTCTCGATCGTGAGCGTCATCGGGACCGTGCTGGTGGTGCTGTTGATCTGCCTGGCGCTCCTCGCGATCGTCGCCATCCTGGCGGTCCACTCGATGCACCAACGCGAGACGCACCGTGAGGCGCGCCGGACGCACACCCCGCTGCCGCCACGGGAACCCGTGCTCGGGCAGGAACACCGGCTGGCCGGGTTCGTCGAGGTGCACGAGCGCCTGGAGACCATCGCGTCCTCGCTCGTCGACATCGACGACGACACCGGCATCCGCAGCATGATCGGACGGATGGCCGGCGCGTACTTCGGCGGCCTCACGCCGTACATGCCGGAGATCCGTGAGCTGACCGCCGAGACCAGCAGGCTGCTGCTCGAGCTCGTCGACTCCGACACCAGCGGCCTCGACCGGTTCCGGCTGCGCCAGGTCGCCACGGCCAGGACCTACCTGCCCAGCCGCGACGAGCTCGCCGAGCTGTGGGACGAGGACCTGCCCTGGTACGCCTACCGGGCGCTGCGCCTGTTGTGCGTGCACCGGCAGTGGCGGGCCCTCGCCACGGTGTTCAGCAAGTGCCAGTACGGCATGCTCGTCGTCTCCGGCGAGCCGATCTGACGGCTGGGCCGAAGACGGCTGTACGCTGCCCATCCCCAGCGAACTTCGAGGTGACCGACCGCCATGCGCTTTGAGCACTCCATCGACATCGATGCCCCGCAGCAGCGGGTTTGGGACGTCCTCAGCGACCTGGAAGCGTGGCCGCAGCGGATCGAGACGGTCGATATCGTCGAGCTGCTCACGCCCGCTCCCGTCGCCACCGGCACCCGCGTGCGCCTCAAGCAACCGAAGCTGCCGGAGGGCACCTGGGAGGTCACCGTCTGGGATGCGCCGTCCTACTTCGAGTTCCGCCAGAAGTCCGGAGGCGTGACCAGCGTCGCGGGCCACCGGGTCGAGACGCTGGCGGACGGTCGCTCCCGCCTGGCCCTGACACTGGAGATGCGCGGGCTGCTGGTTCCGGTCTTCGGCCGCATCTACAAGGGCCTGACCAACCGTTACATGACCACCGAGGCGCAGAGCCTGAAGCGCGCCGCAGAGTCCGCTTAGGTCAGGCGGCGGACGACCGCGTCGGCCAGGAGCCGGCCGCGCAAGGTGAGCACGCAGCGGCCGAAGCGGCCGTTCACGCCCTTCAGCGCGGCCGCGTCCAGCAGCCCCTCCTCCGCCATCCGGCGCGCCTGCGCCTGTGCCGGCTCGCTCAGGGCGTCGATCACGAGGCCGTCCACCAGACGCAGCTCCAGCATCACCCGCTCCAGCTGACGGTCCGAAGTGGATAGAAGCTCGCGGGCGACCGCCGGGGACGTGCCCTGCGCCAGCAGCGCCGCGTAGCGCGCCGGGTGCTTCACGTTCCACCAGCGCACCCCGCCCACATGGCTGTGCGCCCCCGGCCCGACGCCCCACCAGTTCGCGCCGTGCCAGTAGCCCAGGTTGTGCCGGCACCACGCCGCGGGCGCGCTCGCCCAGTTCGACACTTCGTACCAGTGCAGCCCGGCCGCCGACAGCGCCGCGTCGACCTGCTCGTAGCGGTCCGCCAGCACGTCGTCGTCCGGGGCGGGCAGGTCGCCGCGGGCGATGCGGCGCGCCAGGGCCGTGCCGGGCTCGACGATCAGCGCGTACGCCGACACGTGGTCGACGCCCGCCTCGAGCACCGCGTCCAGCGACGCGGCCAGGTCCGCCGCCCGCTCCCCCGGTGTGCCGTAGATCAGGTCCAGGTTGACG
>NZ_JBOHGA010000009.1:0-58906 GCF_050699915.1 Actinophytocola sp.
ACGACCCGGTGACGATCAGGGCGTGTTCGGCGAGGTTCGTTCACAACACGCCCACCGACTTGTTCGAACAGCGCGCGACGCGCGCTAATCCAGCCCGCCGACCTTTCGGTAGTCACGGTTGCGGTAGGTCAACATGTCCCGTGCCGCCTGGACACCGACGCTGAGACCGCGACTCGCCTCGGCCAGAAGCAGTTTCGTCGCGTCCTTCGACACCTCGGCGAAACCGTTGGTGAAGTAAGTACCGCGTACATGCTTCGGGCTGGCGAACTTGCCCCACAACAAGACCCTGGCCATGCCGAACATGTCGAACTTGCCGGTGGGCACCCTGTTGTCCGGGTCGAGCGCGCGCCAACCGGTCCAGCGGGAGGACGGCACCAAGCCACTCGCGCACAGTGCGACGTGGATGTCGTGACAGGCTTCCGCCACGTCGATCGTCTTGTCCCGATAGGACTGCATGGCGGCGCAGGCAGCCTCGAACATCTCGGCGAACCTGGGATTGTCCACCGCCTGCAGACCCCGGTAGGGCGCCTGCTCCAATCGGTCGAACGCGCGCTCGTCCTTGCTGCTCCGAAAGGCCATCAACGCAGTCAGCTGCGAGTTCGCACCGTACATGGTGGCCAGGGACCACACCCGGTGCCAGGCGTTCCACAGGTCGAAGTCGTCCCATGAGGTGTAGGAGTAGCTGACCAGCTTGTCGTAGTACCCGAACGACTTCTTGGTCCAGGTCTGGATGTATTCGAAACGATCGATCGAGAAGTCGTCCGTGCGCACCGCGTCGATGAGCCGATGCCCGAGCGCGTTGATGATCATCGTGGTGACCGCGAGGCCGCTGGAGAACAACGGGTCGATGAAGTCCGAGGCGTGCGGCAGCAACACCCAGCGATCGCCGATCACCTGTTTCGAGGAGAACTGGCTGCGCTGCGACGAGGTGTACGGCCGCACCGCGTACGCCCGGCTCATCTGTTTCTGGAAACTGGGGAACCGGTTGACATGCGCCCAGAACTCGTCCTCCGGCGATTCACCGTCCCGCTTCGGATACTCGTCGAGATCCAGGTTGATACCGACACTGCACAGATTGCTTGTGCTGCCGATGTGGTTGTCGAACGGAATGACCCACGCCCAGCCGCCCTTGAAAATGTGGTGCAGCGTGCCCTGCGCGAACGGGCTCGGCATCCCGTGTTCCTTACGGGACGGGATCACCTTGTCGAATGGCTCGACACCGACGAAGTGGTTGAAGATGGTGCGCGAATGCGTCTGGTACGGCGGGTCGACGCGCAGGTCGAGCTGCTCACCGAGCACGCTGCGCATGCCACCGGCGTCGACGATGAACTTCGCCCGGTAGTCGCCGGTCGTCGCGGTCTTGATCGTGGCCCCGTCGGCGTCGAACTCCACCGAGGTGACCGGCGTGTAGGTGAGGCCGGTGGCCCCGTAGGACAGCGCGACCTGGAACAGGTAGGCGTCGATGTCCTGCCGGAAGAAGTGTGAGTCCGGGCCGATCGGCGGGCTCCAGGTGGGATGCATGGTGCATTCCTCGGCGCGGAACCCCTCCCCTGCGCGGTGGTAGGCGAAGCCGAAGTTGCGTTTCACCCCGGACGCGGTGCTGACCTTGCGCCGCAGGGTGTGGTGGCCGGCCAGGTAACCGAGCTCGGGCACGTCGTAGCGAGCGGCCATGACCCGAAGGCCGACGATGGTTTCCGGCACCGTGGACTCGCCGATGGCGAACCGGGGATGACCGCCGGCCTCGATGATCGCCACCCGGACGCCATGCCTGGCCAGGATGGCGGCCAGCGTGGTACCGCCGATGCCGCCACCGATGACGGCGACGTCGAACTCGCGGCCGCGTTGTCCTACCTCGGATTTGCTGAGTTCAAGCATGTTCGTCAACTTTCTGTGTCGGCGCGGTGGCGGTGACCGGAGCGAGGTGCGTGCCCCGCACGAACTCACCTATGTGGGTGGCCAATTCGAACGGTCTTTCCTCTCCCAGCAGCACGCCGGAGTTGGGTATCGACACCAGACGGGCGTCGGCGAAGTCGTCGGCGAGGCGCCGGGCATGAGTGGGTGGGTACACCTTGTCCGTCGTCGACCACGCCACCAGCACCGGCGCGGTGAAGTCGGACAGCCGCCGCGCGAGTTCCGACAACAGGGCGGGATCGAGAGCGCGCAACATACGCCGGGCGTCGGCGTAGACGCCGTCGTCGACCAGCGCGGGCAACACCCAGGAATCCGACGTCGCGCTTTCGACCGGCCGGCTGGTAAGCCAGCCCTGCGCGAACGGCAGCCGGCGCAGTGGTCGCCAGCGCAGCGGCCCGAGTATCAGCTCCCGCGCCAGCGGCGCGTACGCGATCGCCTTCAGGACCGACCGGTAACGGCGGGGCGGGGCGTTGTCGTACGCACCCCCATCGGTCAGCACCAGTCGCCCGACGAGGTCCGGCCGGGTCATCGCGACCACCTGCGCGACGGCCGTGCCCCCGTCGTTGCCGACCAGCGTCACGTCGTCGAGACCCAGCTGTTCAAGCGCCTCGACGGTGATCTCGGCCAACCCGCGAAATGACAGGTCCGCTTCGGGAACCGGGATGGTGTGCGAGCCGTAGGGCAGGTCGATGGCGATACAACGGAAGCCGCCGGACAGCGCGGCCACCACCTTGCGCCATACGTTGGCGTTGGTGAACGGCCCGTGCAGAAACACCACGGGCTCGCCTTCGCCGGCCTCGAAACAGACCAGTTTTCCGGTGGACAACGTCAGTTCGCGCGGTACCCCGAGACTGCGGTGGCGCCATCGCGCGCGCGGGTCATCGGACATTTGCGACCCCTGGTTCGGTAGTGCTGATGAAGTGCGAAACAAGTGCCGCCACCCGCGCCGGCTGGTCTTCCGGGGAGAAGGTGTACGCGTCTTCAACCCATTCCAGGCGCGCGTCAGGAAATTCCCTGGCGAGCCGGCGGGCATTGGCGATGGGACAGAAGCGGTCCTGCCGCGACCAAGCCACGAGCACCGGGCGCTCGAATTCGCGGAAACGCTCGGCCGCCGCCACGGTGTGCTTCGACCGCAACCCGACCAGTACCCGCGCCAAGTCCCTGCGGATGCGCCGGTCCAGGATCGACGGCAGCAGATAGGAGTCGGAGATGACGGGGGATAGCGGTCTGCGGGTGAGCCACCCCTGCGCGAACGGCAGTCGCCGCAACGCGCGCATCCGCATGGGCGCCAACAGCGGCAGCAGCCCGCCCGGCAGGGCCGCGGCGGCCCGCATGAACCCGAAAGCCGCCGGCGGGAAGTCCGCGTACGCGTCGCTCGAGGTCAGTGCCAGCCGTCCGATCAGGTCCGGACGCTCCGCGACGATCAACTGGGCTATCGCGCCGCCGGTGTCGTTGGCCAGCAGGGTCGCCCCACCCAGCCGGAGCGTCTCCATCGTCTCGACGACCATCGACGCGATGCCGGGCGGGGTCAGGTCCGCCTGCTCGACCGGGCGATCATGCGAGCCGAACGGCAGATCCAGGGTGACGACGCGGAATCGCGAAGCCAGCATCGGGACGACCTGACGCCACAGATTTGCGTTGACCATGGCGCCGTGCACCAGGACGATCGGCTCGCCGGAACCCCGTTGGAAGACGCGAACCTGTCCCGATCCGATTCGGGTCGGGCTCGGCTCGCCAAGATCCGGATGCCGCCAGCCGAGGTCAGGCAGTGAGTGGTCCACGACGGTTCACCTCGCTTGCTTCCGGCCGAACTGGCGGTACAGCGAGGCTTGCGCGTCGTTGAACACCTGGCTCGCCGAGTTTTGCGCGCGCCCGAGGGCCTTGGCCACGGAGACGGCCGCCGGCAGCCCCATCAGGCGGCGCGGGTTGTACTCGTGCCGGAGCATGAGCGTCAGGTTGTCGCGCCGGCGCGGTGACGTGCTGATATACCGGAACAGTTCGACGTCGACCGAGTTGGTCGGCAGGCCGAGTCCGATGGACCGGGAGAAGTAGTACATCGGCCGGGCATCGACGTCCCGCTCTGGCCACCACCGCGCGGTGGCGCGATCAATGGTGCGCGGAGAGCCCCACGCCGGCAGCAGTCGCCGGGTGAGCGCGTGTACCTGCCTCAGCGCGTCGGAGATGCCCTGACCGGTGATGACGTCCTTGAAATGCCCGGAATCCCCGATCAGCACCCATCCCGGACCGGCAGCTTCCCGGAAGTAGCCGTCCATCCGTCGAACCTGTCGTGGTTCGCCGACCTGTTCGGCACCGTCGAACAGGCCGCGCAGGGTCGGAATGATGCGTTGCGCGTTCTCCTCGAAGACCGCCCTGTCGCGGTAGTAGGGACGGGGATCGTCACGCGTTGGCTGGGCGACGACCAGCGTGAGGCCGTCGTCGCAGGGCACCATGAAGTAGATGTCGCGGCCGTCGCGCACCAGCTGGAACTCGAGTGGGGTCGGCAGGTTCCGGTAGTAACGCCAGATCGCGTCGCGGTCGTTGGTGGTCACCGCGTACTTCTTCGCGTTGACCAGCTTCGCCACCGTGGAGTTCCGACCGTCCGCGCCGACCACCAGCGGCGCCAGGATGCGGTGCTCGACACCGTCGGAGCCGATGGCGAGCACCCCGCTGACCCGGCCGTTGCGTTCGGTCAGCACCCGGCTGACCGTGAGGCCGGTGCGCACCGGCACGCCGACGGCCTCCACCCGCCTACGGAGCATTTCGTCGAGACCGGCGCGGCGAACGCACATGCGCGGCCACTGCGGGTGGTGCACCGACATGTCGACGCCGTCCATGACCGTGCGGGTGCTGTGCAGCGGTGGCGCACCGAGCGCGTGCAGCTCGTGCAACACGCCGAGGTCGTCCCACAGCCGCAGATCTTGCAGGTAGTGGGTGGACAGCACGTCGGTCTCGCGGGCACCGCGGTCGAGCAGCACCACACGCTTGCCTGCCTCGGCGAACCGGATGGCCATGGCGCAGCCCGCGATCCGCGCGCCGACGATGACGATGTCGGCGTGTTCGATGCCGGCCACGGCCGCGCCGTTGTTCTCGCTCATCAGCGGACAACCTCCATCCGCCGCGTGGCGGTCGACGATTCGGCCGGCTGGAACACCCGCGGCTCGGCCGGCGGCCGCACCGCGCCGGTGCGGACGTCGTACTTGTCCGCCAGGTCGAGCAGGCGCACGTAGAGCCGGGAGCCCAGTTCGAGTGCCGGCCTCGGCAGCGCGATCCCCCGTGACTTGGTCCAGGGCAGTAGGTGCGAATCGGCTTGGCCCCAAAGCAGTTCGCTGAACCGCCAGGCGGAGTGGACCGACAAGGACAGTCCATGGCCGCACCAGGCACCGGCGTAGTGCACGCCGGGCATGCCAGGCACGCCGGCGACGATGGGCAACCGATCCTCCGTACTCCCGGCCAGCGACTTCCAGCGCGCCACCACCGGGATGTCCCGCAGCACCGGGAACCTGGCCGCCATCTCCCGTCGCAGCCGCACCTGCACCGCGTCCGCGCTGCGCGAGTCGGGCACCGGGTCCTCGGTCGGCACGACGACCGGGCCGCCACCGAAGACGAGCCGTTGGTCGGCCGTCATGCGGTAGTAGTTGAAGTAGTTCCGCTGATCGATGATTCCGCCCCGGCCGTTCCAGCCGAGCTCGGCACGCTGCTGGTCGGTCAGTGGCGCCGTGGCCATCACGTGTGCCCTGATCGGAATCACGCTGCGCCGGAACGGTTCCAGCTTTCCCGAGTAGCCGTCCATCGCCAGCAGAACCCGATCGGCCGTGATGTCGGCCGACGTGGTCGACAACGTGGTCGCGGTGCTGCCCGTCGTGCGCATTTCCAGCACCCGGCTGTGTTCGTGAATATCGACGCCGAGTTCGCGAACGGCCTTGGCCAGACCGACCGCCAGCCGGTACGGATCGACCAGCAGAACATCGTCGTAGGAGAAGCCGGCCACGTAACCGGGACCGGCTCGTCTGACCAGTTCGTCCTCGTTGAGCCAGTCGATGGTGTATCCGAGGCTGTCCAGATCCGCGAGATGAGCCGCCATCCGGTCGCGCTGGCGGTGGGTGATGGCGGCGAGGGTGTGCGGCTCGTCGCGGGCGTCGCAGTCGATCTGCTCGGCGTAGATGATCTCTCGTAGCAGGTTCACGCCCTGCTGCGACGCTTCGAAGGCGACGCGAGCGATCTGGTCGCCATAGGTCTTGCGCAGCCGCCGAATCGACATCTTCAGCCCAGGTCCGACGATGCCCGTGCTGCCGCCGGTTGCGCCCCCGCCGATCCGGCCCGCCTCGAGTATGGCGATCTTCATACCCGGCCATGCCTTGGCCACGAAGTAGGCGGTGGCCAAGCCGCTCAGTCCGCCACCTACGATGACCAGATCCGCGCGGCTCGTCCCACTCAGGCGCGGCTCGTTGGGCACATAGCCGGCGAGCTGCACCCAGATCGGCGCCGTGTCCAGGCACCTGGTTGCGTCAACCATGTCCACTTCCTTCAGAGCGAATTCGTCGCCAGTGCCAGACACAGAACGTCTCGCAGGCGAACACGGCGAGGGAATGCGATGTACTCGGGTGTCACCGACTGCGGCCGCCACTTGAGCTTGAAGGCGAGCTGGCCCTTGGCCGGATAGAGCGCGGAGCCACGTTCTCCGATCAGGGACAACGCCGAGTTCAGCAGTCGGGATGAGGTAGGCACCGCGTGCTCGGGATGCAGTCCGACGAACGGGGTGAGCCCGAGGTGCAGCCAACCGACCTTCTCGTCGCGGAACGTCTGCGCCGCTTCGGAGAACACGTGCTCGATGACTCCGGGCGGGGCGTCCGGTGCGCGCCGGGTCAGGTCATACAGCCAACCTGCCCGTTCGCCGTACACCGGGGAGTACGAGATGTAGGCGACCACCCGGCCGTCGACCTCCGCGACGAACAGCCGACGCCGGTTCTGCATCGCGCCGCCACGCTCACCGATCATCAGTCGCAGCTCCTTGACATGCCGCCCCTTGTTGCGTAGCCAGGCGGCGTCGACGCCGTCGAGTTGCGCCGCGAATTCCGGAACAGCCAGTCGATCCGCCGCGGCCTCGCTGACCGTCACTCCCTCCCGCCGCGATCGGGCGATCATGTTGCGGGTCTTGACGAACTTCTGCCCGCGCAAGCTGAACTGGGCGAGGTCGATGCTGTAGGAACAGCCGAACTGGTTCACGACCCAGTCCGCTGTCGCCGCACGTTCGGCGTCGGCGCGGTTCAACTGCACGGCGATGACCCGCTTCCTGGCCGCCCGGGCGGCATCGGCGAACGCGCGGTCCAGCGGTCCGCGATCGGCGTCCGCCGCGCAGGCGCCGGTGAGCTGCACCCAGTACCGGCGCCCGGCCGGCCGGTAGGCGATCAGTCCGGGCCGGTCTTCGACCGAGAAGTACCTGTTGCCCTCGTTGAGTGCCAGGAACATCGAAGAGCTCTGGCCGAGCTTCTCGACTACGGCCAGCGCGTCATGTGACGTGATATCGGACGTGGACAGCTGCGCGCGAGCCACTACCTAACTCGCCTTCGCAACCTGGTGAATCTCACCGAACAGGCCGGCGAGGATCAGCGCGATATTGTCACGAAGCGCTCGTTCGGCCACCGGGTCGAGAAGATCGGCGAGCGTCGGCATGCCGAGATCGAAGTGCGCCTCGAACTGCACCTCCGTGCCGCCCGGGGCGGCCCTGACGCGCCAATATCCGTCGAATACCTCGAAATCTCCCTCCAACTGGTGGAACTCGATCTCGCCTGCCGCCCGGTCCAACACGTCGTGCTCGGTCCAGCACAGCAGGCCGCGTCGGAACTTCACGGTCCAGGTCGAGATGATTCCGGGCTCCTCGCTGTCCTTCAGGTCGACGGCCACCACAGCGTCGGTCAGCTCCGGATAGCTCTTGAAATCACTGACGAGGTCGAAGGCGGCAGCTGGGTCGAAACCAGGAACAATGAAGGACATGATGACTTTGGGCATTTCTTATATTCCTTGCCTCGACGTCACTTGGACACCGTTTCCGCTACCGCTTCGGCGAACACGGTGTTGAAGAACTCCAGTTCCGCCGGCGAAAGAATCGCCGGCGGAGTAAGTCGCAGGACCGTCGGTGAGTTCAACGAATGGTTCACCAGCACACCACGGTCGACCAGGTTGAGGTACAACTCGCCGACCAGCCCGGGTTCGTCGAACTCGATGCCGATCAGCAGACCGCGCCCACGCACCTCGACCCGCTCGGTCTCGACATGTGACGTCACGCCGCGCACCGCGTCGAGCAACTCTTCGCCGAGCGTGGCCGCGCGAGACACGATGTCCTCGTCGCGCACGACCCGGACCGCCGCCAGCGCCGCCGAACAGGCGATCGGCGACGCCGCGAACGTGGAGGAGTGCAGGTACGGGTCCTTGGCGAACGGCTTGTAGATATCCGCCGTGGTCACCACGGCGGACACCGGGACCACCCCACCGGACAGCACCTTTCCCACCAGGAGCAGGTCGGGCACCATCCCCGCGGTATCGACGCCCCACCAACTGCCGAGCCGACCGAGGCCGGTCTGGATCTCGTCGACGATCAGCAGCGAGTCGTAGCGCCGGCACAGTCGGGCGGCCGTCGCGAGGTAGTCCGGCGGCGGCACGATCACCCCGCCCTCGCCCTGCACCGGCTCGACGATGACGCAGCCGCGCCCGGCGACCGCGGCCAGCGCCGCTTCCAGCGCCACCGGATCTCCGTACGGCACGACGGTGACGCCCGGCAGCAAAGGCTCGAACGGATCCTGGTAGAGCCGGCGAGCCGTCACACTCAACGCGCCAAGGGTCTTCCCGTGGAACCCCCGGTTCGTGGTGACCAGCTCGGTCTTGCCGTGCGCCCGCGCGAGTTTCAGCGCGGCCTCCGTCGCCTCCGTCCCGGAGTTGACGAAGTGCACCAGATCCAGACCGGGCGGGGTGACCGAGGCCAGCTCGGCCGCCGCCTCGATTCCCACCGGCTCGAAGAAGACCCGAGTGGACATCGGATGTGTTTCGAGCTGCTGCCGCACAGCCGCGGTCACCGCCGGGTGACGATGGCCGAGCAGGTACACCCCGTGGCCGCCGAAATTCAAGAAACGTCGGCCGTCGTGCGTAAGAACCCAGGCACCCGAGGAGTCGACCTCGGCCATCCCGCCCAACAGCCGCCCGAGCGACGCCCGCCCGGCGCCCTGATGTGTCCGGCACAGATTCTCGATGTCCAGCCTGACCTCCGCGACCGTCATGACAGTTCCGCCTCCCCGGAGTTGAATGTCGTGGTTGCGTCGGGGAACGGAAGATTCTGTGTGGTCGCATACTCGGCAGGGCTTGATCTTGAGGTCGACACAGGCGGTGTCATGCAAGCTGCTTCTGGTTCGTGGGTGCCAGGCCCTTGCCTTGCGCCCAGTAGTACAACGTGTTGTACGCGGCCCGGCTGAGGGCCTTGTTGGTGACGCTATCGGCGAATCCCAACTCCGACATCGAGTTCGGCAGCGCACCGGACTTCTGGAAAAGGCTGGCGAACTCGAGCAGGAACTTGAACCTCGCGGCCAGCCGGGGCGGCAGTGAGTCCTCCAGCAGCGGAAGGATCAGGCGATCCACCGCCTCGGTCGGGATCAGCCGCGGCTTCGGGGTACCCAGCCCGAGGTCCGCCGCCAGCTCCATGCAGACGTCCAGCAGCTCAAGCGCGGACAGCGCCTGGTCCCCAGCGGTCAGCCAGAACTCGCCGGCGGTGATGTTCTCGCGCAGGAGCTTGCCGACGACCCCGGTCACCGCGTCCAGCGGCACGAAGTCGATCAGGGCATCGGCCGGCATGGGGATCATCGGGGCCTGGCCGCGCATGATGGCACCCATCACCGCGTGGATGCCCTGGAACTGCGACATTCGACCGTCCAGCGAGTCTCCGATGATGATCGAGGGCCGGACGATCACGCTCGGCGCTGGGTGTTCCCGGACGATCGCCTCCGCCTCGATCTTGGAGTCGACGTAGGCCGCGGCACCGGGTGAGTGATGCTTCTCCGGTGGACACGCGACGAACGCGGTGCTCAGGAAGTACAGCGGAGCCGACGCCTGCTCGGCGAGCCCCAGCAACGCGGTCGCCCCGCTGGTGTTGACCTCCCGGATGCGTTCCGGGCTCAGCTTCCAACTGGTCGCCGCCGCCGCATGCACGATGGCGTCCACCCGCTTGGCCAGCACCGCGTAGTCCGCCGGCGACAAACCGAGGCACGGCTCGGCGAAGGAACCGGAGAACTCACTGACCCGGACATCGTTGATCGACCGGCGATGACGCAGGCACACGACGTCGAATTCGGCGGCAAGGTCGTCGATCAGCGCCCGACCGACGAGACCGCTGGCGCCGGTGAGCAGAATGGTTTTCTTCCGCCACGTCATGTGTTGCTCCTCAAGCAATTTTGAGAGTGTCGCCGGCGAGATGCCGGGTCAGTGGTCCGGCCATTCGACCCCGCGACGGCGGATGAAAACCGAGCCCGTTCACCGCGGCCGCCAGATATCCGATGTCGTTCGCGGACATGAACCGCAGCCCGCCGAGCAGCTCCACGGCGGCGGGTACCACGGCGGCGATGGCGTCCTGCACGGCGTAGCGCACCAGCAGGGTGTCCGCCAGCAGCGCCATGTCGGACTGCGACCGCGGAATCTGACGCGCGATGTTCTCGACCGCCGCCGCGGCCGCCCCGAGGTTCGAAACCAGCTTGAGTCGCGCCGTCTCCGACGACTTCTCACTGGCCAGCGCCTGCTCCACGATCGCGCTCGCCGCGCCGAGATACGAAGCGGTCATCAGCAGTTCGAACCACACGAACCCGGCAGTCTGGACGTCGTCCAGCTCGCCGTCGGTAGTCACCTCGGTCAGCACCACCAGGCTGTCCGGAACCAGCACGTCGTCGATGCGTACTTGATCGCTCTCCGCGCCGGCGAGAACGAAACTGGACCAGAACGGCGTGACAGTCACGCCGGGGTCGGAGGCCGGAATCAAGGCGACGGCCAACCGGTCGCCAGTACCGTCCGGCGCAGGCAAGCGCATGCTCACGGTCAGCAAATCCATGGACCGGGCGAGACTGCACGGCCGCTTGTACCCGCTGACCCGCACTCCCTCCGAGGTAACCGTGACATCCATGCTCGGCGCCAGAATGCGTCCGTCCGGGCGTCCCTCGGCGAACCCGGAGGCCAACAGCATGTTCTTGGTCGCGATGGCTTCGAGCAACAGCCATTCTTGGCCGCCGAAAGCGGCCATGTACACCAAGCTGGAGACTGAGAAATGGTGCATGGTGGCGGCGACCGCCAGAGACGGGGACCGGGAGCCGATCGCACGCTGAATTTGCACGGCCTCCAACGCACTGGCGCCTTTGCCCTGGTATTCGGCCGGAATGAGCAGACCGGCACCGCCTGATTCCCGCAGCAGGGAGATACCCGGTGACGAGTCGCTCTCCAGTTTGCTGAGCGGGATGTCCTGCAGAGCCTCGTCCAGGCCCGGCAGCATCCGTTCGAGCGTGGCGCGTTCCCGTGCGAGAAATCTCATTCTATACCCTTCCAGAATCGACTCTTTCACGAACGGCCACACCTTGCTCACCACGATATTCCCGTTCGAATTCCGCGAACTCCGGCGTCGTCACCGGCTCAAAGGGAATCCCGAACGGCTTCATGGTGTTGCCGAACAGCGCTCGATCCCCGAATAGATGGATGGGCAGCGCGAGCAACGCCCATTCTGGCCCGAAGATCAAGGCCCACACCAGGGCGATCGCCCCGGCGGTGAGGAGGCTGTGCATTACGTTGTAGGCAACGTAGTAGCCCTTTGAGATCGCGCCGTCCGGACTGCGATGATAGGCGATCGCACCGGGGATGTAACCGATGACGTCAATCACCACGAACAGTCCGACGAAGACGAACCAGTCGATTTGTCCGATGTTGTATATCGCCAGCACGACAGCGACCAGCAACCCCATGAGCCACTCAGCGCGGGCGACCGCGTGCGTGCTCTTCGTCTCGAATCGATTCTTGCTGTCCACGACTGATCAGCCTCCGGTCTCGTTCGGTCTCCGCGTGTGCCCCGGTCTCGCGGCCGTCAGGCGACGTAGGGCTGCTGGGTACGGGCGTTCTTGAGCGCTGTCGCCCACCAGACCAGCCGCTCGAGAAGCACTTTCGCCGGCACGACCGCGTCGGAGGTGCACAGGTTGCCGTCATCGTCGAGCTGATCCCACACCACGTGGAAGCTGACCGTGTCTCGAATCGTGACGGCATGCAGCTCGGCGAAGACGCCACGCAGTTGTTCCACGGCACGTAGTCCGCCCGCCAGCCCGCCGTACGACACGAAGGCGACGGGTTTGGCCTGCCACGGCGTACGGTGCCAGTCGATCAGATTCTTCAGCGACGCGGGAAAGCTGTGGTTGTACTCCGGCGTAATGGCGACGAACGCGTCCGCGGCGGTCAGTCGCGCAGCGGTGTCGGCCAGCACGTCGGCATCGGCGGATGCCGACGACCGCGGCGGGACCAGTGGCAACTCGACCTCAGCGAGGTTGATTACGTCGATGGTAAATTGATCGAACAGCCGAGCCTGACCGGTGAACCAGTTGGCCACCGCCGATCCCGAACGTCCCTCCTGCGCCGTACCGAGGATAATGGCGACCCGCAAGGCGTCCTTTTGCATTACGATAATCCCTTCCGCCGCGACCTGCGCACTGATGCGGCGCGCGCGAGCGACAAGCGAAATGATCTACGACATCAAGAGTAATTGCTGCTCAGTGGGAGATTTCCACATCTGGACACAGCGGTGCCGTCCCACCAACCGTGACATTCCCACGCTCCCGAGACAAGGGTGACATGGATCACATCATTTGCCTAATATGCACCGTTGACAACACGACCAATTGCGATTAGCTCGCTATCAGGTTGCTATTACGTCGCCATATCAGCGTCGCAGCGCGCTGATTCCAGAAGGTGCCAAGGTGCTGACGTCGACGGAAATCACCCGAGGAGTTGAGATGCCCGAGGCGCAATGCGAATCCCCCAATTGCACTAGCGCGGTGTCCACCAAACTTCAGCAATCGGCAACTTCGGCGGGTGGGGCGCGCATATGCCTACCCTGCGTGCGGAAGCTTGACGAGGCATTACAGGCACTGCCGTTGCTGTATGCGAGGTGTGGGGTCGTGCTGCACGGCGAGCGCACGCGCGGCCTCGGTCAATCTCGTGGCAGGAAAAGCCCTGGAATAGTTCTACGGGACACTCTGGTCACCGCTCGCACGGAAGTCCTGTCCCTCTTGTCGTCGTGGGCGGCGCTGGTGGCGGAGGAGGCGGGCCTACCGCTCCGGCCACGCCGGGAGGTCACCGCGCTGGTGAAGTTCCTGCTGGACAATCTGAGCTTTCTGGTGAGTCACCCGGCCATCGTCGACGCGATCGAGGAGTTCGCCCGCGTATGCACCCGTGCCCGGCACGCGATCAACCCGACGGACTACGTCGCGCTCGGACTGTGCGAGCGGCCCGGGTGTGGGCGGAAGGTGTACGCGCATATCGACCCGGACGGCGTCGGCTCGGGCGGCAACCGCGTGAGCTGCGAGGCCGGGCACGCGGTTGATCCGCGCCAGTGGCTGTCGCTGGCCCTGCGCTTCGCGCACGGCGGTACAGGTCGCAAGGGTTCGATCGCATGACCCTGAGCGCGGGCCGACGGCTGGTACCGACCAAGGTCGCGGCACTGGCAGCCGGCGTCAAGATCGAAACGATACGGAAATGGGCGAGTCGGGGAAAGCTGACCAGGTACGGAACGCCAGGACGGGCCCAGTACGACCTCGATGAGATTTCCGCACTGATCGGCCTCCGCGACAAAGATTCGGCGCGTTAGCGGATGCCCGATCCGTTCGAAGGCAACAGATCCGTACCGCACCGCGCCCGAACCGTGGTCGGCGTCGTCGCCGGACTCGCGGTCCTGGCCGGCATGGTTCCGCTGTTGGCCGCGACCGGGTTGCCGGCCGTCGACTCGGTGACCCACTACCTCATCGCGATCGCGGTGATCCTGATGAGCTGCCAGCTGCTCGCCACGGTGGCGAGGCGGATCGGCCAGCCGCCGGTGCTTGGTGAGATGGTCGGTGGGTTGCTGCTCGGACCGTCGCTGCTCGGTGCGGTATGGCCTGCGGCAAGCGCGTTCCTGTTCCCGTCCGCGGTAGTCGAGGGGCTTGGCGCGGCAGCACAACTCGGCCTGGTCGTGTTCGTCTTCCTGCTTGGCTGCGAGCTGCGCACCGATCGGATCGAACGCAAGGGGGTCGTCGCCACAACGGTGGCCGGCGGCATGCTCCTGCCGTGCGTCGCGGGTGCGGGAATCGTAGCCGCCACCGGCGGCCTGTTCGCCGGCCAGGACGGGGCGGCGCCAACGGCGACGATGCTGTTCGTCGGGCTTGCCCTGGCGGTGACCGCGCTGCCGGTCCTCGCGCGGATACTGGCCGACCTGCAGCTGTCCGAGACGCGGGTCGGCACGGTCGCGTTGTCCGCCGCCGCGATCGGTGACGGTGGCGTCTGGCTAGTCCTGGCGTTCCTGCTGTCCGGACAGGTCGGGAACGGCTCGGGATGGCGAATCCTGCTGCTGGCGACCGCGTTGGTGCTGGTCACCGTCTTGTGCGTGCGTCCGCTGCTGGCGGCCATGGTGCGGCGGCTCGAATCGAGCCAGTCGCTGACGGTGGTGCTGGTCGCGGGAGCGATCGGCTACGCGGTGCTGACCCAGGCCATCCAGCTGCATCCGGTCGTCGGCGCCTTCCTTTTCGGTGTCGCGATGCCGAGGAACGCGCCGTGCGTTGCTCGGATAAGTCAGCAGCTCGAGGGCTTCACACTGATCATCTTGCTGCCCCTGTTCTTCGCGGGTGTCGGACTGAGCACCTCGGTCGGGCTGCTCGCCACGGCGCCGTCGGCTCTGCTGGCGCTCATCGTGCTGCTGATAGCGGCCGTGGTGTCCAAGATGGTCGGCGCCGGCGTCGGCGCACGGCTGGCCGGCCTGCCGGCGCGTGACGCGATCCGGCTCGGGTTGCTGATGAACTGCCGCGGCGTGACCGAACTGGTGGTGTTGACCATCGGTTACCAGGCCGGTCTGATCAACCAACTGGCCTACACCGTGCTGGTCGTCGTCGCGGTGATCACGACCGCGATCACCGTGCCTCTGGTGCGCTGGGCGACACTCAACAATTCGGACGCGAACAACGACGCGACGCCCGGCGCACCGCTGGCCGGTGGAAGCCGCGGAACGACGGCCTCGGACTTCCCGGTCGGGGAAGTCCGAGGCCGCCCGTGAACCGTCACCGACCGGGCCGGACGCGCACCTTCATCCCCTCCGCCTGCGACACCTCCGACGACGGCCCACGACTCCCGACCGGCGAGGACGGTGGCCACAGGGCCGGCAACCCTCGGCGCTCGACGTGCTCCAGCCGTCACGCGTGGTCGCCGACGACGGAGATCTACGAGCCAACAGCCGCGATCGCGCTGACTTCGAGCAACGTGCCCGGAACAGCGAGCCCTGGCCCAAGGGGACTGCCCAGACTTTGATTGACGGTTCGGGTGTGATGGTTGTCAGGCCGCGTGTGCGGCGGTGTGGATGGTCTCAAACTCGACTGGGGTGAGGGCGGCACCGTGATCACGTTCTGGCAGGCAACGGCCCTCACCCGCACCCGATCGGAGACCAGGTCGGTGCGGCGGGCGGTCAGGAGTGCCAGGTCGGCGGCCCAACTCCGCACCCAAGCCCAACGGCAGGATCGGATGCCGGACCTCTACGCGCGGTTGCTCGTCCTGGAGTACCTTGCGCACGAGATCCTTGGTGCGGTCGAACGCGACAACACTGGCCCGGCCACGGTGTTCGCGATCGTCGACTCCGCGCCGGGATGGCTCGACACGCATGACCGCCCCTGTCGGATTTCCCCCAGGATCGGCGGTTCGCGCGTCGGGCCGGATTCTTCGCAACGAGCCCTCATTCCACTCCCAGGTGCCGCAACACGGCAAGCACCCTGCGGTGCTGTCCCTCGGTGCGCGGCAGGTCCAGCTTCGTGAAGATGGAGCTGACGTGCTTCTCCACGGCCCGGTCGCTGATCGTCATCTCGTGGGCGATCCCAACATTGGTGTGGCCCTGGGCCATCAGATCCAGCACCTCCCTCTCCCGCCGGCTCAACGACTCCAGCCCGAACCGGACGTGCCGGGTGGCCAGCAGCCGGGACACCACCTCCGGGTCCAGCGCCGTGCCGCCGGCGGCCACCCGGCGCAGCGCGTCGATGAAGTCGTCCACCGCGAGCACCCGCTCCTTCAACAGGTACCCGATGCCGGCGGCGTTTCCGGTCAGCAGCTGGGAGGCGTAGCGCACCTCCACGTACTGCGAGAACAGCAGCACGCCGAGACCGGGGTGCCGTTCCCGCAGCGCCACGGCCGCGCGGAGCCCCTCGTCGGTGAAGGTCGGCGGCATCCGGATGTCCAGCACGACCACGTCCGGCTCGTGCTCGGCCACGGCGGCGTGCACCGACTCGACGTCGCCCACCGCCGCCGCGACCTCCACGCCGCGGTCGGTGAGCAGCTGAACCAGGCCGTCCCGCAGTATCACCGCGTCCTCGGCTATGACGGTGCGCACGATTCCTCCTCGACGACGACTAGGACGGGACAGATAACGGCAACCGAACCACTGCGGTGGTCGGCCCGCCCGGCGGGCTCGAGAGGTCCAGCGTCCCGTCCACCGGACGGATCCGGGTCGCCAGCCCCGTCAGACCGCTGCCAGCGCCGATGACCGCGCCACCCCGACCGTCGTCCCGCACGGTCACCACCAGCTCGTCGTCGGACTGCCGGAGGAGCACCGTGATCTCGCCGGCAGCACTGTGCCAGGCGGCGTTGGTGATCAGCTCCGCCGCGCAGAAGTAGGCGATGGTCTCGACCGCGGGGGAAGGACGCCGCCGCAGTCGGGAGTCCACAGTGACCGACGGCCTGTAGTCGGCCACCAGGCTCTCCAGCGCTTCGGCCAGACCCACGTCGAGCATCGGCGGGTGGATGCCGCGGACGAGTTCACGAAGCTCCTGGATGGCCGTCCGCGCTCCCCGCAGCGCACCGTCGACCAGCGCCTTGGCCTGGTCGAGCTGTTCGCCCGAGGGAGCGGCAGGCTGCAGCTTCTCCTTGGCCATGGTCAACGACATGGCCAACGCCACCAGCCGGGCCTGTGCCCCGTCGTGCAGGTCGCGCTCGATCCGCCGCAGTGCCGCCGCCGAGTCCGCCACGGCCAGACCGCGGGTCTCCTCGAGGGCCCGCACCCTGGCCGACAGAGGAGCGGGACCGAGCAGCGCGCGGGCAGCCGCGACCACGAGCGCCACGAGCCGGCCCCCGCCCCAGGTCGACAACGCCAGCACCGCCAGCCCCACCACGCACACGACGACCATCGACGGCCACGTGTCGAGCTGGAGCTCGCCCACCCCGAGGCCGCGCTCGCCGTCGGAGTCCAACAGCCACCACCACAACGGGTAGGTGAGGAACCCGAAGCCGTAGACGCGGACCCCGACGAGCACGACGAACAACAGGACCGACAGCGGGATGTACAGCAGGACATAGGCGACGGCCCGCCAGCCGTCCGAGCCGGTCAGCCTCCGGCGGGCCGCCGCGAGACCGGACGGGCGGGCGTCCCGGCGGGGCGGCGGGATGTGCTCACCCACCAACCGGCGCAGCAACCAGCGGTGGAACCCCCCAAGGTGGCGAACACCGGCGAGCACCCCGACCAGCAGCAGCAACCCGATGTTGACCACGGTCAGCACCGCGCCGGCGGATAGCAGAACCAGCGTGAGCACTCCGCCAACCAGGCCGGGGATCAGACCGATCAGCGCGAGGCCGAACTCGCCACGCTGCCGTCGCCCGAACGGGGCACCCACCAGGCGCGCTGCCGTGGCAAACCTGACGGCGGAATACCTCATGTGCGCACCGCCACCCCCTCGATCGGCCGGATCGTCAGCAACCGCAGCAGCGGCAGGACCGCCGCGGCGACCACCACCAGCACCCCACTCCCGGTGATCCAGAACCAGCCGGCCGCAGGCACCGTGGGCAGGCCGCCCGCCATCATCGGGACCGACACCACGGTCCCCACGACGGCGCCGATCGCCACGGCTCCGGCCGCGATGATGGTCGACTCCCAGACCACCATGCCCACGACACGCCGCCGCCGCACCCCCACGAGCCGCAGCAACGACACCTCACGCAGGCGCTCCATGGTCAACATCACCTGCGTGCTGGCCGCGATGACCGCCGCGAACCCCGCGTACATCCCGGTACCGAAGATCTCCAGCCACTCCACGTCGCTCAGTCCGCGCCCGTCCCGGTACAGCTCGCCGAGTTTCGCCACGGCGAACGAGGAAGCGAAGGCGATGGGGGCGATGGCGGCCGACATCCGGCGAGACCGGGCCCGATTGTTCGCGACCGCCAGCTCGCCGGTAACGCCGAGCAGCCGGGACACCGGCACGGTCAGGGCGGTGACGAGCCGGCCGAGGAACGGCCCGGCCGCCCCGACCGCCACCAGGTACGCGAGCAGTAGCAGCGGAACCAGGTCGTAGGCGGTCTCCTGGGGTAGGAAGAACGCCACCACGGTCAGCGCCACCGACCCGGCCAGCGCCACCACCGCCAGCACCCGCCGCGGCCACGTCATCCCGTCCCTCGGCGCCGCAGCGCGGGCCATGGCCGCCGCGGGTCGGGTGCGGGCGGCGCGCCGCGCGGCGATCAGGCCGCCGATCACAGACGTCAGACCGAGCACCCCGAAGCTCACGAGCAGCGGCAGCATCCCCACGCTGACCTGCCCGTCCGCCGGGACCATGCCCTGCGCCGCCATGGCCCGGTACCACTGCCGCACGGCGATCGAGCCGAGCGCGTATCCCACGACCGCCGACGGCGCCGCGCACAGCAACATCTCCGCCACCACCATGCGGCGCACCTGCCCCGGCCGGGCGCCGACCGCGCGCAGCAGCGCGGTCTCCCGCTCCCGCTGGTTCACGGCGAGCGAGGCCACGACGGCCGCCATGAGGATCGTGAGATAGCCCGTGCCGCCGGTCAGCGCGGCGGACAGGTCCGTCACCTCGGCCTTGTTCGGGAACTCCGCCATGCGGCCCACCGTGACGAGCATGGCCACGCAGGTGGAGATCACGGTGGCGGAGAAGGTCAGCGCCACCACGACCCCGGCGAATGTCGACGGCCGGGACCGGATGGACGTCCTGGCGAGTCCCGTGCTCATGCCACGGCCGCCGGGGACAGTGCCCGCATCCGGTCACCGATCCTGGCCACGGACGCGCCGTGGAGGTCGTCGACCAGGTGTCCATCCGCGAGAAACAGCACCCGGTCCGCCCACCCGGCGGCCGCCGGATCGTGGGTGACCATCACGACGGTTGCCCCCTGCCGGTCGACGGCCCCGCGCAGCAACGCCAGCACCTCGCCGGCGGTCACCGTGTCCAGCGCCCCGGTCGGCTCGTCGGCGAACACCACCTCCGGTTCGGTGATCAACGCCCTGGCGATCGCCACCCGCTGCTGCTGTCCGCCGGAGAGTTCGCCGGGACGGCGGTGCTCGTAGCCGCTCAACCCGACCTCGGCGAGCGCCCGCCCGGCCCTCTCCCGGTCGGCCCGCACGCCGGACAGCCGCAGCGGGAGCAGCACGTTCTGCCGCACGGTGAGCGCGGGGAGCAGGTTGAACGACTGAAAGACGAAGCCGATCCGGGTGCGCCGCAGATCGGTGAGCCTGCGCTCCCGCAGCCGGGTCATCTCCACGTCGCCCAGCCGCACCGAACCCGACGTGGGCCGGTCCAACCCGGCGGCGCACTGCATGAGGGTGCTCTTGCCGGAGCCCGACGGCCCCATGACCGCCGTGAAGCTACCTCGCTGGAAGGCGGCCGTGATCCCGTGCAGTGCCTGGACCGCGTGCCTGCCCTTGCCGTACCGCTTGGCCACCCCGTCGAGCATCACCGCGGCCGTCCTCGTCCCTGATCTCATGGCTTCGACCGTAGGAATCTCGCCGCCGCGCCACGATCAGGCGAGCCCCCGATTCCGGGGTTCGGGTTTTCCGTACCCGCCCGGTGATGTCCGGGTCCGCGCTGCCGTGAAACGATCATGGCACTGCTTTCCGGGGTGAACCTCGCGCTCCCCGCCTCCGACACCGCGCAGGGGCAGCAGGACTGGGGCGTGATGTACGGCGGGATCTACCTCGTCGGCGACCACAACTACCCCTCGGGCTTCAGCGAACCGTTGACCGCACAGCGGTTCACCACCCCGAAAGGGACCTGCGCGGGCCGACGAGCTGACCCGCAGCGCACCCCGCAAGGGCTGGCAGCGACTGTCCGACGGGAAGGGCAGCAAGGGCCCATCGCCTCTATGACTGGCTGCTGCTGGATCCCGGCGCGGACGAGCACCAGTTGTTGGTCCGCCGTTCGATCAGCAAACCCACCGAACTGGTCTACAACATCTGCCATACCCGCACCCGGTGCCGCTTGCCGAACTGGTCCGCGTCGCCGGATCCCGTTGGGGCGTCGAGGAAACGTTCCAGTTCGCCAAGAACGAGACTGGGCTGGACCACTACCAAGTCCGCAGGTACGACTCCTGGTACCGGCACATCGCCCTGTCCATGCTCGCGGCGGCGTTCCTCGCCGTCACCGCCCACGCCGAGCGTGTCCGCGACGAAAAAGGGGGCGCCAGACGTGAAATGAACGACTGATTCCCCTGTCCTGCAACGAAATCAGACGACTCTGGGCACCCACTTGTTCCTTGGCTTGCACATGCGGTAGCTCGACACCGGTCCGGATGGCGGCGGTCTCCGGCGGATGGGCTGCACCAAGCGCTTGCAAAGAAGCCAGGTCCAACCTCGGCCCAGCCGATCAAGAGAACAGGTCCAACGGCATCGAACGCCGCCTTCCGTACTCCCCCGCAACGAGCGGGTCCGCCACATTCAACGCCAACGTGACCACGCTCGCGAACATCAGCAGCCGGTGCGCCGGCCGCAGCAACGCCCGCACGACAACGCTCGACTCTGTCGGCGAGTCGCGCTCCCAAGCGGCCATCCACGCATCGCCTCCTGGGTGATCGACATGAAACTGCCCCTCAATCACCAGCATCCCGCTGGAAAACCGCTGGTCAGACGCGGGACCGTCTGCATGTAGCCCTGCCAAGGGCGCCCACTCTGAACGCGAACCTCAACAAGCACATCCGGCCGCTGATCCGAAAGTGCTAACCACTACTTCTCAAGGTCGCGCAGCCCGAGGGTACGGTCATCCGCCGCGAGTCACCGTGCTGGGTGCTTCGTCGGCGCGGGCACCTCGGCGCCGTTGGCTGCTGGTTCATACGCGTTGCGGATGGCGTCGGTGCAGGCCAGCGTAAAGGCCTGGACGGCCTGTCTCCGGTCTCCGCGGCGGTGGGCGACGGCCAGCTGCGCGGGTCCGAGGTCGGTCACCGGGATGCTGACGAGGTCCGGACGCGCGTAGATGGCGGCGTTGCTCTCGGCGACCAGCCCGATCGCCGTGTCGGAGGCGATGAGCTCGAGTTTCTCGTCGGCGTTGGTCACCTCGGCCACGACCGTCACGGGTGTGTCGGGTCGCTGGTCGGCGCCGAGCCAGAAGTCGCGCAGTGGTCCGGCCGAGTGTGGGAGGGCCACGAACGGTTCGTCGAGGAGGTCCTGGAATAGCACGGTTGTGCGGTGTGCCAGTCGGTGCTGGTTGCTGAGGGTCACGAACCGTCGTTCGCTGAGCAGGATGTGGTAGCTGATGTCCTCGGCGTCCACCGGGAGCCAGAGGAACGCCACGTCGGTCGCGTGGTCGTGCAGACCCGCCGTCGGGTCGCCCCAACCGAAGGAACGGAGCTCGATCCGCCAGCCGGGCCGGCGCGTGGCGAAATGGTTGACAGCCTCGCGGTAGAGCGTGCGGCCGATTGAGGTCAGGGTGCCGACTCGTAGCGTCCGCAGTTGCTCGGCGACGATGTCACCGACCTCGACCGTGCCGTCGTCCCACTCGGTGAGGACCCGCCGTGCGACGGCGAGCAACGCCTCCCCGGCGGCGGTCAGTCGAACCTGCCGACGACCACGATCGAACAGCGCCGCGCGTAGGGTGCGCTCCAGGCCTTGGATCTGCTTGCTGAGCGCCGGTTGGGACAGGTGGAGCCGCTCGGCGGCTCGGGTGAAGCTCAGCTCCTCGGCCACAGTCAAGAAGTAACGCAGGTCGCGGAGATGAGCATCCATAACCGAAGGCTATAACAGCTTGTCTTGGACGGCCGGGCTGGCGCGCGCCAATACTCGGGCCATGAGATTTCGGCTGTTGGGCCGTACGGGACTGCGCGTGTCGGAGCTGTTCCTGGACACGATGACCTTCGGCGAGACCTGGGGATCGGGCGCGTCTTCCGAGGAGTGCCCCGGAACGGGTGGCGCTCGCGCCTCGCGTGCTCGCGGTATTCGGGCTCGGCGTCACGCCGTACCTGAAAGATCACGGATATCTCGGGCTTGATCAGCGCTTTCCTCCTCTATGCGGACAGCGCCATTCCACCGGCCACAGTGGCCAGCTCCGAATGACACATCTCGCGAAAGGATCACGGCCGTGACCGACCTACTGAGGACAGCTCGAGCTCGCCGGACCACGTGGCGACTGCCGATGACGGCAGCCGTGATCGCCGCGCTGGCATCGCTGATTCCGCTGGTTGTCACGGCGGACGCCGCCGAGCCGCCCATGTCGGGCGAACCAGCGCCGGCCGTGGCCGAGGCGCCGGAACAGCTGAGCGAAGATGCCGCCCGTTCCGTGCTGGACGGTATCTACCAGGGGGACTTCCGGACGGCGTTCGTCGACAAGCGGCCGGAGTTGTTCCTGCGCCACGTCCCGGACGATTTCGTCTCAACCATGGTGGACGGATCGCGGCTCGACGCAACCGCGATCCGGCAGGTGTTCCCGCAACAGTTCGCCACGATGGCTCGGACGATCGAGCACAACGTCACCATCGAAGACGTTGATGTGCTGAGTAAACGATCCATTTCGGGTGTAGTCACGCTGACAACGCTGATCGAGCACCGACGGCCGGGGAACGGCACGTTCCTGGTTGTCACCGTGGGCACCTTCCGGGACGACTTCGTACTGCGCAACGGCGTGTGGATGCTGCGGCAGGCCGTCCAGCTTCGCGGTCAGACGATCACCTCGCCGCGCCCGTGACTCGCCGCGCCCGTGATCAGCAGGGCACAACCATTCGGCAACCAGAAACGACAAGGGGAAGTATCTCGTGGAACTGACCACCATGCGTCCGACGCCGGCCAGGCTGACCGAGCCGGTTGACGCCGCGGAGCGCTTTTTCGTTGCCGACGCCGACCACCAGCTCGTCGCGGATCCGGCCCGCCGTGAACCGGTGCGGTTCGTCAGCGAGAGGCTGATCCTCGCCGGCCATCTCTACCGCCCACCCGAGGCAGCGGAGGGCGAGAGCACGCCGGGGATCGTCATGTGCGGGCCGGCGAGCAGCGTAAAGGAGCAGACGCTGCCGCACTATGCGCAGCAGTTCGCCGAGGCCGGCTACACCGTGCTGACGTTCGACTCGCGGACCTATGGGGACAGCGAGGGCGAGCCGCGCTGCTACTACGACCCGGCGCAGATCATCGACGACTACGCCAACGCGGTGAGCTACCTGCGCGCCCGCGAGGATGTCGACGGGGAGCGGATCGCGCTGGCCGGCGTGTGCATGGGCGGCGGGTACGCGATCTCGACCGCGGCCCGGGACAAGCGGGTGGCCGCGGTGGTCAGCATCGCCGGTGGGTTCAACATCGGCGGCACCTTCCTGGCCGCCATGGGATCCGACGGGTTCGCGAGCCTGCTGCGCCAGCTCAACGACCTGGCCGGCACGGAGTACGAGACCGGCGAGGTGCAGTACATCCCGGCGATCGCGCCCGACCTGTCCGACGGGCTGGCGTTCATGCCCAACCCCGAGGCGTTCAGCTACTACGACCGCACGTCCCGCAGCGACGCGCCCGCGTGGGAGAACCGGGTCGTGGCCAAGTCCCTGCAGTCCTACTTCGCCTACAACGCGATCGCGCACGCGCCGCTCGTCGCGCCGACACCGATGCTGATCGTGCACGGCACCACCGACCTGTTCCTGTGGCCGGAGTTCGCCCAACAGGTCTACGACGCCGCCGGCGGTGACAAGCAGCTCGCCTGGATCGACACCCACAACCACATCGAACTCTACGACCAGGATCCCTACGTCAGCCGGGCCGCCGCACACGTCATCGAGTGGCTCGACGCCCGCCTTGGCACCGGCGCGTGACCACAATGGACGTTCCACGCTCGGTCCGGCGGTCCGCGCTGACCAGATCATGGCGACGTTGACCGACGACGCGATCGTAACCGACTCCGGCCGGCGCTTCGCCGACACCGAGCTCAGCGTCGACTTCCAAATCCTCGGGCTTCAACGGAACCAACCTCCGCTACCGATTCACCACCCGCGGCAACCGCGTCGCAGGCCTCACGCTCGGCTAGCGCCGGCACGCCGTCGCCAGCGGGTTGGGCGCCAACGATTCCGCCCGAGCCCTCAGCCGGCGCGCTAGTCCGGAACGCGCTGAGCAACCGAGATGCGGGCGGGTCGGAGAAGGTTGTCGATCTGGACAACAGCGACGGCGTCTGCCCGCCCGAGCGGTTCGCTGGTGCCCGCGACGGGGCTCCCGAGTTCGGACCCTCCTGTAACGAAAACCATTGTCATGTAGCTGTGCTTCTGCTAGAGATTGAGGCATGACTGAGCCGGAGAACCGCGCGAAGCTCGTCCAGCTGGTGTTCGGGGGGATGGCCGCCCAGGTCGTCGGCGCGGCCGCTCGGCTGAACATCGCCGACCAGCTCGGCGACGACGCACGCACCACGGCCGAGTTGGCCAAGGCCTGCGCGGCCGACGAGACCGCGATGCGCCAGCTGCTGCGTGCGCTCGCCGCACTCGAGGTGTGCACCGAGAACCCGCAGGACACGTTCGCGCTGAACCCGGCGGGCGCGCTGCTGCGCCGCGACGTGCCCGGATCGATGCACGCGCTCGCGACATTGTTCACCGACGAGACGATCGTCGGTGCCTGGCGCCACCTGGACCAAGCGGTCCGTGATGGACGGACGGTCTTCAAGGACGTGTTCGGCACCGACATCTACAGCCACCTCAAGACACAGCCGGAGCTGTCCGCCACGTTCAACGCCGCGATGAGCCAGGGCACCCGCCTCACCGCGCAGGTCATGCCCGCGCACTACCCGTTCGAGCGTTTCGACACAGTGGTGGACGTCGGCGGTGGCGACGGCACGCTGCTCGCCGGCGTCCTCGCCGCCCACCCACACCTTCGCGGGATCCTCTTCGACACCGACGAAGGCCTGGCCCAGGCACCGCCGAACGACCGCATCACCCAGCAGACCGGCGACTTCTTCGAGGAGATCCCCGCCGGCGCGGACCTGTACTTGATCAAAAGCGTGCTACACAACTGGGACGACGACCGATGCGCGACGATCCTCGCCAACTGCCGCCGCGTCATGCCCGACCACGGCCGCCTGCTGATCATCGAACCGGTACTGCCGGAGATCGTGGACGGCACACTCCCGCACACCATGTACCTGTCCGACCTGAACATGCTGGTCAACCTCGGCGGCCGCGAACGCACCCGCGCCGATTTCGAAAAACTGTGCCAGCGAACGGGATTCGCGGCGACCGACGTGATCCCGCTCCCGCCGCCCGCGGCCTTCAGTCTCATCGAGGCCACCCCCACATAGGTTGACCACGATCAAGGCCCATCCCTGGCCTGGTCCGCGGTGATGTCGCCCGGTGGTGGTCCTGGCTTCCGTGATTGGCGCAGGCGTGACGGCTGACGGGATCGCATGCCACGGTCGCGGTCAGGGAAGGATGGCGTCGTCAGTTGTTTGTGCTGCCAATCCTCGTCGGGCGCGGTTGGCGGGCTCGACAAGCGCAGCAGCTTCTTTGCCGGCCCTGATGCCGTTGGCGCCCGCTGCGACGCTGACCAGCAGGATCGCCGAGCACCTCATCACCGTGCTGAGCGCCCACCACGCGCCCGCCGCGATCATGGACCAAGAACGGCGGCACATGCGGACCTGTCAGCTGGGCGCGACCACGAACCGCAGCGTCGTGGGCGTCATGCCGTTCGCAGCGGCGACGGCCCGGAGGTGTGCCCGTGCGGTGCGGCCGGGATGCGCGGTGGCCGCATCCAGCAGGGCCGCGACCGTACGCAGTGAGTGATGCAGTGCGGCGTACGGCTGGCCGTCGATCAGCGCGGTGCCCGGACGTCGGCCGGTCCAGCCCAACGATCATCCGCATGGTGGTGGACTTCCCAGCGCCGTTCGGTCCGAGGAGGCCGGTCACCACGCCGGGTGCGATGGCGCCGTGGTCGTGTTTCATGGCAGGAGCAGTCCCCAGTAGATCGCCCAGGGGACGAACAGGGCGCCGCCGGCTAGGAGCAGGCTGTGGCGTAGCCGGTCGGCGGAGTTTCGCCAGCCGCGAGCGAGCAGGAGCGTGGCGACGGTCGCCGCGACCGCGAGTGCTTGCAGGACCAGCCAGATGATCGGCCGGTTGCCGAGCAGTGAGCCGGCCTGCACGCGGTACTCGGTCATGGTGAACATCAGCGCCGACAGGTAGCCGGTCATGCCGAGCGGAACGATCAGGCCGGTGCCGGTGAGCACTCGCGCCGACCACGTACCTGGTAGGCCACGCCCGCGGAACCGACGCACCGCCGCGATCAGCGGGTAGGCCCCGAACGCGACGAGGAACACCCCGAGCGCGCCGAACTGCACGGGCGCGGACTCCCACCACGCCGGGCGCGACACCCCGACGCTGGTCCGGTCCTGCGCGGGCAGCGGATCGACGTGTTCGGCCGGCACCCGACCCGTGGTCACGTCACGGACCCAGGCGCCGACGGTGTCCGCGTAGCCGGGCATCAGCTCGGGCAGCCGCTCCCCGTCCGGCCCGCGCTGGTGCATCGCGTGCTCGGCGTTCGGTACGAACCGGATCACGTACTGGTGGTTGCCGGACTCGCGCAGGATCGCGGCGACCAGCTCGGCGTTCTGCGCGGGCGGGATCGCCGTGTCCCGCTCACCCCACAGACCGAGTACCGGCTGTCGAACGCCGTGCAGTGCGGGGATCGGGTCGTGGAAACCGCCGCCGTACATGCCGGCGTCGGAGATCATGCGGTGCCAGGTGACCGGGAACGACCTGGTGATCGAGCCGTTGATGCCGGCGTTGGCCATCTTGTTGGTGACGTTCCACGACTGCTGGCGGATCGGCGACATGGCCGAACCCGCCGCCAGTACCACGAACTTGACGTTCGCGGTCCTCGCCGCGGCGATCGGCACGACCCAGCCGCCCTCGCTCAACCCCCACATCCCGGCCTTCGCCGGGTCCACTTCGGGTCGCGCCCGCAGCACCGCGAACGCCCGCAGCGCGTCGTCCGCGAGCTGGCCGAAGTCACGGTGGAACCGCGTGTAGTCCTTCTCCCGCTTGTCCGGTGCCAGCACCACGATCCCCCGCCTGGCGAATGCCTCCGCCTCGCCACGCAGCTGCTCGCGGTAGCCGGGGCCGCCGGTGCCGGAGCCATGCACGAGCAACATGGCCGGCAGCTTCCCGGACGTTTCGCTCGGGGCGAACACGGTGCCGCCCAACGTGATCCCGTCGGCGGTGCGGAAGCTGACGTCCGTCGTGCGCACACCAGCGGGCTCGGCCAGCGCCACCGATGGTCCTAACGCGACAGCGAGCACCGCGCCGGCGGTGGCGACGAGCGCTTTCGTGATGAGGTTCATGGCTCGATGGTCGACCGAATACCCGGCGCGGACATCGCCGGCACGAGCGATCCGCCGACCGGGCCGTCAGGACGAGGAGCCGGGGACGATGAGCCCCCGTTCGTAGGCGATGATCGCGGCCTGCACTCGGTCTCGCAGGTGGAGCTTGCTGAGCACGTTGCTCACGTGCGTCTTGACGGTGTGCTCGCTCACCACCAGCTCCGCGGCGATCTCCGCGTTGGACAGGCCACGGCCGAGTAGCACCAACGCCTCCAACTCGCGGGCGGTGAGCACCTCCAGGTCGGCGGACGCGGGCGCGGGGCGGGACTGCCGGCGGACCATGTCGTCGATCAGGCGCCGGGTCACCACGGGCGACAGCAGCGCCTCCCCGGCGGCCACCACCCGCACCGCCTGCACCAGATCGTCGCGGCGGATGTCCTTCAGCAGGAACCCGCTCGCCCCGGCCAAGAGCGCGTCGTAGACGTAGTCGTCCTGATCGAAGGTGGTCAGCATGACCACGCGGGTGGCGGTGTCCGCGCACACGATCCGAACCGCCTCGATCCCGTCCATCCGCGGCATCCTGATGTCCAGCAGCAACACGTCGGGCTGGTGCTCGCGCACCGCCGCGACCGCCGCCAGCCCGTCGCCCGCCTCGGCGACCACCGAGAAGTCGGGCTGTGCCTCCAGGATCATCGCGAACCCGCTCCGGACCAGCTCCTGGTCGTCGGCGATCACCACCCGGATGATCCGCGGCGCCTCGCTCCACATCGGACGACTCCACATCAGACAGGCAGGCGCACCTGAACCTGGAAACCAGGTCCACCCTCGACGGGTCCAAAGCGGGCGGTGCCACCACAGGCCGCGGCGCGTTCCCGGATCCCGATCAACCCGTGCCCGCCGCCGGCGTTCGGCTTCGGCGCACCGCCGTCGGTGATCGTAACCACGAGCTCGGTGTCCTCCCAGTCCAGGCGAACCGAAGCGGTGGCCGCGTCGGAGTGCCTGACAACATTGGTCAACGCCTCCTGCACGATCCGGAACACAGCGACCTCGACCTCCGCCGGGACCGTCCGTCGCATCCCACCGGTCACCATCGACACGTGCGGACCGACCCCCGCCACCAGCTCGGGCAGCCGATCCAGCGACGGTTCCTCGACATCGCGGCCGGCATCCCCCTGGTCGGCCTCGTGGAGAACGCCGAGCGTCCGCCGCAGCTGCGTCATCGCGTCCCGCCCCGCCGCGGCGACGGCGTCGAACGCCGCCTCGGCCCGCGCGGGGTCGCTGCGCAGCACGACCGGGCCAGCCTCCGCCTGTACCACCATCACGCTGACCGCATGCGCCAGGATGTCGTGGGTATCCCGGGCGATCCGCGCCCGCTCCTGCCGCGCCGCCCGCTCCTCCAAGGCCGCCGCGTAGTCCCGTCGCACCTGCGCGGACCGGCCCAGCGCGTAGGCCGCGCCCCACAGGAACACCTCGCGGACCGCCGCGGCAACCGAGCCGAGCAGCCCGCCGACGAGAACGATGCCCACCGCCGAAGCGACGAGCGCGACCACTCGAGACCGGTGCGGCGCCTGGTCGGCGACCGTGTACATCACCACCAGGGCGCCGTACCAGACCGGTTGCTCCGGCCCGTGCCCGCCCACCATCGAGTACCCGGCGATGCCGATCGCCGTGATCAGCAGGCACAGCAGCGGGTTTCGCCGGCGCCACAGCACCGGCAGCGTCGCGAGCAGCACCGGAGCGAACTCCAGCACCGTCCACGGCCGGCCGTCACTTCTGATCGTGAACAGGAACGGCGCCGACTGCGCGATCAGCGCCAGCACGGTGAGGACGACATCAACCGCGGTCGGCGACAACACCCGCAACCTGGCCAGCCAACCAGACATCACCCGTTACACAGTAGTGCGGACCGGCGCGGCACCGCCTCACCGAAGCGAGTGAGACCGCAATCGGTCACACCGGCGATGCGCCGGCGGCCACCAGGCGCGACCGTTGAGCCCATCCAACCTCCACCTGGAACGGAGGCGGCCGTGCCGTCCAGACTGCCGATCCTCGCCCTCGCGCCAGCGTTACTGGTCGTCGGCGTGCTCCTGATGTCGACGACCGACGCGTGGACCGCATCGCACCTGATCTTCCTGTGCGGCGCCGTGACCATGTTGCCGGCCGGCGTGCTCCTGCACGACCTGGTGCGCGACGGCCCGGCCTGGCTGCCATGGTCCGGCCGCGCGCTGATGTTCGCGGGCGCGCTGGCGCTGGCCGGCCAGTTCCTCATCGACCTCGTCGTCATGCGCCTGGCCGGCGGCGACCGAACGCTCACCGGCCCGATGTTCGACACCATCCAGGAGTCGACGCCGTTGGCGCTCATCGTCTACCAGGTCGGCCCGGCGTTGCTGTACACCGGGCTCGCCGTGTTCGGCATCTCGTTCATCCGCCGCACCGGTCAATGGTTCCTGCCCGGCTGGCTGCTCGTCGCCGGCAGTCTCACGGTGGGCGCCGCCCGGATCACCGACATACGCGCGGTGGAGGTCATCGGGCTGGCACTGGTCCTCGCCGCACTCGTGCTCACCGTCGCCTTGGCACGATCCCCCGCGAAAGGGGTGCCGATCGCATGACATCGAGCGAGGCGGGCGGGTCCACCTGCTCCTGACTCGACCTGGTCGAGCGCTGGTTCGCCGAACTGACCAACCGCAAGCTGCGCCGCTCCGCCCACCGCACGTCATCTGCGACCGACCGGTATCCGAAGTGGTGCCGGTCGAGCACGCCCGAATGGCCGACCGCACCGTGCTGCTTAACCAGACCAGCAGTGGATCTTGCTCGCGGCGTGGCCCAGCCACTACTTCATCCCGCCGGGACGTCCTTGACGAACACGATCTCATCCTTGTTGGCCACGTCCGCCCGGTCACCCTGCGGAAGTTGGCCTGACCGCTGCGGCGCAAGCGCCTGGGCAGAAGGGGTTGGTGCTCGACGAGCACGTCAACACCCTGGATCCGGGGGCTCCTCCGTGAGCGTGCCGCGGCAGGCCTAATGGGAGAACTGCGAGGGATGGTCGACGACATCGTAATCAACTTTGCATCGCGTACTCGCGGAGCTTGAACTTCTGTACCTTGCCAGCGGCCGTTGTCGGGAAGTCGGTCAGGAACTCGACCCGCTGCGGCACCTTGTACCTGGCCAAGCGTCGGGCACAGTGGTCGACAACGTCCTCTGCCCGCAAGTTTTGGCCCGGTCTGAGTTGGACGAACGCCATGCCGACCTCACCGAGGCGGTCATCCGGAATACCCACGACCTGTGCTTGGGCGACGGCTCCGAGTTCACAGATGGTCCGCTCGATCTCGGCGGGCGAGACGTTCGTGCCTCCGACGATGAAGATGTCCTTGAGCCGGCCGGTGATCCGCAGCCGTCCGTCGGCTCGGATCAGGCCCAGGTCACCGCTGCGGAACCAGCCGTCCGGGCGTAGTGCTTCGATGGTCTGTTGCGGCATTCGGTGGTAGCCGCTGGTCACCCGGTGTCCTCTGATCCACACCTCCCCCTCTGCGCCGTGGGCGGTGGGTTGCATAGAGCCCGGGTCGAAGATGGCGACCTCGTAGTCGTTGCCGATGGGGGTGCCGACGGTCTCCAGCAGGGCGTCGAGCGGGTCGTCGGGGCGGGTCGCGGTGGCCACTCCGGTGGTCTCGGTCAGGCCGTACATCACGACCAGGTCCATGCCGAACCTCTCCCGGACGCCCCGGACAAGGTCCGCGGGGATGGTCGAGCCGGCGATCCAGCCCACCCGCACCGACCGCAGGTCGTAGGAGTTCTGGTCGAGTGCGGTCAGCATCATGATGAAGTGGCTCGGCACGCCGTTGACCACGGTGCACTGCTCGGCTTGCACGGTGCGCAGGGCGGTTTCTCCGGTGAACCGGTCCACGCAGACCAGCGTGCACCCGGTGTGCAGCGCAGTGAGCACGGCCATGAACGAGCCGGCGACGTGGAAGAACGGCATGTGCGCGAGAAGCCGGTCGGAGCTGCTGACGGACATCAGCCTGGCCATGGCCGCGACGTCGGCGAGTGCCTCGTGCCGGTGTCGCACGCCTTTCGGCACGCCGGTGGTTCCCGACGTGTAGAGCAGGATGATGTCGTCGGACGGCTCGGCGGCGGCGCGGGCCTTCGCCAGCCGGTCGGACATCGGGGTGGCGGCCAGGCTGTTGAAGGTCAGCGCGGTGTCGTCGCCGACGGTCACCACGTGTCGCAGGCCTGGCTGCCGGGCTTGGATCTCCTCGACCATCGCGGTGTAGTCCGTGCCGAGAAACTCGGGCAGGTGGAACAGCACGCGGGCACCGGACTGTTCGATCAGGTACGCGGCTTCACCGGTCTGGTAGCGGGTGTTGATCGGGACCAGGGTGGCGCCGATGCTGGTCGTGGCCAGCCAGACCACCGGCCACTCCGGGATGTTGGGCAGCCAGACCGCGACCTTGTCCCCTCGCTGGACTTCGAGGTCCAGCAACCCGGCCGCGACCCCGTCGACCTGTCCGCGAAGTTCGCTCCAGGTAAGGCGAGTTCCGTTGTGGACGATGGCCTCCCGGTCCGGGAACCGGTCCGCGGTGAGGAGAAGTTGGCTGTACAGCGTGTTCGACATGACCTGCGCCTTTGCTCGGTCCGGAGCCCTCAGCCGGAGTAGTGGGCGGCGTGCTCCTGCCGCAGGAGGTTCTTCTGGACCTTTCCCGTCGAGGTCTTGGGCAGCTCGGCACGGACGATGACGTCCTTGGGTACCTTGAACCCGTCGAGATGAGCCTTCACCTTGTGACGGATGGTCCCGCCGTCGAGCTGGTGGCCGGGCCGGGGAACCGCCACCGCGGTGATGGCCTCGCCCCAACGCTCGTGTGGCAGGCCGATCACCGCTACCTCGCGGATCGCCGGTTCGGCGGCGTACAGCGCGAGCTCGACCTCGATGGACGCGACGTTCTCGCCGCCGGTCTTGATGACGTCCTTGGTGCGGTCGTCGAACCAGAGGATGCCGTCGTCGTCGAAGTGGCCGAGGTCGCCGGAGTGGAACCAGCCGTTTCGGCACGCGTCGGCGGTGGCCGCGTCGTCGTCCAGGTAGCCGTTCATCAGCTGCGGGCCGCGGTAGACGATCTCGCCGGTGCGGCCGGACTCGAGCAAGCCACCGTCGTAGTCCATGATGGCGACCTGGGTGTTCACGGTGGGGGTGCCCACCGCACCACTGTGCGACAGCTGGTGCTCCGGACGGAAGATCGTGGTCACCGGACTCATCTCGGTCTGCCCGAACATCAGCGACAAGTCGCAGCCGAGCAGCTCGATCGCGCGCCGCAGTTCGTCGGCCGGCATCGGCGCCATGCCGTAGACCGCGAGCCGTAGCGTCGACACGTCGCGGGTGGTGATGTCGTCGCGGCCGAGCAGTTCGCGGTACATCATCGGCAGCCCGAAGATGATCGTGACACCGAACTCCTCGATGGTGTCCAGCAGCCGTGCCGCGTCGAAGGACGGCAGCAGCACCATCGTGGCGCCGACCGCCACGGCGGGTGTGCAGAAGAGATTGAGCTGCGCGGTGTGGAACAGCGGCATCATGCAGGCGAGCCGGTCGCGGTCGGAGAAGGACCACTCCACGGCGATGGCCAGCGATTCCAGGTACACCGCCAAGTGGCTGCCCAGCACGCCCTTCGGGCGCGACGTCGTGCCACCGGTGTAGAGACACTGCACCGGACAGTCGTCGCCGATGACGACCGCCGGGGCATCCTCCCTGTCTGCCGCGAGGTCATCAAATCTCCGGCAGCGGCGCCCGATGTCGAGCATCTCGTCGCCGACGACGATGACGTCCGTGACCGTGTCGACCTCGCGGATCGCGTCGAGCGCCGCGCCGAGCAGGTCGGCGGCGACGACGATGCCGGTGACGCCGGAGTGGCGCAGGACGTAGGCGGTCTGGTCCGTGTTCCAGCCGAGGTTGATGGGCACGGCGACGACGCCCGCCTTGGCGCAGGCGTAGTAGGTGATCAAGAACTCCGCGGTGTTGCCGGACATTACGGCGATGCGGTCGTCGGGCCGGTAGCCGTCCCGGATCAGGCCGTGCGCGATCTGGTTGACCCTGGCGTCCAGCTCCCGCCAGGTCCAGCGACGGCGCCCGTCGACCAGGGCGAGCGCACCCGGTGACCGTGCCGCGGTGCGCGTCAGCATGTCACCGACGTTGACGCGACGGAGCAGGTTCTGCTCCGTGGACTGGCTCACGCTCATGGACGCCTCCGTCCGAGATAACAGCGACTCTATCTTTTGAACACTGTTACGTCTAGTGTATCGGTGTCCTGACAGTCCTGTAACGACACTCGAGGTGAGACAGTTGACCTCCGCGATCCAACTCGCGTACGAGCACGCGAGCCGCGCCGTCGGTCGCATCCAGACCGTCGACGTGGGCGTCGTCTCGTGTCGGGAGTTCCAGCGCTTCGCCTACGCCAGCGGTGACGTGAACCCGCGCTACTTCGGCGATGACGCCGTCGCGCCGCCGCTGTATCTGTCCGCGGTAATGGAATGGGGCGCAGGCCCCGCGAACGAGCAGCTGCGCGCGGACGGCACCGGAGGCAGTGAGACCGCGGGCGTGCCCATCGACGGCCTGCGCCTCATGGGCGCGGGCCAGGACCTGGAGCTCCACCACCCGGTCACGGACGGTACGGCCGTGACCGCGGAGGTCAGCATCGACGACGCCAAGCTCAAGCAGGGACGCTCCGGCGAGCTGCTGATCATGACCGTACTGCGGCGCTTCCGCGATCACGCCGGCAGCGAGTTGCTGACCTGCCGGGAGACGTTCATCGTGCGCGAGGAGTCATCGACATGAATTTCTCCGATATCACGGTCGGCACCCGGATCACGGCACTGGAGAAACACCCGACGAGCGTGCAGCTCTTCCGGTACAGCGCCGTCACGTGGAACGCGCATCTCATTCACTACGATGAGACGCACGCACGCAGCGAGGGTTATCCGTCGATCCTGGTTCCCTCCCATCTGCACGGCTGTTTCCTGGTGCAGGCGGTCCTGGACTGGGCCGGCCCACATGCGCGGCTACGCCGTTTTCGTTGGCAGAACAAGCAACTCGCGGTCGCCGGTGACGTGCTCACCTGCACCGGCGAGGTGACCGCCGTGCGATCCGGCGACGGTGTCGCAATCGCAGAATGCGAGCTCGAAGAACGCAACCAGAAAGGAGAGGTCTGCGCACCGGGGTGGGCGGTCGTCGAACTACCACTCAGTTCCCGAACGGAATAGTGCACGGATATACGGGAGTCAACATGAAATCACCGGTGGATTGGGCGACGCTGGAGTCCTTGAGCGAGCTGCGCGAGCTGGTGGCGCGGCGCAGGCGGTATCGGTGGACGCTGAACTCCGCATGGATCGCTGGGACCGCCGGCTACCTGCTGCTCATGACGTTCGGCCGGGACCTTCTCGGCGCGAGCGTGCTGGGCGCGGTCAACGTGAGCTTCCTCGTGGTGGTGCTGGCCCAGCTCCTGGCGTTCACGCTGGTGGCGAGCTACGCACGCAAGTCGAACCGCGTGTTCGAGGCGATGGAGGACCGCGCGCGCCTGCGGTTCGCGCAAGCCACGGCGTCCCAGGTCGGAAAGGGCGAGTCATGAACGGTGAGTCGAACACGCTGGCCCTGTCGGTCTTCGGGGTGGTGCTGGCCGTGACGTTCGCGGTCACCTACTGGGCGGCGCGACGCACCCGGACGGCGACCGAGTACCTCGTCGCCGGACGCGGGATCACCGGCGCGCAGAACGGGTTCGCCATCGCCGGCGACTTCCTGTCCGCGGCGACCTTCCTCGGCATCGCCGGGCTGGTCTTCCTCTACGGCTTCGACGGCACGATCATCCCGGTGGCGGCGATCATGTCGTTCGTGCCGGTGATGCTGATCCTCGCCGAGCGCATGCGCAACACCGGCAAGTTCACGATGGCGGACGTGCTCGCGTTCCGGCTGCGCGAACGCCCCACCCGCGCCGCGGCCGCGGTCACCACCCTGGCCGTCACCGGGTTCTATCTGATGGCGCAGCTGCTCGGCGCGGGCGTTCTCATGCAGGCGCTGGCCGGTGTCGACTTCTCGGTGGCGGTGGTGCTCACCGGCACGTTGATGTTGGTCTACGTCATCTTCGGCGGCATGCTGGCCACCACCTGGGTGCAGATCATCAAGGCCGGCCTGCTGATGGTCTGCGGGATCGTGCTCACCGTTGTCATTCTTTCCCGAGTCGGGTTCAGCATCTCCGGCCTGTTCGCGCGGTCCGCGGGCAACCACCCGGCCGGCGCGGACTACCTGGTGCCCGGGCTCCAGTACGGCGACCCGCTCGATGTCGTGTCGTTCGGGATGACGTTCGTTCTCGGCACCGCCGGGCTGCCGCACATCCTGATGCGGTTCTTCACGGTGCCGGACGCGAAGGCGGCGCGGACGTCCGTCGTGTGGGCCGTCGGGCTGATCGGCAGCTTCTTCCTGATGACGATCATCATCGGCCTCGGCGCTCGCGCGCTGCTGGACGACGCGGGTGTGCGGGCCGCCGGCGAGAGCGGGAACCTGGCGGGCCCGGCCCTGGCCGCCGAGCTCGGCGGCGGCATCGGCTCCACCGGCGGCGGCATCGCGCTCGCGTTGATCTCCGCGGTGGCGTTCGCGACCATCCTGGCCGTCGTGGCCGGATTGGTGATCACCTCGTCCGGCGCGGTGGCCCACGACATCTGGAACAACGTCGTCCGCCGCGGTCGCAGCTCCGACCGAGAGGTCACGTTGGTCGCACGGATCTCAGCCGTCGCCGTCGGGATCGTGGCGATGGTGCTCACCGTCTGGGCCGGGCCGTCCTTCAACATCACCTTCCTGGTCGGATTGGCCTTGTCGGTCGCGGCCAGTGCCAACTTCCCGGCGCTGGTGATGGCCCTGACCTGGCGCCGGTTCAACACCGCCGGCGTGCTGACCGGCCTGGCGTTCGGACTGGTCAGCTCGCTGGTGCTGATCCTGCTCAGCCCGACGGTCTACCCCGGCGAGTCGGCGCCATGGCCGTACGCCTACCCGTCGCTACTGTCGGTTCCGTTGGGGTTCCTGGGTTGCTGGCTCGGCTCCCTGTTGGCGCCACGGGATCACAACGAGCGGGAGTTCGCCGAGTTGCTGGTACGCGCGGAGACCGGCTACGGAGCCGAGGGCGAGGCTACGTCGTCGCGCGCCTGACCAGTTCGTTGCGGTACAAGGCGAAAATCATCAGTCCACTGAGCACACAGGATGCGGTGACGTACCAGGTCGGCGAGAGCTTGTCGCCGGTCTGGGCGATGAGCCAGGTCGCTATGAACGGGGCGAACCCATCGAAGATGGCGACCGCCAGGCTGTAGGCGATGGACATGCTGGTCGACATGACCTCGGCGGGGCATACCTCGGCCATGGCCGCCGGCGCGACACCCGTGAAGGCCGCGAAGACCACCGCGAAGCACAGTTGCAACGCCAACAGCGACCCGAACGACGGGTTGTCGGCCAGCCACGCGAACGAGGGCATCGTGAGCACGATGATGACGGTGACGGATCCGAGTAGCAGGGTGCGGCGGCCGATCCGGTCGGAGTACGCGCCGAACACGGGCACCAGAACCAGGAGCACCAACAGGCACGCGCCGTTGGCGAGGAACGAGTCCCGCTGCGCGATACCGTGCTCACGGACCGCGTAGGTCGGCATGTACACCAGGAAGAAGTACGTGCACACGGTCCAGGTGATGGTGATCCCGAACCCGGCGGCGATCCCACGCCAGTGGCTGCCGACCGCGAGTGTGAGCCGGGAGCGCCGGCGGTCGGCACGTCGGAACTCCGCGGGCTCGTCGGTCCTGGCCCGGATGTAGAACCCGATTGGTCCGATGAGGACACCGAGGAGGAACGGCACCCGCCAGCCCCAGCTCTCCAGGGCCGCCGGCGACAGCGCCCCGGTCAGCACGACACCCGACACCGACCCGACCAGCAGCGCGCCCGCCTGGCCGGCCTGCTGCCAGCTGGCGTAGAACCCGCGGCGGTCTGGCGGCGCGTGCTCGAGCAGGAAGGCGGTCGCGGCGCCGAACTCGCCGCCAGCCGAGAATCCCTGGATCAGGCGGGCGAGCACGATGATGGCCGGGGCCCACGCACCCGCCACGGCGTGCGTCGGTGCGAGCCCGATCATGGCCGTGCCGACCGCCATCATCAGGATGGTCACCGACAGCGCGACCTTGCGACCTCGGCGGTCGGCCAGGCTGCCCAGGACGGCGGCACCGATCGGCCGCATCGCGAACCCCACGCCGAACGTGGCGACCGCGAGCAGCAACGAGGCGGTCGCGTCACCACAACCGCACGAACATTTCGCCGACGCGATTCCCGCGGAGTAGCCGCGGGAGCCGACGAACTCACGGAAATCTTGTCAGTCGACATGGACATTCTCCTCTTCCGCCCATTTCGTCACGCCCATGAGAAATTCGGCCGTACGGCCGAGCTGGGCCGTGTCGATCCATTCGTCGGGCTGGTGTGCCTGCTCGATCGAGCCCGGCCCGCAGATCACCGTGGGCATACCCGCCGCTTGGAAATAGCCCGCCTCGGTGCCGTAGGGCAGGCTGTCCGCCGGACCGTCCAGACCGAACTCGCGCACCAACCGAACGGCTCGATCGTCGTCGGCACGCAGCGGCGGAACCGCGACGAGTTCAGTGCTCTCCACGCGCAGATCCCGTGCCGCGGTGGACGTCCAGCGAGCAGCACGGCGCCGAAGCTCGTCGATGTCGGCGTCGGCGGCCGGGCGCAGCTCCCAGTCGACGACGCAGCGTTCCGGCACGACGTTGGTCCCGGTCCCGCCGGTGACCCGGCCGATGTTGACCGTCGTCCGGGTCACGCCCTCGGCACGGCCCAACTCCGGGTCGGCAAGCAACTCGACGAACCGCGCGGCGGCCTGAACCGCGCTGCTGCCCTTCGACGGGTCGCTGGAATGCGCCGCGTGGCCGTAGAAAGTCGTCTGGAACGCGAGGTAGCCGCGATGGCGGTCGGCGACCCGCATGCCGGTCGGCTCGCCGACGATCACAACGTGCGCCTGTCCGCAGGTGGCGACCACGTCGTCGACAAGGCGCGGCGCACCGACGCAGCCGATCTCCTCGTCGTGACTGAACGCGAGGTGGATCGGCCTCCGCAACCGGCCCGTTCCCCAGTGCGGTGCCGCCGCCAGGCAGACGGCGATGAACCCCTTCATGTCGGCGGTCCCCCGACCGTGCAGCCGGTCCCCGCGCCGTGTCAGCCGGAACGGATCCGACATCCACCGTTGCCCCTCGACCGGGACCACGTCGGTGTGCGCGGACAGCACGACACCACCGGGCTCCGGTGGCCCGAAGCAGGCCAGGACGTTGGCGTTGGCGCCGTTCTCGTCGAAGTTCAGGCCAACCCACGCGCCGTTCTCTCTCAGATAGCCAGCGACCCATTTCGCGAAATCGAGGTTCGACGTGGCGCTGGTCGTGTCGAAAGCGACAAGAATGCGGAGTAGGTCGATCGTCAACTCATCGGAGATCACCATGAATTGACGCTACGGTTTCCGCGTAGGGGAGTCTTGTACGTCCTTTGCGCTTGTTCAGCCGAGCCGATACATCCAGCCATGGCGGTCGGGAATCGTGCCCGTCTGGATACCGGTCAGCTCCGCGCGCAAGCGCATTGTCAGATCGCCAGGACGACCGTCGGCGATGGTGAACTGCCCATTCGCATGCCGGACCCGTCCGATGGGCGTGATGACCGCGGCCGTGCCGCAGGCGAAGACCTCGGTGAGCGCACCGGCTTCGGCGGCCTCCCGCCACTCACCGGTCGAGACCGGTCGCTCCTCGACGGAGACGCCGAGGTCCGCGCCGAGGGTGAGCAGCGAGTCCCGGGTGACGCCGGCCAGCAGCGATCCGGACAGCGCGGGCGTTACGAGCCGGGCCCGCGAGCCCGAGCCGAAGACGAAGAACAGGTTCATCCCGCCCATCTCCTCGACCCACCGACGTTCCGTCGCGTCGAGCCACACCACCTGGTCGCAACCCTGTTCGGCCGCCTGTGCCTGGGCGAGGAACGCGCCGCCGTAGTTGCCCGCGCACTTCACCTCACCCGTCCCGCCCCGCGCGGCCCGGATGTAGTCCGTCGACAGCCACACCGTGAGCGGCCGGACGCCGCCGGCGGCGAAGTAGGCGCCGGCCGGCGAGGCGATCACCAGGTACAGGTACGAGTTCGACGGCTGGTTGACGCCGAGACCGACCTGTGTCGCGACCGCGAAGGGCCGCAGATACAGGGCGTCCTCTCCCCCGTCGGGCAACCACCGCCGGTCGGCTCGGACCAGCGCCGACAACGACTCCAGGAACAGCGCCTCGGGCAGTTCGGGCATCGCCATCCGCGCCGCCGATCTGCGGAAGCGTGCCGCGTTCGCGGTTGGCCGGAACGTCGCGACCGTGCCGTCCGGGTGCCGGTAGGCCTTGAGTCCCTCGAAGATCGCCTGGCCGTAGTGCAACACCGCGGCCGCCGGGTCGACCGGCAGCGGGTCGTAGGGCACCACCGCCGCGTGGTGCCAGCCGAGCCCGGCGTTCCATGGCACGGTCACCATGTGGTCGGTGAAGTGCTGCCCGAAGCCGGGCTCGGCCAACACCTCCGCAACGCGTTCCGGGGCCGCCGGCGACGGGTTGGGGGTGTGCGTGAACGGCGCGATGGCGGTCACGATCAGCTCACGTCCTTTGTGGACGACACGGTGGTCATCCGCCATCGGGGGTCTTGCAGACGTCCACCCATGCGGCGCCGACGAGTTCGGCCATCCGCACCGGGTTGATCCGCATGGCGGCATGCGTCGAGCCGGCCGCGGGGACGACCTCGTCGTAGGCCTTCAGTTGGATGTCGCAGTACACCGGCAACGGTGTGGCGAGCCCGAACGGGCAGACGCCGCCGACCGGGTGCCCGGTCAGCCGCTCGGCCACCTCGGGCGCCAACATCCGCGCCTTGCCGCCCCACTCGGCCCGTACCTTGCGGTTGTCCAGCCGTGAGTCGCCGCAGGCCACCAGCAGCACGTTCCGGTCGCCGACCGACAGCGAGAGCGTCTTGGCGATCTGCGCGGGCGCGATGTTCCACTCCGCCGACAGCCACTGGGTGTTGCTGCTCTGCGCCAGTTCCACGATCGTCACGTCCGGCGCGTGCTCGGCCAGAAAGCCGCGAACCGCTGTGATACCCATGTCGGTGTCCTCCTTGCCGGGACTCACGTCGCCGGCCGTCGCGCGGCGACGGCGTTGCGCAGTAGCCCGATTCCCTCGATCTCGACCTCGATCTCGTCGCCCTGGACGACGGCCTGCGTGGTGCCCGGCGTACCGGTGAAGATCACGTCGCCGGGCAGCAACGTCACATACCTGCTGCAGTAGCTGAGCAGCTCGTCCGGCGAGAAGACCAACTCGCTCGTGTTGGACGACTGGCGCACCTCGCCGTTGACGCGTGTCTCGAGCGCGAGGCCCGAGCGGTAGTCCAACCCGGTGACGATGGCCGGCCCGATCGGGCCGAAGCCGTCGGCGCCCTTGGCGCGGAACCACTGCAGGTCCTCCAGCAACCAGTCGCGTTCGACCAGGTCGTTGCAGATCGTCACCCCGAAGACGTGCTCCCGGGCCTGTGCCGTCGGCACGTCTCGTGCGGTCTTGCCGATCACCAGAGCCAGCTCGCCCTCGAAATGGACGTTCTTGGCGTCGGCCGGGAAAACGATGTCCGCGCCATTCGGAATCAGGCTCGTGGGGAACTTGGCGAATACACCGGGATAGTCATCCGGGACCGGCCGGCCGGCCGCGTTGCGAATCACACCCTCGGATTTCTCGACGTGTTCTCGGTGGCTCGCGTAGTTCAGGCCGACGGCTATCACCTTCGACGGCTCGCACGGCACCAGAAATGTCACGTCGGAAACCGCATGTGTACGCCCAGTAGTCGTCGCGCCGGTGAACAGATCGCCCTTGAGCTCGTGAATCTCGTCGTCGTCCCAAATCCCGTAGCGGGCCTCACCCGCGTGCTCGTACCGGACGTACCTGGTCACCGCGTCCTCTCGCACCATCCCTGCTCCTGACTCCGTTTCGGCTGGTCGTCGGACCGAAGGTAGGCCGGACGGGCGCGGAAGGTCTTGTACGTTCTTTGCGTCCTGTCTAGAATGCGGTCATCCCGAATATCTCCCGCCTGAGCGAAACGATTGACGGTATGGTTGAAGGATCTCACCGAGATACCGATCGGGTGCGCGCGTGGAAGCCGGCGATTCCGGAAATCGTCGAGGTATTTCACGCGCGTTTCGCTCACTACGCCTACCCCGCGCACGCGCACCAGACGTGGACCCTGTTTCTGGTCGACGACGGTGCGATCCGGTACGACCTGGATCGACATCCGCACGGTACCGATCCGTCCACAGTGGGCGTGTTGCCGCCATACGTCGTGCACGACGGGCGTCCCGCCACCAGCGACGGCTTCCGCAAGCGGGTGCTGTACCTGGCGAGCGCCGCACTCGGCGAGGAACTCATCGGCCCGGCCGTCGATCAGCCGGTGATCGGAGATCCGGTGCTGCGCCGGCACCTGTCCGCCATCCACGGACTGCTGAACCACGCCGATGACGCGCTCGAGGCGGAGAGCAGGCTGGCGGTGGCCCTCGACCGGCTGCGCGGCCACTTGCGCCGGCGTGCGGCGACTGATCCCGCGTGGCCACAGCGTCCCGGCAGCCTGGCCGAACAGTTCCGCGCGCTGCTCGACACCGATCTCGCGGCCTCGGTCTCGCTCGGTACTGCCAGTCAGACCCTCGGCGCCAACCCCGCGCACCTGGTTCGCTCCTTCACCCGGCAGTTCGGCGTCCCGCCACACGCCTACCAACTCGGCCGCCGCATCGAACTCGCCCGGCAGCGGCTGCTTGACGGGGAACCCGCGTCGGAGGTCGCCGCCAGCGTCGGCTTCTACGACCAGTCGCATTTCACGCGGCACTTCAAGCGTTACGTCGGGACGACACCCGGCCGCTACGCGCTCGCCTCGCATGACGGCGCGTAAATCCCCGCTCACGGCACGGTGACTACCTGGCCGGCATAGGTCAGACCCGCACCGAACCCCAGCAACAGCGCCCGATCGCCGGAACGGATCGCGCCCGTGTCGAGCAGCGCGCACAAGGCGAGCGGGATCGAGGCCGCCGACGTGTTGCCTTGCTCCTCGACATCGCGGGCGATGACCACGCCGTCGGGCAGTCCGAGGGAACGGGCGAGCGAGTCGGTGATCCGGCCGTTGGCCTGGTGCGGGATGAACGCGGCCAGGTCCGCCACCTCGATGCCCGCCTGCTTGAGCGCCCGCCGGGCCACGTCGACGATGGCCGTGGTCGCCCACCGGAACACCGCGGAGCCCTGCATGCGCAGACTCGGCCACGCCGCGTGCGAATCCGCCGTCAGCTCCCGTCGCCACGCCGTCCAGCTACGGTCCTGGGTGATCGCGGTGGTCCGGGTGGCGTCGCCGCCCCACACGACCGGCCCGATGTCCGGCTCGTGCGACGGGCCGACCACGACCGCGCCCGCGCCGTCGCCGAACACGAACGCGGTGCCGCGGTCGCCGTGGTCGAGCACGTCGGTCATCCGTTCCGCACCGACCACCAGAACCACCGACGCGCTGCCGCCGCACACCATGTCGTTGGCCAGTGCCAGTGCGTAACAGAAGCCCGCGCAGGCGGCGGACACGTCGAAGGCGGCGGCATCCGGCGCGCCGATCCGGGCGGCCACCTCGCTGGCCGCCGCCGGGGTCTGCCGCATGTGCGTCATCGACGCGACGAGGACGCAGTCGACCTGTCCCGGCACGACAGCCGCACGTGAAAGGGCCTGCTCGGCGGCCGCGGCCGCCATGGCCGAGAGCGTCTCGGTATCGTCGGCCCACCGTCGCCGCCGGATGCCCGACCGTGCCCTGATCCAGGCGTCGCTCGACCCGATCGGCCCGGCAACCTCCTCATTGGACACGACTCGACGCGGCCGGTACGACCCGGCGCCCAGGACGCGGGCGAACCGGTCGACTGTCGCGTTAGGACACATTCCTGGTCGCCCGGAGCTGGTGGAGGGCCTGGTGGATCTCCGGCGGAATCGGCACCGGCCGCCGGGTGTGCCGGTCGACGTAGACGTGCACGAACCGGGCCACGGCCACCGGCGTCTCGTCGTCGGTGAACAGGGCGACGTCGTAGCGCACGCTTGTGTTGCCGGAGCGCTCCAGCGCGATCCCGATGTGCACTTCCTGCGGAAAGTGGACCTCCTTGAAATACCGGCAGGAGGTCTCGACGACGACGCCCATCGCGGGTAGCTTCCGAATGTCCACTTGCGACGCGTCGAGCAGCCATCCGTTGATAGCGCTGTCCATCAGCACGTAGTGCACGGCGTTGTTGACGTGCCCGTACGTGTCGTGATCGGCCCAGCGGGTCGGCACGGTCCGGATAACCGGGTACTCGGCACGACGTCGCCGGGTTTCCGGTGACACGGCGGCCTTGGTGAGCTGGTCGGTCATCGTGGCGCTCCCTGTGCGTCGGCATGTGCGTCGGTGTCGTCGGGATCCGCGGCGAGGAGTTCGAGCAGGCGGGCGTAGTCGCTGTCCCGGCGGGCGAGCATGGCGCGGGTCTGGATCTGGTCCAGTGCCAGGAACCCGCCACCGCTCTTCGTGCCGAGCCGGCCGCGCGCCACCAGCTCGCTGAGTGCCGGGGGCGGGGCGAACCGCTCGCCGTAGGCCCGCCGCAACGTGTCGAAGGCGCCCGCGTAGACGTCCAGCCCGGCCATGTCGGCGATGGCGAACGGGCCGAAGAACGGCAGCCGAAACCCGAACGAGTGGCGCACCACCTCGTCGACCTGCTCCGGTTCGGCCACGCCTTCCTCGACCAGCAGGGCGGCCTCGCGAAACAGCGCGAACTGCAGCCGGTTCGCCACGAACCCGGGTCCGTCGCTGACCACGGCGGGCGACTTGCCCGCGGCCCGCAGCAGCGCGACGAGCCAGGTCACCGTCGACTCGTCCGTCCCCGGTCCGGGGATGATCTCCACGCCCGGCACGAACTGCGGCGGGTTGAACCAGTGCACGCCGAGCAGCCGGGACGGGTCACCCAGCGCCACGGCAAGCTCGGCGATCGGGATCGACGAGGTGTTGGTCGCGATCGGTGCGGCCGCCGGCGCGTGCTGCTCGATCGCGGCCAGCACGTCCCGTTTGACCCGCACGTCCTCGACGACCGCCTCGACGACCAGGTCCGTCCCCGGCAGGCCGTCGGCCATCGACGCGGCGGCCGCGGTCCGGGCGGCGACCTGCTCTGCCCGACCCGCCGGCCACAGCCCGCGTGCCTCGAACGCCCGAGCCTGTGTGCGCAGGTGCGCCAGCGAGGCGGCGGCCCGGTCACCGTCGATGTCCAGTACCACGACGTGCGCGCCCGCGGCGGCCAGGACCTGCGCGATGCCCTGCCCCATGTACCCGGACCCGACCACACCGACCCGGCGCCGAGACCAGCTCGATCTCACCGCGCGGTCCCGTATCGCGCGGGTGCCCATGCCATCGGCGCGCCGGCGTACTTCGCCGCCCGCACGTCGCCGGAGCGGGCATGGCCTTCGAAGAACTCCACCCGAGCCGCCCGGCCGCACAGTTCCCCGAGCCGGGCGCTCGAGGTGGTGTCGGTGACCTCCTGGTAGGTCACGGTCTTGAGGTACTTGCCGACCCAGAGGCCACCGGTGTATCGAGCCGCGCCCCCGGTCGGCAGCGTGTGGTTGGTGCCGATGACCTTGTCGCCGTAGGACACACAGGTCCCCTCGCCCAGGAACAGCGCGCCGTAGTTGCGCATCGCCGCGAGCGCTCGGCGGGGCTCCTCGGTGAGGATCTGGACGTGCTCGCTGGCGTAGTCGTCGGCCAACGCGTAGGCGGCCGGGAGGTCGTCCACGACGATGACCTCACCGTGGTTCTGCCATGCGGGAGCGGCGAAGTCCCGGGTCGGCATGTCCGGCAGGATCCGTTCGATGTGCTCGAGCACCCGCTGTGCCAGCTCCGCGGACGTGGTGATGAGCACCGCGGGCGAGTCCGGGCCGTGTTCGGCCTGTGACAGCAGATCCACCGCGACCACGAAGGGGTCCGCGTGCTCGTCGGCAACCACCAGGATCTCGGTGGGCCCGGCCAGCAGGTCGATGCCGACCTCACCGAACAGCTGCCGCTTGGCCTCCGCGACGTAGGCGTTGCCCGGCCCGGCGATCAGCTCGGCCTTGCGGATCGTCTCAGTGCCGAACCCCATCGCCGCCACCGCCTGAACCCCGCCGAGCAAAAGGATCTCGTCGGCTCCCGCCAGCGCCATCGCCGCTACCGTTGTAGCGGGCACCTCGCCGCGGATCGGTGGCGTACACGCCGTGACGTGATCGACCCCGCCGACCTTCGCGGTGGCGATCGTCATGTGCGCGGACGCGACGAGCGGATACCGGCCGCCGGGCACGTAGGCGCCGACCGACGACACCGGGATGTTCTTCTGCCCCAGGAAAACCCCCGGCTGGGTCTCCACTTCGAACTCGCGTAACGACCCGAGCTGGTGGCGGGCGAACTCGCGGACGTTGTCCTGCACAGTCCGGATGTCCGCGATCACGTCGGCCGGAACCGTCGCGACGATGCGTTCGACCTCCTCCCCCGACAGCCGGAAGCTCTCGGGCGACCAGTTGTCGAACTTCACCGAGTACTCGCGTACCGCGGTGTCACCACGACGCCGAATGTCGGCGAGTACCTCGCTGACGGTCTCGCGCACGCTGCGAGACCGATCTTCGTCTGCCGCCACCGGTACCGCGGACTTCAGGTGCTTGGTCACCACGTCCTCCAAGGTTCCACTCACCGCGTCAGATCACTGTTCAAAAAGTTGATACGGCGTTATGTTGAGGCTAACGTAATTCACTCATACGCACGAGTCAATGACGGAGGGACGGACGATGGATATCGACACGGCGAACAGAAGGACGGCGATCGTGACCGGCGCGGCCCACGGCATCGGAGCGGCGACCGCGCGGCGGCTTAGCGCCGACGGGTTCGCCGTGGCCGTGCTGGACCTCGACGAGTACGCGTGCAAGAGCGTCGTCGCCGAGATCGACGCCGGCGGCGGACGAGCCCTGGCCGTCGGCGCCGACGTCACCGATGAGCAGGCCGTCGCGCGAGCGGTGGCCCGGGTCGCCGAGGACCTCGGTTCGCCCACGGTGCTGGTGAACAACGCCGGAATCCTGCGGGACAACCTGCTGTTCAAGATGTCCGCGGCGGACTGGGACTCGGTGATGGACGTTCACCTGCGTGGTGCGTTCCTGATGAGCCGTGCCGCCCAGCAGCACATGGTCGCCGCGGGATGGGGCCGCATCGTCAACACCTCGAGCACCTCGGCGCAGGGCAACCGGGGCCAAGCGAACTACGCGGCGGCGAAGGCCGGGATACAGGGATTCACCAAGACGTTGGCCATTGAGCTGGGCAAGTTCGGCATCACCGTCAACGCGATCGCGCCCGGATTCATCGAGACCGCGATGAATGTCGCCACCGCCAAGCGCGTCGGCATGACTTTCGAGGACTTCCGCTCGGCGGCGGTGGCCAAGATCCCCGTCGGCCGTGCCGGCCAGCCGGCCGACGTCGCGGCCGCCACGTCGTTCTTCGTCCGGGACGACGCCCGCTACGTGTCTGGCCAGGTGCTGTACGTGGCCGGCGGCCCGTACGACTGACCGGTCACCCCACCCGTACAACGACGCGATCTGCTAGACACGAGACATGGGAACCGAATCGAACGCCGCCGCCGAACGCGCCAAGGCCGTCGGCGACCTCAAGCGGCAACTCATCCGCGATGCCGCCAAGGCGCTCTTCGCTCGGGTGGGCATCGCCGGCGCGTCGGTTCGGGAGATCGCCAAGGCAGCCGGATACACCACTGGCGCGATCTACACCTACTACCCGAGCAAGGAAGAGATCTACGCCGACATCCTGCGCGACTCGCTGGACGTGTTGATCGCCGAGTCCCGCGCCGCCCGCGCCGAGGCACCCGCCGGAGAGCGAGCGAGCGCCGCACTGAGCCGGATGTTCCGGTTCTACGTGGACCGGCCACACGACTTCGACCTGTCGTTCTACCTTTTCGGCGGCGGAGTCCGGCCGGTCGGCCTCACCCATGAGCTCAACCAGGAGCTGAACCAACAACTCAACGTGCTGTTCGACGAGTTGACCCATGCGTTCGTCGCCGACGGGGTGACCGACACCGAACGGGCGCACCGAGCCGCCGTCGGTGCGGGCGCCGCGATATTCGGCATCGTGCTGATGAGCAAGTCCGGACGGCTCACCGTCCTCGGCGAGGACCAGCACGCCCTGATGGACGCCCAGCTGGACATGATCAAGAAGTCGGTGCTGCCACCCGCGTAGCGATTACGGTTCGCCGACGACACCCTGCTCGAGCAGAGACCGAATCTCCTCCTCCGGGTAGCCCGCGGCCGCGAGCACCTCGCGGGTGTGCTCCCCGAGCGCGGGCACATGCCGCTCGATCGCTGTCGCGTGCCCGCGGATGGCCAATGGCTGCCGGATGTGCCGCCGCGCTGGGCGTCCGCCTGTAGCCGGAACGTCCACAAGCAACTCGCGCGCCCGGATGTGCGGATGCGCCACCATCTCCGCCACCGATAGCACGGGGCTGAACGGAACCCCGGCGGCGTCCAGTTCCCGTTCCCACTCCGCACGCCCACGGGTAGCCACAACGCTGGCGATCCGTTCGCGCAACTCGGGATACCGCGCGCGCCGGTCGGCCGCGGAAAGCGGGCCGTGCTCGGTGAGTCCAAGCACGCCGCACAACGCCCGCCAGAAGTCGTCCTCGTGTGCGACGCTCAGGCTCAGCACGCCGCCATCGGCAGTGCGGTACAGCTCGTAGCCGGGTTCACGCGGCGGCAGACCCGGCTCCGCGAGCCCGTTCGCGGCACAGAACGCGTAGGTCGTCATCCAGGACATCAGGCCGTCGGTCATCGAAACGTCGAAGTATCCGCCCGACCCGGCGAGAAGGCCGCTGAGTGCCGCGATGACGGCGAACATGCCCGACGACAGGTCGGCGACGGCGATCCGCGGCGCCGGCCACGGGTCCGTGCGATCCAGCCGCTCGGCCAGCATCCCGGCAATGGCCTGATAGGACACATCGTGTGCGGGCCTGTTCCGCAACGGGCCATGCTGACCGAAGCCGGAGATCGACACGTAGACGACGTCCGGGTTGACCGCGCACACGGCGTCGTAGCCCACGCCGAGCCGGTCCACGACGCCGGGACGGAAGCCCTCCAGCACCACGTCGGCACGCTCGCACATCCGCAGGAACACGGCGCGCCCCGCCGCGGACTTGAGGTCTACCGCCACCGAGCGCTTGTTGCGGTTCAACGCCTCGTGGAACCCGGGAAACCGGCGCGACGGATCCCCCGCGCCGCACCGCTCGACGAGCACGACGTCGGCGCCGAGGTCGGCCAGCAGCAAGGTCGCATATGGCCCCGGGTACTGCTCGGCCAGGCTCAGCACGGTCACTCCGGCCAGTGGTGCGGTATGAGTCATGAACCGAAGATAACACTGTTCAATATGCAGATATCCTGTTATCTTCTCGTCGACAGCGTCGATGTCGGCCGTCCCGCGGGCGACTGGCATCCCCGGACGAAAGGCAAACCATGCCCTCGGTGCTCTACGACAAGCGCGGCGACGTCGCCTACGTGACTATCAACCGGCCCGATGCCCGCAACGCCCTCAACCTCGAGGCACACAACGAGATGTGGCGGATCTTCCGGGATTTCCGAGACGACCCGAAGCTGCGGGTCGCGATCCTGACCGGCGCCGGCGACCACGCGTTCTGCGCCGGTGCCGACCTCAAGGAACTGCTCCCGCCCTGGCTCGACGAGGACGCGCTACACCCGCGCAAGAAGGTCAAGGACGGCTTCGGCGCGATCACCCGCGGCCTGCACCGCATCCACAAGCCGATCGTCGCCGCCATCAACGGCTGGGCACTGGCTGGTGGGTTCGAAGTCGCACTTGCCTGCGACATCCGCGTCGCCTCGGACCGCGCGAAGTTCGGCTCGTTCGAGGTACGTCGCGGCCTACACCACGCCGACGGCGGCATCCCGCGCCTGGTGAACTCATGCGGCGTCGGCGTCGCCCTGGAGATGCTGCTCACCGGCGAGCCGATCGACGCCCAGCGAGCACTGGCCACGAATTTGGTGTCCAAGGTCGTACCGCACGACGAGCTCATGGCGGCCACCGAGGACGTGGTGAGCAAGATCCTCCGCAACGACCAGTTCGCCGTCGAGTCCGCGAAAGAAACCATCCTCGACGTCATCGGCCGCCCGCTGGATGACCAACTCGCCATCGAAGCCCTCTGGGGCTACTCCACGATGGCCAATCCAGCCATCAAGCAACGACTGAAGGAGTTCTACGACAAGACCGACGCCGGCCGCGCCAGCTGACCAGCCATGCCGCGGCCGTAGCGGGGCTACGGCGGCCGCTTGGGCCGCGTGGGAAGGTAGCCGCTGCCGTCCAGGCCGTCAGCTCGTTGCACCCCCAGCAGTGACACACCGACTCTCCACACTACCGGTAACACTCCGGCAGCCCCGCGTACATTGATTCCAACGCAGGCCACACGGGAACCGTGGATCCAGCTGGCCAGGCAGTCGACCGGCTGGTCCAGCTCGTGACTCGTTTTGCCAAGTCGTCGATGAGCACTCCGGCGCAGCCCGAGGCTACGTCCACCCTTTCACGTCGAGTTTCCTGATTGGTGCTGGAAGAGGACGAGTGGACGCTGTACCGAACTCGATGCCGACTGGCACCGAGGACGTAAATACTACTTTTGGCGTCACGGAGTCATACCTGACGAAGAGAAGGAGTGTGCCGCCTGTCCTGTGGCGAGGTCACCCGGTCCGAGTGGAGTTCCTTTGTCCATTCTGGATGTCCCCACTCGATCCGAACGTCGGCGTCGCCAGGGCCAGAACGAGGAGGCGCGTAGCGAATCCACACGGAGCCACGAACCAATCGGGGAACTGATGCACATGTGTGCGCTCTGCGTCACACAAGACGGCCCGAACGTCTTGTTAGCCTCCGGTTGAAAATCGTCGAGGTTAAGCCGTGAATCATCGGCGATCGCCGTCCGATCATCACAACTCCCCGACTCGCCTTCCCGGACACGTCCACGTTCCGGCAGCGGGCGAGCCGGGACCATCTGCCGAAGGCAGATCTCAGTCGGCCCGGAGCTCGAGCACAGAGATGTCGGGCGGGGCTCCGACCCGTACGGGCGGCCCCCAGAAGCCGGCCCCGCGCGTCACGTACAGCCAGGTGTCGTCTACTTGAGACAGACCGGCCAGTGTCGGCTGGGCCATCGACACGATGTGGTGGAACGGGTACATCTGACCGCCGTGGGTGTGTCCGGACAGTTGGAGGTCGACGCCGCGCTCGGCGGCGTCGGAGACCTGGACCGGTTGATGGGCGAGCAGCACGACGAGGGTGTCGGTATTCCGCCCGCCGAGGGCACGGTCGAAGTCCGGGGCATCGCCGGCCGAGCTGCCGTTGACGTCGGTGACCCCGGCCAGGTCGAGCGTCGCCGAGCCGCGGGTGATCGCGGTGCGCTCGTTGCGCAGCGTGTGGATGCCCAGGCCGTCGAGTGCGCGGATCCAGGCGTCGGCGTCCTCGAAGTACTCGTGGTTGCCGGTGACGAAGAAGCTGCCCTCGCGGGGCGCGAGGTCCCGCAGCGGCTCGACGGCCGAACGCAGATCCTCCGGTGTGCCGTCGGCCAGGTCGCCGACGATCGCCACCACGTCCGGGTCGGTTTCGTTGATCATCCGCACGATCCGCTCGGTGTGCGAGCGGCCGATCAGCGAGTTCAGATGGATGTCGCTGACCGTGGCGATCCGGAAGCCGGTGAGGCTGGGGTCGAGCCGGCGCAGCCGCACCGGAACCCTCAGCAGGTCGGGTGGCCCGAGGGCGTTGACCATGCCGACGCCGACCAGGCTCGCCGACGCCGCCCCGGCCACTACCGCGGTGGTCCGGGCGAGGAACAGCCGCCGGCTCTGGTTCACCTCGGGCTTCCCCGGGGCCGGCGAGGGTTCGGAGGTTGCCGGTGCCGTGTCGGTGGTGGCGGTCGCCTCGAGCGGGCGTCGGCGCACCCAGCCGCGCAGCGCCAGCCGGGGCAGCTCCAGCACCGCTGTGATCAGGAACAGGTAGAAAACCAGCGCGAGCCAGATGTACCCGGGCCAGCTGAACCAGCCCGCCACCTCCGGCGACGCCAGCCGCCCGCCGACGAACGCGGCGACCATCAGCACGGCGAGCAGCGCGACCGCCACGGCGCCGGCCCGCCGCGCACGACCCGGCTTGGTGACGTCCTTGACCAGCCGTTTCCAGACGTACCAGTGCATGAGCGCGATCAGCGCGAGGAAGACGACGACGATTATCACGGTGACGATCACGCCGATCATGTCGCGACGGAACCTTTCACGGTGAAAGTGGTTTCGACGATCACGAACGTGTGCCCGCAGCGCGACCGGTCCGTCCGCCCCAGCAGGCCCGAGGATAGGCAGCCCCTGCTGAGGGTTTCCTCAGGCTTCGGTCGTCGGTGTCACCGAGAGCGTTCGGCTATTCCCGTAGGCCGGCGAGCTCGATCGGTTGTCGGCGGAGGAGGAGGGCGGCGGGGACGAGGCTGGCGAGCAGCGCGATTGCCAGACAGGCCAGGGCGACGCCACCGATCGGTAGCCATGGCAGATCGATCTCGACGGTGGGTGTTCGGGACCCGAGGCCGCCGACGACGGCCGGTGCTCGGCACCCGGACGTACTACCCTTCGGCTCGGCCGCCGAGTTGCTCGCGCAGTGCGCTCGGGAAGGCCTCGCCATCAGCGACGTCATGCGCGCCAACGAGCAGGCCTGGCGCCCCGAAGCCGAGATGCGGATGGAGCTGCCGCCGCTGTGTGGTCTGTCATGCGGGCGGGTGTGGACCGCGGCCGTCGCGCCGCGCGATCGGCATCCTGTTCAAGCGCAGCGTCGTCCAGGCACTGCAGAACGCCGGCCATCGCGCTCCACCCCATCAGTCGGCTTCCCACCGGAAATGGACCGCTTCCCTGGGCGGATCCGGATGACAGCGCGGGCGGACACGGCTTGCGGTCTACCAGGTCCGGCGGTCGTCGAGAACCGGACCGTCATCGAGTGCCGGTACGCAGACGACGTCGGCTGCGAGCCGCAGCCGGGACCGGATCTTCTCTCGTACCCGGTCGGCCAGGTCGGCGTCGGCGTCGGGCGCGGGTACCAGTTCGCAGCGCAGTGTGTCGCGGTGCTCGACGCGGTCGATCACGAAGCGGTACGCGGCGATGCCCGGCTCCGCGGCCAGCGCCTGCGCCGCCTGCCGCGGGTGCAGGAACATCCCGCGTACCTTGACCGCTTCGCCGATGCGCCCGAGTACGCCGGCCAGGCGCAGTGAGGAGTCGGCGCCGAGACGCCAGGCGGACAGGTCGCCGGTTCCGAACCTGACCAGTGGCTGCTCGGGGCGCAGCAGCGTGACCACCACTTGGCCGACGCTGTCATCGACCACCGGAGCACCGGTCGCCGGGTCGCAGATTTGCACGAGTACGCCGTCGGGTAGGGCAAGTCCGGAGTTCGGCGCGGTCTCGTATCCGAGCAGCCCCGTCTCCGCGGTCCCGTACGCCTGGTGCACGGTGTCCACATAGGAGGCCAGCCAGTCGCGTAGCGAGTCTGGCAGCGGCTCGGCGGTGACCAGTGCCCGCCGGATCGCCAGCGGCTCACCGGCAGCCACCGCCTTCTCCAGCAGCGCCTTGAGGTAGGAGGGCAGCCCGGTGTACGCGGACGCGCCGACCCGCACCGCGGTCTGGATCTGCAGTTCCTGGTTGCCCACGCCGGCCGGGATGACCGTGGCGCCGAGCGCGAGCGCGCCTTCCTCGAACATGGCACCGGCCGGTGAGAGGTGGTAGCCGAAGCAATTGAGCACCACGTCGTGCGCGCCGAACCCGGCGGCGCGCAGCGCTTCGGCCCAGTGCCAGGGATCGGTTCCGGCGAGCTGCGGCTCGAACAGCGGCCCCGGTGATGCGAACACCTTGCGCAACCGCGCGTTCGGGGCTACCGCGCCACCGAACGGCGGAGCCGCTTGCTGTGCCTGAATCAGCTCGTCCTTGCCCAGCACCGGCAGGGGGTCGAGGTCGGCGACCTCGCGTACCCCGTTGATGTCGGCGGCGGCGAGGCGGTCGGCGAAGGCCGGCACCAGGGCGACGGCTTCGTTCACCGTGGCGGCGACCGCGGCATCCAGACCGTGAACGTACTGCGAGATTCGGTAGGCGAGCACGCCATCCTCCTTACAGCCAGCGCTTGCGGCGCTTGTAGTGTTTGACGTCGCGGTACCGTCGGCGCGCGCCGGCATCGCCGAGGCCCAGGTAGAACTCCTTGACGTCGGGGTTGTCGGCGAGTTCCGCGGCGGGGCCGTCGAGCATGATCCGGCCGGACTCCATGATGTAGCCGCGGTCCGCCACGGCGAGCGCCTGCCGGGCGTTCTGCTCGACCAGGAGCGCGGTGAGGCCGAGCTCTTGGTTCAGTCGCTGGATCACCCGGAACACCTCGTCCACCAGGCGGGGCGCCAGCCCGAGCGACGGCTCGTCGAGCAGCAGCAGGCGCGGGTCGGACATCAGGGCCCGGCCGATCGCCAGCATCTGCTGCTCGCCGCCGGACAGGTAGCCGGCGACCCGGGACCGCAGCGCCGCGAGGCCGGGTAGGAACTCGTACACCCGCGCGTAGTCGGCCTTGGCGCCGCGGGTGTACCCGCCGGCCACGAGGTTCTCGTGCACGGTGAGGTGCTCGAACACCCGCCGGCCCTCCATCACCATGGCGATGCCGCGGCGTACCCGCGCTGCCGCGTCCATCCCGGTGATGTCCAGGCTGTCGAACCGGACCGTGCCGTCGGTGACGTCACCGTGTTCGGTCGGCAGTAGCCCGGCGATGGCCTTGAGTGTCGTGGACTTGCCGGCGCCGTTCGAGCCGAGCAGCGCGACGATCTGGCCGGCTGGTACCTCCAGCGACAGTCCGCGCAGCACCAGGATCACCTGGTCGTAGATGACCTCCAGGTTCTCCACGGTCAGCGCGGCGGGTGTCCGGGTGGCCGAACCGTCGGCGTTGGCCGCCCGGCCGGAGCCGGCGCGGGCGGCCGCATCAGGTGTCCGGCTCACGTCTTGGGTACCACCTCGGCGGAGACCTCGGTGAGCTTGCCGCCGGTGACCTGGTAGATGCCGGAGGCGGTGCTGCCCCGGTGGCTTTCGGCGGAGAACTTGATCGGGCCGGTGACTTCGCCGGTGTCCACCGCGGGCATTGTCTCCAGGGCGGCACGCAGGTTGGGGCCGGTCAGCTCGTCGCCGTCGTTGAGCACCTTCTCGATGCCCTTGACCATCACCTCCATCGTGTACCAGCCCTGCACGAAGTGCAGACCCTTGGCGTCGAGGTCGATGTCCTTGCTCTCGCAGTACTGCCGGATCTCCTGGTGGCCGGGCTTGGCGGCGCTCGGCGGGGCGAACGGTTGCACCATCAGGTGGCCCTCGGCCGCGCCCGCGGCGGTCTTGGCGAACAGCTCGTCGGAGCACCAGTTCAGGCAGATGATCCGCATGTCCAGCCGCTGCGCGGCGAGGTCCCGGGCGACCACCGCGGCCGGGCTCGACACGTTCTGGATCACGATGTACTTGGCGCCCTGCGCTTTGGCCTGCTGGAGCAAGCCGATCTGGTCGGTGGCGCCGGTCTTCATCGGGTAGGCCTGGTAGCCGAGCCGGTAGCCCTTGTCCTCGAGCCATTTCTCGCCGTCGGCGAGCGGCGCGGTGCCGAACGGGGAGTCGTGGTGGAACACCGCGACCTGGGCCGCCGGATCCTCCGCCGCGATGTAGTCCAACGCCACCCGCATCTGGTCGGAGTACGTCGGCGCCACCACGAAGTTGTACGGCGACTGGTTGGGATCGGTGAGCGCCTCGGCGTAGGAGGCGGACATGAACGGCAGCTCGTCGTCCTTCACCTTGGTCCGCAACGCCTCCGAGTCTCCGGTGCCCCAGCCCTGGATGGCGACCGCCTGCTCGGAGACGAACCCCTTGTACTTCTCCTCGGCGGTGGGCACCTTGTAGGCGTAGTCCTCGCTCAACGCCTTGATCGTGCTGCCCTTGACACCGCCCGCGGCATTGATCTTGTCGACGTAGGCCAACATCCCCTCGTTGTACGGCTTGCCGACGTCGGCGGTGGCACCGGTGAGGTCGGCGAGCACCCCGATGACGATCTCCTGGCCTTCCTCGCCGGCACCGGCGTCCCCACCAGGTCCACCGCAGCCGGCGACCAGCGCGAGCGCGGCAGCGGCGGCGGTTGCGTAACTGAGTCGTTTCATGGGCTTGTCCTCCTAGTACCGGAAAGGCCAGTAACGGAAGTAGTCCTTGGCGCGGCGCCAGATGCGGTCCAGCCCGCGCGGTTCGAAAAGCAGGAACAGCACGATGACCAGTCCGAAGGTGGCGGCCTGGAAGGCGGGCAGCTGGTCGGCCAGGAACGGCGCCCAGCCGCGTACGCTGCCGGCCAGCTCGGCGAGCAGCGGCGGCAGCAGCATGATGAACGCCGCGCCGTACACCGCGCCGGCGATGCTGCCGAGCCCGCCGACGATGATCATCGCCAGGTATTGGATCGAGACGTCGATGGTGAACCGCTCCCAAGTGACCGTCTCGGTGTAGTGCGCGATCAGCGCTCCGGCCAGCCCCACGTACCCGGAGGAGACCGCGAAGGCGAACAGTTTCGTACGGGTCAGGTTGACGCCGATCGCCGAGGCGGCGATGTCCTGGTCACGAACCGCCATGAAGGATCGGCCGAGCGCGGTGCGGAACAGGTTGCGGGCGCTGAGCACCGCCAGCACGGCGAGGCCGGCGAGGATCCAGTACCAGACGAACTCGAAGCTGGTCCGCGGCACTCGGAGGCCGAACAGGGTGAGCCGGTCCACGTCGAGGAAACCCTGGCCGTCGGTGAGCCAGGTCCAGCGGCGGACAACGAAGATGATGATCTCCTGGCTGGCGATCGTCGCGATGGCCAGGTACAGGCCCTTGAGCCGCAGCGCGGGCAGGCCGAAGAACGCCCCGACGCCCGCGGTAACCAATACCGCCGCGATCATCGCCAGCGGCAGTGGCAGGCCGCCGCGCTGGACCAGCAGCGCCGAGGTGAACGCCCCGACTGCCAGGAAGCCGCCCTGCCCAAGGGATATCTGTCCGGTGAAGCCGACCAGGATGTTCAACCCCACCGCGCCGATCACGGCGATGGCGATGGTGTTGACGATGCCCAGCCAGTAGGTGTCGACCGTCCACGGCAGCGCGAGCAGCGCGAGGGCGATCAGCAGCAGCCGGAACCGCTCGGCACCGGTGTGCCGCAGCCGCAGCTCGGAGGCGTAGGAGCCGTGGTAGACGCCGGTCGCGGTGGCAGCCATGTCACACCCGCTCGATCCGGACCTGTCCGAACAACCCGTACGGGCGCACGAGCAGGATCAACACCAGCGCCACATACGGGGCGACCTGCGAGGCGCCCGGCGAGAGGCCCTCCGCGTACTGGCTGAGCAGGCCGATCACCGCGCCGCCGACGATCGTGCCGGGTACCGAGTCGAGCCCGCCCAGGATGACCACCGGGAACACGATCAGCCCGAAGTTGGCCAGGTTCTGGCTCACCTCGGCGATGTCGGCGAGTAGCGCCCCGCCGAGCAGCGCGCTGATCGCCGCCAGCGCCCAGGCCAGCGCGAAGATCCGCCGTACCGAAATCCCCTGGACCAGCGCGGCCTGCTGGTCGTCGGCGACCGCCCGCATCGCGATGCCGTGCCGTGACCAGCGGAAGAAAGCGCTGAACGCGCCCAGCGCGACGGCCGCGACGGCAACCGCGGTGAGCCGGTCCAGCGGCACCGGGGCCCCGGCGATGTCCACCGATCCGGTGGGCAGCACCTTGGGCATCTCTCGCGGTGTGGTGCCGTAGAACATCTGCACGCCGGCTTTGAGGATCGCGGCCAGCCCGATCGTCACCATGATGACCGCGATCGGGTCCTCGCCGATCAGCGGCCGCAGCACCAGCCGCTCGACCGCCACGCCGAGCACCGCGGCAACGACGACGCTGGCGACGACCGCGACCGCCAGCGGCAGGCGAAGCAGGACGAACGCCGTGTAGAACAGGTATGCGCCAATCAGCAGCAGCTCGCCTTGGGCGAAGTTGATGACCCTGGTCGCCTTGTAGATGAGCACGAAGCCGAGCGCGGCCAGCGCCAGTACCGCGCCGTTGGCCAGGCCGTAGACGGTCAACTGGATGAAGTCGGTCATGTGCGTCCACTCCAGACCGGGCGGCGGGGACGCTGCGCCAGCGCCTGCTGGCTGACCGGCTCCCGGATTGCGAGCGTGATGGTCCGCTCGGCCCGGGTTCCGTCCTGGTAGGTGACGCTGGTGTGCACGTCCACCGACTCGTCGCCCCGGTCCAACGCGGCGATGATGTCGGCGTACCGGCTGCTGACCACGTTGCGGCGGACCTTGCGGGTTCGGGTGATCTCGTCGTCGTCCGGGTCGAGTTGCTTGTGGAGCAAAACGAATCGGCGTACACGGATCGGCTCGGGAAGGTCGGCGTTGGCCTGGGCCACCTCCTCGGCGAGCAGGTCGGCCACCTCGGGCTTGCCGGCCAGGTCGGTGTAGGTCGTGTAGCCGACCCTGGACCGCTCGGCCCACGCGCCGGCCACCCGCGGGTCGATGCAGAAAATGGCGGTGATGCCGGCCGTACCGTGGAAGCTGACCGCCTCTTCCACGTACGGGGAGAACTTGAGCTTGTTCTCGATGAACGCGGAGGAGAACCGGCTGCCGTCGGGTAGCGACAGCACATCGGACTGCCGGTCGATGACGACCAGCTCCCCGTCGTCGAGGTACCCGGCGTCGCCGGTGTGCACCCAGCCGTCGGCGGTCCTGGCCCGCGCGGTGGCCTGCGGATCGTGCAGGTACCGGCGGAACACGCTCGCCGAGCGCAGCAGGATCTCGCCGTCGTCGGCGACGCGCAGCTCGGTGCCGGGGATCGGCACGCCCACGGTGTGGAACCGCACCGCGCCGTCGCGGTGCGCCACCGCGATGCCGCAGATCTCGGTCTGGCCGTAGATCTGCTTGAGGTTGACCCCGATGGCGTGGAAGAACCGGAACACGTCCGGCGACAGCGGCGCCCCGCCGGTGTAGCACCGCCGCACCCGGGCCAGCCCGAGCTGGTCGCGCACCGGCCGCAACCCGACCAGGTCGGCGGCGAGCCGGACCGCGCCGGTGCGCGG
>NZ_JBOHGA010000010.1:0-57605 GCF_050699915.1 Actinophytocola sp.
CGCGCCTGCGCGCGAGCGTCAGTCCAGGGCCGAGGACAACTCGCGACGAGCCTGCTCCGAACGCGACCACTGGCGCTGCTGTCGCCGGCGAGGTCGGGAGTTGTCCTCGCAGAACGCTCCGTCGCTCCCGCTCACGGTGTTCATGGTTGGCTTCGCTCCTTCGCTACTCGCCGTCTTCCCTCCTCCGTGCTCGGCGCTGGCGCGCCTGCGCGCGAGCGTCAGTCCAGAGCGGCGAACGCTCCGTCGCTCTCGCTCACAGAAGCTTGTCGAGGGTGATCGGCAGGTCGTAGATCCGCCGGCCGGTCGCGTGGAAGACCGCGTTGGCGATCGCGCCGGCCACGCCCGTGATGCCCACCTCGCCGGCGCCCAGCACGCCCAGCGGCATCGTCGGGTCCGGATCGTCCAGGCAGAGCACCTCCATGCGCGGCACGTCCGCGTGCACGGGGACGTGGTACTCCGCGAGGTTCGCGTTCATGATCCGGCCCGTCGCGCGGTCCACCAGCGTCTCCTCGCCCAGCGCGAGCCCGATGCCCATCACGATCCCGCCGCGCAGCTGGCTCGTCGCCGTCTTCCGGTTCACCACCGTGCCGATGTCGAACGTCCCGACCCACCGCGACACCCGCGTCTCGCCGGTGTCCGGGTCGACCCGCACCTCGCAGAACTGCGCGCCCGCCGCGGCCTTCACCCAGCGTCGGCCGTCCTTGATGAACTTGGTCATGAACCGCGCCTGCTCGGCCAGCTGACCCAGCTTCGACTCCGAGCCGACCACACCGTCCACATGCGAGCGCCCGGCCCGGGCGAGGATCGCCGCGTAGGTCTCGCCCGCCTCGCCCACGAACAGGCCGCCGTCCCGCGCCTCGAGGTCCGCGAGCGAGCGGCCGTGCAGCGGCGAGTCCGAGGCCGCCAGCTCGTGCACCGCACGCCGCACCTTCGCGCACGCCTCCAGCAGGCTCCCCGCCACGCTGGCGGTCTGCGCCGAGCCGCCCGCGCCCGGCCCCACCGGCAGGTCGCTGTCGCCGTGCTCGACCCGGACCGCGGACACCGGCACGCCGAGCGCGTGCGCGGTCACCTGCGCCTGCGCGGTCGCCGCGCCGACGCCGATCTCGTGGAACGCGCACCGGACGAGCACCGAGCCGTCCGCGGACAGCCGAACCGTCACGTTCGCCGGCAGCTGCCACGCGGGGTGGTACGCCGTGGCCATGCCCATGCCCACCAGCCACCGGCCGTCGCGCATCGAACCCGGCTCCGGCGTGCGCTCCGCCCAGCCGAACCGCTCCGCGCCCAGCGCGTACAGCTCCAGCAGCCGGCGGTGCGAGAACTCCTTGCCGTCCAGCGGGTTGCGCTCCGGCTCGTTGCGCCTGCGCAGCTCGAGCGGGTCGACGCCCAGCCGGTAGGCCAGCTCGTCCATGGCCGCCTCGATCGCGTAGGACCCGATCGACTCGCCCGGCGCGCGCATCGACGAGTTGGACAGCGCGTCCAGGTCCACCTGGCGCTGCTCGACCAGCATGTTCTCGGCCGCGTATAGGTGCCGCGACTGGGACACGATCTGCTCGGGGTGCCCGCCGATGTGGCCCAGCTGCGCCACGCTCTTGTGGATCAGCGACGTCAGCCGGCCATCCGCGTCGGCGCCCAGCGCCACCCGCTGGATCGAGGGCGTGCGGCCGCCGACCGTGCGGTACACCGCCTCGCGGATCAGCATCAGCCGCACCGGCCGGCCGGTCGCGCGGGCCGCCAGCGCGGCCAGGATCGTGCCCGCCCAGACGACGCCCTTGCCGCCGAATCCGCCGCCGACGTAGGTGGAGATCACCCGCACCTTGTCGACGGGCACGCCGAACCGGTGCGCCAGGTGCCGGCGCGTCCAGTCGATGTTCTGAGTCCCGTCGTGGACGGTCAGCTCGTCGCCCTGCCAGGCCGCGGTGGTGGCGTGCGGCTCGAGCGCGTTGTGGCTGTGCATCGGCGTGGTGAACCGCAGGTCCACCGACACCGGCGCGGCCGCCAGTGCCTTCTCCGCGTCGCCCTTGCTGCCGCCGCCCGGCATCAGCATCGCGTTGCGCCGCTGCGGGTGCGAGTCCGGCGCCGCCGCCGCGAAGTCCACAGTGGACGGCAGCTCCTCGTAGCGGATCCGAACCAGCTCGGCCGCGGCGAGCGCGGCGTCCAAGGTCTCGGCCACGGCGACCGCGACCGGCTGGCCGTTCCAGTGCACCTCGTCGGTGTTGAGGTAGTTCACCGTCGTGCCGGCCGCGAGCGTCGCCAGGTTCAGCGGGGTCGGCTTCTGCGGCGGCTTCAGCGAAGGCGAGTTGTGGTGGGTGAGCACGGCGAGCACGCCCGGCAGCGCCTCCGCCTCGGCCGTGTCGACGGCGACGATGCGGCCGCGGGCGACGGTCGAGCACACGAGCGCGGCGTGCGCGATGTTCGGGTAGGAGTACTCGGACGAGTAGCGGGCGGCGCCGGACGTCTTGGCCGTGCCGTCGACCCGGTCGAGCGGGCGGCCGAGCACGCCGCCGGTCCGCCGGTGGAGGACGTCGGTCATGCCGGGCTCCCTTCGGTGGTGAGACGCAGGAGCGTCGCCGTGATCGTTCGCCTCGCCAGCTCGATCTTGAAGCCGTTCTCGCTCTGCGGCCTCGCCGCGGCGAGCTCCGCGTCGGCCGCCCGGCGGAACTCGGCCTCGGTCGCCGCAGCACCGGTCAGCACCCGCTCGGCCTCGACCGCCCGCCACGGCCGGGCCGCGACGCCGCCGAGCGCGAGGCGGACCGCGGCCACCTGGCCGTCCCGCACGTCGAGCGCGGCGGCCACCGAGACCAGGGCGAACGCGTACGAGGCGCGGTCGCGCACCTTGCGGTAGCGCGAGTTCGCCGCCACCGGCACGGCCGGGATCTCGACGGCGGTGATCAGCTCGTCCGGCTCGAGGGCCGTCTCCACATGCGGCGTGTCCGCGGGTACCGCGTGGACGTCGCGCAGCGGGATCCGCCGGGTGCCGCGCACACTCTCCACCTCGACCGTGGCGTCGAGCGCCGCGAGCGCGACGCACATGTCCGACGGGTGGGTGGCGATGCAGCTCTCGCTCGCGCCGAGGATCGCGTGCATCCGGTTGAAGCCGCCGATCGCCGCGCAGCCGCTGCCCGGCTCGCGCTTGTTGCACGGCTGGGTGCCGTCGTAGAAGTACAGGCAGCGGGTGCGCTGGAGGATGTTGCCGCCGACGGTGGCCATGTTGCGCAGCTGGCCGGAGGCGCCCAGCAGGACGGCCTGGGCGAGCATCGGGTAGCGGGCGCGGATCGTCGGGTGGGCGGCGAGGTCGCTGTTGCGCACCAGCGCGCCGACCCGCAGGCCGCCGTCGGGCAGCTCCTCGATCCCGGTCAGCGGCAGCCGGCTGATGTCGATCACCGTGTCCGGCGCCTCGATGCCCTCGCGCATCAGATCGACGAGGTTCGTGCCGCCGCCGAGGAACTTCGCGCCGGGCCGGATCTCCCGCACCGCCGTGGCCACGTCGGTCGCGGCCACGTATCCGAAGTCCTTCACCGCACCGGCTCCTCGATCTCGCGGGCCGCGCCGTGCGCGACCTCCTCGATGGCGCCGACGATCCCGTTGTAGGCGCCGCAGCGGCAGATGTTGCCGCTCATCCGCTCGCGGATCTCGTCCTCGGTCAGCTCCGGCGTCTCCTCGACGTGCTCGGTGACCGCGCTCGCCGTGCCCTCCTTGTGCTCGGCGAGCATGCCGATCGCCGAGCAGATCTGACCGGACGTGCAGTAGCCGCACTGGAAGCCGTCGTGCTTCACGAACGCGCCCTGCAGCGGGTGGTCGACGCCTTCGATCGTGGTGATCTCCCGGTCGTCGTACTGCACCGCGAGCGCGAGGCAGGACACGATCCGCCGCCCGTCGACGAGGACCGTGCACGCGCCGCACGCGCCCTGGTTGCAGCCCTTCTTGGTGCCGGTCAACTCGAGGCGCTCGCGCAACGCGTCGAGCAGGCTGACCCGGGGTTCGAGCTCGACCGCGGTGGCGGTTCCGTTGACGTTGAGTCGCACTTCGACCATGGCCGCGACATTAACAGAACAGTGTTGAACTAACAAGAGACCAGCGTTCTGTTATCTTCGCGGCGAGCGCCGGAACCGTTGCTGCGCCGCAAAGACGGCAGGGTTGGGCCGAGCGGCGCAATTCGGGGAAACGGTTGCTCGTGGGAATGCGACTGGAGCGCGCCCGGTACGCGAACCGGAACCCGAGGATTGGCGCAACGGCGATATGGGTAGTCCCGCACCAGGAGTGCCGAACTTGGAGGTGCAGGAAGCATGCTGATTCTCGGCTTGCTGCTGGTGGTGGTGAGTGGCGCCGCGGCCGCGGTGCTGATCGCGTACAACAGCGGGGGCGCGGCCGAGACCGTGTCCGCGTTCGGTCGCGACCTCACCGACGTCACGTTGATGCAGGCGTTCGTGGCCGGGATCGTCGTCGCCCTGGCGTTCTTGCTGGGCCTTTGGCTGGTCGTGTCCGCCGGGCGGCGCGGCCGTGAGCAGCGGACTCGGTACCGCGAGGCCCGTCGTGAGGCCAAGGTCGCCGCCAAGGAGCGCGACGAGCTGGCGGACCGGATCCGCAAGGACGAGGAGCACCGGTCGGACCAGGAAACCGTGGCGCTGCCGGTGATTTCGGGCAAGGGCGCGCAGGCGGGCGACTCGACCGAGACCGGGCGCCACACGCAGCCGACCGACCGGCACCAGCAGCCGGTCATCACGAACATCCACGAGGGCCAGGCGCCGACCAAGTAGCGGAGCCGGCCCTGGGGCCGGTCACGATCTTGCGCTCACCCCCGGCGCGGGTCGTGACCGGCCCTTTTCGTGTTCAAAGGACTACAGAAAGCAGCGTGGACACACGAGTGGGTTAGTCCGTTTTATCCGGACGACACGCCGTAGGGGGTATCCCGGTGAAACTCGCCTGCGGAGGGTGGATAACCTGTCACCTCATCGTGGCTGTTGATCGTCGCCGGGCGGTCAACAGATCTTGGTCCCCCACCCTGCTTTTAGCCGGAGGCATACATGGCACACACCTCGACCGCGCGCCGCCGGTTCGGCGCCGCCCTCACGACGCTGGGCGTCGGCGTCGTCGCCGCCGCGGCGCTAGTGGGCATGGCCGGTACGGCCAGCGCCCACAAGCCGGAGATCAAAGCTGAGTGCACCGACGCGGGCACCGTCCTCGAGGTTCACCTCAAGCAGTACAACGGCAACGGCGAGAACTCCGTGACTGTCATGGACGGCGAGGAGGTCCTCCTCGAGAAGACCGTCTTCCAGTCCGACTTCGACCAGAAGTTCGAGGGCCTGGACGCGACGGTCGAGCACACGTTCACCGTCGACGTGAAGGCGCACGACGACCCGAGCGGCGAGCAGGGCTTCACCAAGGTCATGACCGCGACCGCCGAGGCCTGCGTGACCCCGCCGCCGTCGTCCGAGACCCCGCCGCCGCCGCCGTCCTCGGAGGCCCCGCCGGCTCCGCCGACCACCACGACCACTGAGGCGCCCGCGCCCCAGGGTGCGGCCCCGCCGCTGGCCGAGACCGGCGCCAGCATCGCGATCCCGCTGGGCATCGGCGCGCTGCTGCTGGTCGGCGGTGGCGTGATGCTGTTCGTCGTGCGTCGCCGCGGCCGCGCCTGACGAGCTAGCCGTACGACACGAAGGGGCGGGCCCGGACGGGCCCGCCCCTTCGTCGTCGTTCGCCGCGGTTTCGTTGGCACGCGGTCAGTTGCTGTCGGTCACGCAGTTGGCGGTCATGGCGGTGCTCCTTCCTGCTGCCAGCAGGTTTAGGGCACGGCGGTTGTTCAGTGTCCGACGCTGGACGCTGAACAACGGGTTGTGAACAATGAGGCCTGTTCGAAACACTCCGCACCGTCGGCCTCATTCCTCGATGGCGACCTGTTTCGAACAGGCCTCACGGCCTCACCTGCCCCTGAGGAGGTGGCGCGGTGCCTCGTGGGGAGAGGCCGCTCGGGCCTGGCGCCGATGTGCTGGTGCGTTTCGCCGGTGATCTCCGGCGGCTGCGGGAGCATGCCGGCGGTCCCACCTATCGCGAGCTCGCCACCCGCGCGCACTACTCCGCCGCGGCGTTGTCCGAGGCGGCCGGCGGACGCAAGCTGCCCACACTCGCGGTCACCCTGGCCTACGTCACGGCGTGCGGCGGGGACCCGGCTGGCTGGCTGGCGCGGTGGCGGGAGACCGCGGCCGAGCTGGCCGGCGAAGAGGCCGAGCCCCTCGCGGACTCAGCCGGCGCGCCCTACGTCGGGCTCGCCGCGTTCCAGACCGCCGACGCGGGGCGGTTCTTCGGCCGCGACCGCCTCGTCGACGAGCTCGTCGAGCGGGTGCGCGCCGGCCGGTTCCTCGGTGTCTTCGGCCCGTCCGGGTACGGCAAGTCCTCGGTCCTGCGGGCCGGCCTCGTCGCGCGGCTGGAGCCGGACCCGGTCGTGGTGTTCACGCCCGGCGCGCACCCGATGGAGGAGTGCGCGGTGCGGATCGCCGGCCACCTCGGCGAGTCCGCCGCCGCGCTGCGCGCCGAGCTCGCGGCCGACCCGGCGAACCTGCACCTGCGCGTCCGCCAGGCGATGGGCGACGGCGACCTCGTGCTCGTCGTCGACCAGTTCGAGGAGGTCTTCACCCTTTGCGCGGACGCCGATGAGCGGGCCTGGCTGATCGACGCGCTGGTCACCGCGGCGCGGGCGGAGACGAGCCGGACCCGGGTCGTGCTCGGCGTGCGCGCGGACTTCTACGGGCACTGCGCGCGCCACCCCGAGCTCGTCGCCGCGCTGCGCGACTCGCAGGTGCTGGTCGGCCCGCTCGACGAGGAAGAGCTGCGCGACGTGATCGTGAAGCCGGCCGAGCAGGTGGGCCTGCGCGTGGAGACCGCGCTCGTGGCCCGGCTGATCGCGACCGGGGCGACCGAGCCGGGCTCGCTGCCGCTGCTGTCGCACGTACTGCTGGAGACGTGGCGGCGCCGGCGCGGCACGACGCTCACGCTCGGCGGCTACGAGTCCGCCGGCGGGCTGCGCCACGCGCTCACCCGCACCGCCGAGGACGTCGTCGCCGGGCTGGACCCCGCCGGCCGGGCCGTCGCGAAGCAGCTCTTCCTGCGGCTGTGCGCGCTCGGCGACGCGACGGAGCCGGGCGTCGTGGCGACCAAGCGGCGGGTGAGCCGCGAGGAGCTCGCCGACCTGCCCGGTGCCCCGGAGCTGCTCGACCGGCTCGCGGCGTCCCGGCTCGTCACGGTCGACCGGGACGACGTCGAGCTGGCCCACGAGGCGCTGATCCGGCACTGGCCGCGGCTGTCGGGCTGGCTCACCGAGGACCGCGACGGGCTGCGCACCCACCGCCAGCTGACCGACGCCGCGCTCGCGTGGAAGTCGCTGCACCGCGATTCGGGCGCGCTGTACCGGGGTGCCCGGCTCGACCGCGCGCAGGAGTGGGCGGCCGGGCTGCAGGACGGGGCTGGGTCGGCTCTTTCCCCGCTGGAGCGGGAGTTCCTGCACGCGAGCAGCGCCGCGCTGGCGGCCGAGCGCCGGGCCGAACAGCTGCGCGGACGGCGTCAGCGGCGGCTGGTCGCGGTGCTCGTGGTGCTGGTCGTGCTCGCGTCGGTCACCACGGTCTCCGCCGTCCTCGCCCAGCACGACGCGACCGAGCAGCGCAACGCGGCCGCCGCGCAGCGGGTGATCACGCAGGCGACGCTGCTCATCCGCACCGACCCGGCGCTCGCCGAGCAGCTGGGCCTCGCCGCGTACCGGCTGGCGCCGACCCCGGAGAACAAGGACAGCCTGCTGCGCATCGTCGCCGCGACCGGCGAGCGCCAGGTCGAGCTGGCCGGCTTCGAGCCGGGCGGGCGGATCTGGGGCGTCCACGTCGGCGAGACGTCGGTGTCCGTCGGCGACGTGACGTCGCCCGAGCAGTCCGGCGACGGGTACCCGCTGACGCCGCCCACCGACACCGACGAGGGGCCGAAGGCCGACGCGATGGCGTTCGCCCCGGACGGCCGCACCCTGGCCACGGTGACTGACGAGCGGCGGGTCCAGGCGTGGGACCTGACCGCACTGCCGGTCCGGACGCCGCTGGCGTCGTTCGTGGCGCCGGCCGGCGTGTGCGAGCCGTCGTGCTCGCAGCTGGCGGTCCACCCGCGCGGCCGGCTGATCGCCGTCGCCAGCAGCAAGGGCGGCGCGAGCCTGTGGCGGATCGGTGAGCGCACCGGCGTGCTGGGGCACGTCCCGTCGACCGGGGGCGGCGTGCGCGCGGTCGCGTTCAGCCCTGACGGCACCACGCTGGCGACGGCGGAGGACGCCGGCCGGATCCTGCTGTGGGACGTGGTCGACCCGACCACCCCGGCGCTGCTCGGCATCGTGAAGACGGGCTCGGTGACCTACGCGCTCAACGGTTCCTGGATCGCGTTCAGCCTCGGCACGCGGCTCATCGCGACCGCGGGCCCGGAGAACACCACGGTGCTCTACGACATCTCCGACCGGCGCCGGCCGCGGCACGTCGTCACGCTGGGCGGTCACGAGAAGTCGGTGACGTCGGTGTCGTTCAGCCCGGACGGCAGCACGCTGGCGACGGCGAGCGCGGACCAGACGACGGCGTTGTGGGACCTGACCCAGCCGCCGCGCCTGGTCGGCCGGCTGCGCGCGGACCTGGAGGTGCCGCACCGCGCGTCGTTCGCCCCGGACGGCCACACGGTCGCCACGGTAGGCACGGGCCAGCGACTCCTGTTGTGGGAGACCGACTTCACCCGCCTGACGGCCAGCATCTGCACCGGCGTGGGCCCGATGGACCGCGACCGCTGGAACCGCTACTTCCCGGGCATCGAGTACCGCGATCCGTGCCCGTAGAGCACGGCTGGTGCCTCGCTACGCGCCGACCGTGCCGTCGACGCCCTCGCGGAGGAGGTCGGCGTGCCCGTTGTGCCGGGCGTACTCGTGGATCAGGTGCAGCAGCACCCACCGCAGCGAGACCACCCCGCCGTGCCGCTTGTTGGGCGCCGTCACGTCGAGGGACTCCGCCTCCCGCTCGATGCGCCGCGCGTGCTCTACCTCGGCCTGCCACGCCGCGAACGCCTCCGCGCGCGTCGAGCCCGTCGGGTCGTAGGCCACCTGGTAGTCGTTGTCGGCGGACCACACGTTCGGGATGTCCTCGCCGGCCATGACCTTGCGGAACCAGGTGCGCTCGACCTCGGCCAGGTGGCGCACCAGACCCAGCAGCGACAGCGTCGACGGCGGCATCGAGCGGCGGCGCAGCTCCTCGTCGGACAGGCCGTCGCACTTCCAGGAGAGCGTCGCGCGGTGGTAGTCGAGGAACCCGCGCAGCGTCTCGCGTTCCCCGCCGGTCACGGGTGGGTCGATCCGTTCGGTGGACATGGCGTGATCCTCTCAGCCGCCGCTCGTCGAGACTTCCGACCCGCACGGTCGTTGGTGAGGTGTGAGGATGTCGGTAGTGGACGGCGACGGACCGGCCGGCCGGTCGGCGTGGACGGCGGGGCAGGTGGCACGGCACCTGCGGATCGCCGAGTCGACACTGCGGTCCTGGCACCGCCGCTACGGCGTGGGCCCGCAGGCGTCCCGCCCGGGCAGCTACCGGCGCTACACCGCCGAGGACGTCGAGCGCCTGCGGCACATGCGCGACCTGATCTCCGCGGGAATGCTGCCCTCCGAGGCCGCCGGCACGATCAGCACGCCGGTCCCGCGGCCGCTCGAAGAGGCGCTCGACGAGGTGCTCGCCGCCGCCCGCGACCTGGACAACTCCCGCTGCCTCGCCACGATCGAGCACTCGCTGGCCGCGCGCGGGGTCGTCGAGGTCTGGGAGCGGCTGTGCCGGCCGGCCATGCTCGCGATCGACGCCGACCAGCGGGCCGACTCGGACTGCGTCGACCGCGAGCACGTGCTGTCCTGGGCGATCGCCGCGGCGCTGCACCGCGTGGACCGGCCGGCGGCGGACGGCCCGCGCACGCTGCTCGCCTGCACGGAGGCCGAGCAGCACACGCTGCCACTGGAGGCCCTGGCCGCCGCGCTCGCCGAACGCCGGCAGACGGTGCGCATGCTGGGCGCCGCCGTCCCGACACCGACGTTGGTCCACGCCGTCGCCGCGGCCCGGCCCGACGCCGTCGTGCTCTGGGCGCAGAGCCCGGCGACCGCCCGGCCCGAGGCCGTCCGCGCGCTCGGCGTGTTCCCGCTGCGCCGGGTCACCGCGGGGCCCGGCTGGCCTCGTCGCCGGCTCTCGGGCACCGAGCGGTTCAGCAGTCTGACCGGGGCGGTCGCCGCGCTGACCGCTCCCACGCAGTGAGATCCCGGCGCCCCGGCCGGGGGAATTCAGCGGCGTTCCACGGGCCCTCCTGGCATCCTCTACGGTCGAACGGTAACTTTGTGTGCAGGGTCGAGAGGCGCTGCAACGGACTGATGTCCGCCACGCTCGGCCCTGGGACCGAGTTCAAGGGCGCCTCCCAGACCAATGGGAGGTGCACTGTTGAGCAAGTCCGACATCGGCGCGACCAAGGCTCTGCGACAGCTACTCGACCAGCGGATCGCGGTGCTCGACGGCGCCTGGGGAACGATGCTGCAGGGTGCGGGTCTGGAGCCCGCCGACTACCGCGGCGACCGGGTCGGCGACGACCACCCCAAGGACGTCACCGGTGACCCCGACCTGCTCAACCTGACCCGTCCGGACGTCGTGCTCGACGTGCACCGCCAGTACCTGCGTGCGGGCGCGGACATCACCACGACCAACACGTTCACCGCGACCAGCATCGGCCAGGCCGACTACGGGCTGGAGTCGCTGGCCCGCGAGATGAACGTGCGTGGCGCGCAGCTCGCCCGCGAGGCCGCCGACGAGGCCGGCGACCGGTTCGTCGCGGGCTCGATCGGCCCGCTCAACGTGACCCTCTCGCTGTCCCCGCGCGTCGAGGACCCCGCCTACCGCGCGGTCTCGTTCGACCAGGTCTACGACTCCTACGCCGAGCAGATCGCCGGGCTGGCCGAGGGCGGCGTGGACCTGCTGATGGTCGAGACGATCTTCGACACGCTCAACGCGAAGGCCGCGATCGCCGCCGCGCGCGCGGTCGCCCCGCACCTGCCGCTGTGGGTCTCGGTGACCATCGTGGACCTGTCCGGCCGGACGCTGTCGGGCCAGACCGTCGAGGCGTTCTGGAGCTCGATCGAGCACGCCGACCCGATGGTCGTCGGCGTGAACTGCGCGCTCGGCGCGACCGAGATGCGCCCGCACGTCGAGGAGCTCTCCCGGCTCGCCGCGAGCTACACCGCCTCGCACCCCAACGCCGGGCTGCCCAACGCGTTCGGCGGCTACGACCAGACACCCGAGGAGACGGGCCGGCTGCTCGGCGAGTTCGCCGACGAGGGCATGGTCAACATCGTCGGCGGCTGCTGCGGCACCACGCCGGCGCACATCGCGAAGATCGCCGCAGCGGTCAAGGGCATGACCCCGCGCAAGGTGCCCGCGATCGAGACGACCACGCGCTTCTCCGGCCTCGAGCCGTTCGAGATCGGCGCCGACACCGGCTTCGTCATGATCGGCGAGCGCACCAACGTCACCGGCTCCAAGCGGTTCCGCCGGCTCATCGAGTCCGACGACCACCAGGCCGCCGTCGACGTCGCGCTCGAGCAGGTCCGCGGCGGCGCCAACCTGCTGGACGTCAACATGGACGCCGACCTGCTCGACAGCGAGCAGGCGATGACCACGTTCCTGAACCTGATCGCCACCGAGCCCGAGGTCGCCCGCATTCCTATCATAGTGGACAGTTCCAAGTGGACTGTCCTGGAGGCCGGGCTGAAGTGCGTGCAGGGCAAGGGAGTCGTCAACTCGATCAGCCTCAAGGAGGGCGAGGAGCCCTTCCTGGAGCACGCCCGCAAGATCCGTTCCTACGGTGCCGGCGCGGTCGTGATGGCCTTCGACGAGCAGGGCCAGGCCGACACCGCGGACCGCAAGGTCGAGATCTGTGCCCGCGCCTACGACCTGCTCACCCAGCAGGCCGACTTCGCGCCCGAGGACATCGTCTTCGACCCGAACGTGCTCGCCGTCGCGACCGGCATCGCCGAGCACAACGGCTACGCGAAGGCGTTCATCGACGCGCTGCCGCGGATCAAGGAGCGCTGCCCGGGCGCGCGCACCAGCGGCGGCATCTCGAACCTGTCGTTCGCCTTCCGCGGCAACGACATCGTGCGCGAGGCCATGCACTCGTCGTTCCTGCTGCACGCCGTTCGTGCGGGGCTGGACATGGGCATCGTCAACGCCGGCCAGCTCGCGGTGTACGAGGACATCCCGGCCGACCTGCTCGAGCTCGTCGAGGACGTGCTGTTCGACAGGCGCGAGGACGCCACCGACCGGCTGGTGTCGTTCGCGGAGAACGTGCGAGGGAGCGGCACCAAGCGTGCCGTCGACCTGTCCTGGCGCGAGGCCTCGGTCAACGAGCGGCTCGCGCACGCGCTCCTGCACGGCATCGTCGACTTCATCGAGGACGACACCGAGGAGGCCCGCCAGCAGGCCACCCGCCCGCTCGACGTGATCGAGGGGCCGTTGATGGACGGCATGAAGATCGTCGGCGACCTGTTCGGCGCCGGCAAGATGTTCCTGCCACAGGTCGTGAAGAGCGCGCGGGTGATGAAGCGCTCGGTCGCCTACCTCGAGCCGTACATGGAGGAGGAGAAGGAGCGGGCGCGCCTCGCCGGCGAGCTGACCACCGACCGCGGCCAGGGCAAGATCGTGCTGGCCACCGTGAAGGGCGACGTGCACGACATCGGCAAGAACATCGTCGGCGTCGTGTTGGGCTGCAACAACTACGAGGTGGTCGACCTCGGCGTGATGGTGCCGGCCGCGAAGATCCTCGACACGGCGATCGCCGAGGGCGCGGACGCGGTCGGACTGTCCGGGCTGATCACCCCGTCGCTGGACGAGATGGTCGGCGTCGCCGGCGAGATGCAGCGGCGCGGGCTGGAGCTGCCGCTGCTGATCGGCGGTGCCACGACCTCCCGCCAGCACACGGCCGTGCGGATCGCGCCGGCCTACACGTCCACGACCGTGCACGTGCTCGACGCGTCCCGGGTCGTCGGCGTCGTCTCCGACCTGCTCAACGACGACCGCGCGAAGACACTGGACGCGGCGAACCGGGTCGAGCAGGCGCGGCTGCGCGACCAGCACGAGCACCGGCACGCGAAGCCGCTGCTCACGCTCGCCGACGCGCGGGCGAACCGGGAGCAGGTGGAGTTCGACGAGCTGCCGGTGCCGGCGTTCACCGGCGTGCACGCGGTCGAGCCGGAGCTCACGACGCTGCGCGAGCTGATCGACTGGCAGTTCTTCTTCATCGCCTGGGAGCTCAAGGGCAAGTACCCGGCGATCCTGGACACCAACCCGGCCGCGCGAGAGCTCTTCGAAGAGGGCAACGAGCTGCTGGACGAGATCATCGCGGCCGGCCACTTCCGGGCGAGCGGCCGGTACGGCTTCTGGCCCGCGCACGCGGTCGGCGACGACGTCGTCGTGGTCCAGGACGGCCGCGAGGTGGCGCTGCCGATGCTGCGTCAGCAGACCACGAAGCCGGAGGGCCGACCGAACCGGTCGCTCGCCGACTACGTGGCACCCGCCGGCGACCACCTCGGCGGGTTCGCGGTGGCGATCCACGGCGCGGAGGAGCTGGCCGCACGGTACGAGGCCGACAACGACGACTACCGGTCGATCATGGTCAAGGCACTGGCCGACCGGCTCGCCGAGGCGTTCGCCGAGCACGTCCACCTGCAGGCCCGACGCGAGTGGTTCGAGCCCGAGGCCCAGCCGGCGCTCGCGGACCTGCACGCTGAGCGCTTCCGGGGCATCCGGCCGGCGTTCGGCTACCCGGCGAGCCCGGACCACAGCGAGAAGCGGGAGCTGTTCGACCTGCTCGACGCGTCCCGTGCGGGCATGGCCCTGACCGAGTCGTTCGCGATGACCCCGGCGGCAAGTGTCAGCGGGCTGATCTTCGCGCACCCGGAGTCGCGGTACTTCACGGTCGGCCGGATCAACCGGGACCAGGTCACGGACTACGCCGACCGGCGCGGCATGGCCGTCGACGAGGTCGAGCACTGGCTGCGCCCGAACCTGGCCTACGAGCCGGAGTAGTGCTCCTGCTCGTCGTAGGCGGCGGCCACCGTCTTCGGCACGACCATCCGCCAGCCGTCGACGATCAGCTCGTGTAACTCGTCCACGTCGACGGCGTCGAGGCGCAGCCGCACCCAGTGGTAGCGCATGTCGCCCTTGGACGGTAAGGAGAACTTGTCGGGCTCGGCCGCCACGAGGGCGGCCCGCTCCTCCTTCGGGAAGGCGAAGCCAAGCGTCTGCTCGTCGCGGGACAGGGCGAGGTAGACGATCCGGCCCACGTTGAACTTCACCCGGTCCTGCACGAGCCGCTCGACCGTGCGCGGCAGGCTGCGGGCGATCCGGCGGACGTCATCGGCGGTGGCCATGCGGATACCTCACCACGACCCACCGACATTTCACGGCTGCTCGTAAAGGTCCCCGCTCAGGTATTTCAGGCCGCTGTCCACCTGGACCGTCACCACCCGGTGGCCGGGCCCGAGCCGCGCGGCTACCCGCAGCGCCGCGACCAGGTTCACGCCCGTCGACGGGCCGGAGAAGACGCCCTCGGTCCGGGCGGCCCGCCGGGCCATGGCGAACCCGTCGGCCTCCGGGATGGCCATGACCTCGTCGAAGTCGTCGGCGCGCAGCTGCGGTGGCCAGTAGCCGACGCCGCCGCCCTCGACGTGGTGCGTGCCGGGCGACCCGCCGGACAGCACCGGCGACTCGGCCGGCTCGAGCGCGACCCGGTGGAGGTCGGGCAGCTTCTCGGCGAGGGCTCGGGTCACGCCGAGGAAGCAGCCCGCGGTGCCGATGTAGCCGCAGTACGCCGCGATCGTGGGCGAGCCGGGCAGCTGCTCCAGCAGCTCCTCGCCGAGGCGGCGGTAGCCGGCCACCATGTCGGTGTTGTTGAACTGGTCGGTCTGGAACGCGCCGGTCTCCGCGGCGATCTCGCCGGCCCGCCGGATCATCGACGGGATTAGGTCGGGCGTGATCCCGCCCGGGCTGTGGATCAGCTCGACGTCCGCCCCGAAGGCACGCATCGTGCGGATCTTCTCCTGCGCGAACGCGTCCGAGGAGACGATCCGCAGCGGGTGGCCCTTGACCGCGCAGACGAACGCGAGCGAGGAGCCGGTGCTGCCGCCGGTGTACTCGACGACCGGCTGCCCCGGCGCGAGCCGACCGTCCCGCTCGGCCTCCTCGATCATGGCGAGCGCCATCCGGTCCTTGTACGAGCCGGTCGGGTTCGCGCTCTCCAGCTTGACCCACACCTCCGCGGAGTCGTCGCCGGCCAGGGTCCGTAGGCGCACGACGGGCGTGCCGCCGATCGCGTCGATGCCGCTCACAGTCGAAGGATATGCGCGCTCAGGCCGCGGCCAGCACGCCGACTCCGCACAGGCATGCCGCGATCCCGATGCGTTGCCAGCCGGCGAGGCGCTCGTGCAGCACGACGCGGGCGAACCCCATCGTCACCACGGAGTGCAGCGCGGCCAGCACGGCGACCACTCCGAGCAGGCCGATCGTCGTGGCGACCGCGTACATCGTGTCGGCCGCCGTGGTGAGCAGGCCGATGGACATCAGCAGGGGCAGGTCGGCCCGACCGGGTCGCGGGCGCGGCCGGACGAGCAGGACGCCGACCACGACGACGGCCACCGCCGCCGCCCGGGCGCCGAACAGGGCCCAGACCAGATCGCCCTCGCTGGCCACGTCCATGGCGACGTAGAACGCGCCGAACCCGATCGCGGACAGGATTCCGTAGCCGATGCTCGGCCCCACACGGCCGGCGCCGTCGGTGGCACGCGAGGCGAGCGTGACCCCGACGACGACGAGCAGCAGCCCCGCGCTCTGCGCCGGTCCCGGCACCTCGCCGAGCAGCAACCCCGCGACGACCGGCACCGCGGGCGCGGCGGCCGAGATCGGCGCGACGAGGCTCATCCGCCCGACCGCGAGCCCGCGGTAGAGCGCCGCGGCCCCCGCCAGCTCCGCGATCCCCGCGGCCACCGCGGCCAGGAGGAACTCCGCGGCCGGCGGTCCGGCTCCGCCCACGAGCGTGGCCACGGCGAGCATCGCCAGCGAGGTCGACTGCGCGACGAGCAGGACACCGAGCAGCGCGATCGAGCGGCTCTTGAGGCCCGCAAGGAAGTCGCCGGCGCCCCAGCCGAGGCTCGCCCCGAGCGCGAGCAGCATCGCGAGCAAGGTCATCCGGCGAGGGCGTCCCGCAGCGCGCGGAACTCGTCGACGAGGGCCGGCAGCTGGTAGTGGGCGTTGAGTCCGCTCGGGTTGGGCAGCACCCACACCCGAGTACTCCCGATCCGGTCGTCCTGCGCCCCGATGACCGCGTCGGGCCGCCCGAACGCCGTCCGGTAGGCGGTGATCCCCACGACCGCCAGCACTCGCGGCTCGAGCCCCCGCACCAGGTTCGTCAGCTGGAGAGCCCCGTCCCGCAGCTCGTCGCCGGTCAGCTCGTCGGCCCGAGCGGTGGCCCGCCGGACGATGTTGGTGACGCCGAGCCCGAACGCGAGCAGGTCGTCCTGCTCGTCCGGCCGCAGCTGCCGATCGGTGAAGCCGGCGCGATGCAGGGCAGGCCAGAACCGGTTCCCGGGCCGAGCGAAGTGGTACCCGGTGGCGGCGGAGTAGAGCCCGGGATTGATGCCGCAGAACAAGACGTCCAGCCCAGCCGCGACGACGTCGGGAAGGACCTCCTCCCGAGCGGCGGCCAGCTCGTCCGCCGTAGGTCTGCGCACCATCACCTCTCTCGCCCGCGGATGCCCAGCCTAGTCGGCCGAACGCAACCACCTGCCCCTCGCGACGTCCCGTCAAGGTGGGTACCAACAGGCATCTGGACTGGCAGGGCTCCTACAACGTGCGCGACCTCGGCGGGCTGCCCACGAGGGACGGCCGTCGAACCGCCTGGCGGGCCGTGGTGCGCGGCGACGAGCCGAACGGACTGACCGACGCCGGTTGGGCCGCCTTGTGTGCCTACGGCATCAGGACGGTCGTCGACCTTCGTGACCACACCGACCAGGCGGCGGAGTCCCAACCGCCCGGGCCGACGACGGTGCGGGTGCCGTTGGACGACCACGAGGACACGGAGTTCTGGCAGCGCTGGGGGAGCGGCCTGGACTGCACGCCGCTGTACTACCGGGCGTTCCTGGACCGCTTCCCCTCCCGGATCGCGCGGGTGTTCACCGCCGTCGCCGAAGCTCCGACCGGCGGCGTTCTGATCCACTGTGGCGGTGGACGTGATCGGACCGGCCTGATCGTGGCGCTGCTGCTCGCGCTCGTGGACGTCCCCGTCGAGGAGATCGCGGCCGACTACGCCCTGAGTGCGTCGCGCCTCGCCCCCGCCTGGCGCGATCTCGATCTAGGTGACCAGAACGGCCGAGTCGACGCGATCCTGCACCGCCACGGCACCACCGCCACACAGGCGGTCGGCACCGCGCTCGATGGCCTCGACGTCCGGGAGTACCTGCGTGGCACCGGCCTCACCGAGCCCATGCTTCGCGCGATCGGGGTTCGCCTGCTCGGCGAGTGAGGCGTCAGGACGGTTCGACGGGCACCCACAGCTCGCAGGTAGCGGTGCTGAAGTCGTCGGCCCGCTCGAGCACCGCGACGATCTCCGGACCGGGTCGCAGCCGCCAAGGGTTGGCGGGGAACCATTCCGTAGCGGTCGCGGCCCAGGCCGTCTGCAGCGCCTGCGGATGAGGCCCGCTGGTGCGGAAGACCGCCCAGGTGCCCGCCGGGACCTCGATGGCGTCGAGGTCGTCGGGCACTGGCGTGCTCTCGGCGATGGCGACCCCGTGCAGGTAGGTCAGCTCACAGCCCTCGGTGTGATCGGGGTCGAGGTCGTCGCAGACCGAGAGCAGGCCGGCCGGCTCGGTGTCGCCGAGGCTCTTGAGGCGTTGGTGTTCTTCGCTGGGCAGTGCCGTGATGTGCTGCTGGATGTGCGGGTTGACGCCCTCGTGGATCAGCGGCACCCGGGCCGCGTGCCCAACGAGCTTGAACGCGGCGCGCTCGGCGATGCGGGTGTCCATGGGGATGCTCCCTTCGACGGTCAGGCGGAACCTGAGCTGTGGTTGTGTGCGAAGGGGACCTCCGTCGCGGCGCACGTCGCTGGGCCCGGTGCCGTGGACGGCGCGGAACGCACGCCCGAACGCCTCGGTCGAGCCATACCCGTACCGGACGGCGATGCTCAGCAGGTCGTCCGCACCCCGAACCACGTCCGCGGCCGCAACGGTCATGCGGCGCCGGCGCACGTACTCCGACAGCGGCATGCCCGCCAAGGACGAGAACATCCGCCGCAGGTGGTACTCGGTCGTGCCGAGCGAGCCGGCCAGCTCCTTGACGTCGAACTCGTCGCTCAGACGTTCCTCGACAAGATCGACAAGCCGGTTGAGTGCCGAGATCATGAGGCCTCCTTCGACATCAACCCTCGCCGACGACCGCCCGGCAGCGCCCGACCGCAGCGAACCGATCCGATCATGATCCTGTTGGCCACGTCAGGAGAAATACGCCCGATGACGTCGGACAGCACGGACTCGGCCTTGTTGGCTGGTCCAGAACTTCGGGTGAGCTTGCCGTTGCCGAAGGCAGGGCCGGCCCGGACGAGCGCGGCGGCAGAAACGAGAACGCCCGCGCAGGCCGCAGGCGCTCCCGTACGGATGCAGTACGCGCCCCCGGCGGGAGTACCTAAGGATGGGAACAGGGCTGACCAGCGGTTTCAGAGTGGTTGCTTGGTGGTGCAGGCCAATTTCATGTTGTAGTCAGGTGACGCTCGTGTCCGGTGACGCGCTATGTGGGAGACGACGGGATGGTGCCTGCGGACCTGGTTGAAGGTGACGTTCGTCCTGGCCGTGCTCATCGGCGTCGCGGCCATGGTGTGGGGTGTCGGCTCACGGCCGTTCGTCCTCACGGTGGTGGCCGCAGTGGTGCTCGAACTACTGACGATCCGTGGCCTGCTCCGGGAGTGGGCGTTCGACGCGCGGGGCCGCTGGTGGTGGTTCTGGTGAGCCACCCCAACGCGATGACGGTCAGCGGCAGCGGGACCGTCATGACGACCACGAGCGGTCACACCGCACGCGCCGTCGACGAACGGGAGCCGTACGGGCGATGGCGGGTCTCCTGGCTGCCGGGGCGAACCGTGAGCCGCAATCAGGCGACCACCGCGCTCGTCCTCGCCGAGTTCGTCACGGCCGGCGCGACGAGACCGGCGCACCGCCACTGGCCACACGTTCAGGGCTGGGCCGCCGAGCTGGACCTGACCGGCGCTGAGGCCGTCGCCGCGGTCCGCGTCACGGGCTGACGGGGGAGCGATGATGCGCGCTCGGCTCGACAACGTCATCCGGATCGGCGTCGCGACCGTGCTCGGCGGGATCGGCGCGGCGGCCGGCTTCACTCACACCCACGACTGGGCCGCGAACCACGGGCAGACCGGTTGGCTCGCATGGGCGACCGCCGTGGTCATCGAGGGCATCGCGATCGTCGCGGGGATCGAGATCCACCACGATCGCGCCGCCGGCCGGCCCTACCGGTTCCCGATGGTCGTGCTCGTCTTCGGTGTCCTCGTACAGATGACCGCTCAGGTCGCCGAGGCGGAACGGTCGCCGGCCGGCTGGCTCGTTGCCGCGATGCCGGCGCTCGGCTTCCTCGCAGTCGTCAAGCTCCTCATGCGACGTATGCCCGAGCCGTCCACACCGGACGAACCGTCACCCTCGCTCGCGGATCCAGTGAGCACTGTGCGGGTCAAGCTGCCGGCGGACATCACCGCCCGGATCGAGGCCGCGATCTCCACGGCCAGGGCAGAGGGGCGCGAACCCTCCGTCGAGGACATCCAGCGAGTTGCGCGCGTCCCTGCCGACCTCGCGCGGCGCGTGCTCGTCACTGATCAGTAGTTCTACCAAAGGATGTGATGCCGTTTGTACACACTGGACGATCGGATGGCCGCCCGACTCCGCGCCGGCGACTACCAGGACTGGCGTGCTCGCGTCGAAGCGATCGGCGGGTGCGCCAAACCGATCAGGCTCGTTGGCGGCTCGACGCTCGTGCACGCGTTGACCGGCAAGGTCGTCGACGAGTACGGCGGGACCGCATGGGTTCCGTGCGGAAACCGTCGTAGCACGGTCTGCCCGACCTGCTCGGACCGCTACGCCGCCGACGCCTTCCACCTGATCCGCGCCGGCTTGTCCGGCGGTTCCAAGGGCGTACCGGAGTCGGTCACCGACCGCCCGCGCGCCTTCGTCACGCTCACCCCACCCTCGTTCGGTGCTGTGCACAACCGAGCCTTCAGCGCGGCCGGCCGGCAGCGGCGCTGTCCGTGTGGCGAGCGGCACCACGAGCACGACCCGCGGATCGGGACGCCGTTGGACCCGGCCGGCTACGACTACGTCGGCGCGGTGCTGTGGCAGGCCCACACGGGCGTGCTGTGGCACCGGTTCATCACCCGGCTGCGTCGCGAGCTCGCCAAGCAGGCCGGCATCCCGATCCGCGGCTTCGGACGGGTCGCCCGGCTGTCCTACGGCAAGGTGGCCGAGTACCAGCGCCGCGGGCTCGTCCACTTCCACGCCGTCGTCCGCCTCGACGGACCGGAAGGCGCGACCGATCCACCGCCCGCATGGGCAACGCCCGAGCTGCTCGCGGAATGCGTCCGCCTGGCGGCGGCCACCGTCGTGGTGAAGACGGTCCGGCCAGACGGCGAACCGCTGCGGTTGGGCTGGGGCGGGCAGGTGGACATCCGACCGATCACCCGCGAGTACGAGCTGGAGGACGACGACGGGCGGATCAGCGAGCAGCGGCTGGCCGGCTACATCGCGAAGTACGCCACCAAGGGCACCGGCAAGACCGAGGCGGCCGACCGGCCGATTCGCTCACAGCTCGACATCGATCACCTGCGCCTGTCCGACCACCACCGACGGATGATCCAGACCGCCTGGGATCTCGGCGAGCTCGACCAGTACGAGCCGCTGAACCTGCGGCGCTGGGCGCACATGCTCGGCTTCCGCGGCCACTTCCTCACCAAGTCCCGCGCCTACTCGACCACCTTCAAGACCCTCCGCGGCGACCGCCAGGCGCACCGGCTCGCCGAACGGCTGACCGCGCTCGGCATCCCGACCGACGAGCTCGCCGACATCACCGTGATCAACGACTGGGAGTTCACCGGCACCGGCTACGCCGACGACGCCGAACGCGAGCTGGCGGCGGCCATCGCCGACCGCACCAGACAAGCACGCCTCACCAGGCACCGACGAGAACAGGACCAACCATGACCACGAACAGGCTGTGGGGCGTCAAGGAAGTCGCCGAGTACCTCGGCGTGCCCGAACAGACCCTCTACCAGTGGCGCACTCGCAAGTACGGCCCACCGGGGCGCCGGGTCGGCAAGTACGTCAAGTACCGCCCGGCCGACGTCGAGCGCTGGTTCGAGAGCCTGCCCGCGGAGGTCGCCTGATGCCACGTCCACCGCTGCCGATCGGCACGTGGGGCAAGATCAACACCTACCGGATCGGACCGAACACCTGCAAGGCCGAAGCCAAATACCGCGACTTCGACGGCGTCACCCGACGCGTCGGCCGCGTCGGCGCCACAGCGAACAAGGCGGCCGACAATCTGCGCGCCGCTCTGCGGGACCGTGGCAAGCCAGTCACCGACGGCGAGATCACGCCGGATTCGCGGTTCGCCAAGGTGGCCGAGCTGTGGCTTCGCGACCTCGCCGAATCCGGCAAGGCCACCCGAACGAAGGAGACCTACACCGAGGTCTGGCACAACCTGCTGGAGCCGGCCGCGGCCGCGCTACGGGTTGCAGACTTCCGGAAGGTGTCGACGGCCGACCGGATCATCCGCGCGATCCGAGACGCGAACGGCATCGGCCGGGCTCGCCACGCGCGGATCGTGCTAGCCGGGATGTGCTCGCTCGCCGTCCGGCTCGACGCGCTCGACGACAACCCGGTCCGCGAGCTGACGCCGGCCCCGCGCAAGCGCAAGTCCGAGCGACGTGCCGATCGCAAGATCGTCCTTACCGTGGACAGCGTGTCCAAGCTGCGGGCTCACATGGCCGGGTCCACGAGCGCGGCGCGCAACGACCTCGTCGACGTGGTGGACGTGCTGACCGGCGTCGGCTGCCGCATCGGCGAGCTGCTCGCGCTGGACTGGTCGAAGCTCGAATTCGAGGCCGGCACGATGTCGATCGAGGGCACGGTCATCCGCGTCAAGGGCGTGGGCCTGATCGTGCAGCCGCACACGAAGTCTGAGGCAGGCATGCGCACCATTCGCCCGGCGTCGTGGGTGATGGAGATCGTCAAGGGTCGGTATGCCGAGCGGACGTGCGACTGGGTGTTCCCGTCGTCGGCCGACACCCTGCGCGACCCGGACAACCTGCGCAAGCAACTTCGCAACGTGGTCGCCGAGACGGAGTGGGCCGGCCTGCACCCGCACGCCTTCCGGCACTTCGTCTCGACCCGACTCGACGAGGCCGGTTGGACCGCCCGCCAGATCGCCGACTACCTCGGCCACGACCGGATCTCGACCACGCAAGACGAGTACATGGACCGGCACGTGGCAGGGGAGGGCAGCACCGAAGCGATGCCCGAGATCGAACCGAAAAGGTCAGGTAAAGGTCAGGTTGATCAAGGCGACAAGACTTGATCATGACCTGACCAGCCACAACGCGCCCCCGGCAGGACTCGAACCTGCGACCCAGAGCTTAGAAGGCTCCTGCTCTGTCCGCTGAGCTACGAGGGCATGGCGGGCCGCGCCCGCCCGAATCGGCAGGGTGCTGCCCTAGGGTCTGATCGTTCGGGACCGCTCGGTCGTTTCCGAATCGGCTCAGATCGGGGTGTGATTTTGGTCCGGCTCAGGTCCCGGCGGGGCCCGTCGAGCCTCGGACCTGCAGATCCACCCCGATAGTGACCGGTCTGCCCGGTCTCGCACCGTCGAGCAGTCGCAGCGCCAGCTCGCCGGCCTGTCTGCCCTTCTCGACGAGGTCCTGGCGCACCGTGGTCAGCGGCGGGTCCGCCCAGCTCGCGGCGGGAGTGTCATCGAATCCCACGATCGACACCTCCCCGGGCACGGACAGCCCCAGCTCCTCGGCCGCCCGCAGCGCACCCAGGGCGAGCTCGTCGGACATGCAGAGGACCGCGGTCGGCCTCGGCCGTAGCCCCAACAGCCACCTGGCGCCCTCCCTGCCCAACTCCCGGACACTCCCCGGCGCCTCCCAGAGCGGCACCTCATCGGCGACAATACCCTGTTCAGCCAGCCCTTTCAGGTAACCGGCGATCCTGTCGAGGGTCACCCGGAAGTGCCCTTCGGCGATTCGCTGCGCGCTGCTCGGCCCGCGGTGGCCGTCAGCGCTCAGGGAGAGGCCCAGGATCGCCACGCGGTGGTGGCCCAGCGACGCCACGTGCCTGGCCGCGAGCAGCGCGCCGCCGAAGTCGTCGACCCGCACCGCGGCCGCCCCGGCCACCTCCGGCTGGTCCACGACCACCAGCGGCAGGTTCCGCTCCCGCACCGCCGCCAGCGCCGCCGCGTTGTCGGGCAGCGAGTAGGCCACCACCACGTCGGTCTGCGCGCGCATCACGTTCTGCGCCCGCGGCCCGCCGTCGGCCACGCCCGGGAGCAGCAGCAGTCCCCGGTCCGGGCTGTCCACTGTGGACGCCAGGCTGTCGAGCATGATGCACAGCGCCGGGTCCGAGAACGCCGAGGACAGCACGTCGCACAGCATGATCGCCACCGAGCCCGCGCGCTGCGTGGCCAGCGACCGGGCCACCGGGTCCGGGCCGGCGTAGCCGAGCTCCTTGGCGGTCTTGATGATCCGCTCGCGCAGCTGCGCGGACAGCTGGTCCGGCCGGTTGTACGCGTTCGACACGGTCGCCCTGGAGACCCCGACCTCGCGGGCGATCGTGTCGAGGGTGGGTCGGCGTACCCGGTCCGGACTCACCGGTCAAGCCTAATTCGTGCCTGCCCGAAATATCCGTGGCGATCACTGAAGCGCTTCAGTTACCCTCGAAGCCGAGGGCGACGGGAGGAGGCCGGGGTGCTCGCCGGACGGTTGTCGGTGTTCATCGTGTTCGCGCTGAACGGCTTGGTGATCGGTGCCTGGGCGCCGCGGATGCCGACCGTCGCGGACCAGATCCACGCCGGCCCGGGTGAGCTCGGGCTCGCGTTGCTCGGCGCCAGCGTCGGCATGATCGTGGCCGCCTCGCTGGCCGGCCGCTGGTGCGCCCGGTTCGGTGCCCGCGCGCTGGTACTCACGTCTTCGCTGGCCACCGCCGTGATCCTGCCGGTGGTCGCCACCGTTGGCTCCTCGGTCCAGCTCGGGCTGGCGCTGATCCTGCTCGGCGCGAGTGTCGGCACGCTCGACGTCGCCATGAACATCGCGGCGGTGACCGTCGTGCGCCGCACCGAGCGGCCGATCATGCCGGTCTTCCACGCCGGCTTCAGCTTCGGCGCGCTCGCCGGCTCCGTGGGTGCGGCGTTCGCCGCCGGGCACGATGTCGGGCTGTTCGCCCACTTCGTCGCCACGGCGTCGTTCTCGCTGGTGGCGACGCTCGCGGTCATCCGCTGGGTGCCGCGCGAGGAGCCGGTCACCGATCCCGAGGCGCATCGGTCGACGGACCGCCGCATGCTGCGCCGGCCGGTGCTCTGGATGCTCGGCGCGATCGCGCTGTGCTCGGCGATCGTCGAGGGCGGCAGCGGCGACTGGTCGGCGCTGTTCGCGGTCCGCGAGCGGGGGATGGACGAGGCGGCCGCCGCGGTCACCTTCTCGGTCTTCTGTGTGGCGATGGGTCTCGTCCGGCTCTTCGGCGAGCAGGTGGAACGCCGCCTCGGCGCGGACCGGATGCTGATCGGCGGCGCACTCGTCGCGGGCGTCGGGCTGCTGGTCACGGCCATGGTGCCGAACCCACCTCTCGCGTTCGTCGGCTTCGGTCTCGCCGGCGCCGGGCTGGCCTTCGCCTTCCCGGTGGCGCTCAACATGGCCGGCGCGGTCGGCCGCCGCGAGGACGGGACGGGCGGCGAGCGCGAGATCGGCTTCGTCACCACGATCGCCTACAGCGGCTTCCTGATCGGCCCGCCCATGCTGGGCGGGATCGCCCAGGTCACCAACCTCGAGGTGGCCATCGGGTTCGCCGGCGTCGTCGCGATGCTGATCGTCCCGGCCGCGCTCGGTGCCGCCGCGGCTCGGCGCCGGGAGGAGAACGACGAACCCGCGCGGGTACCGGCCCTGAATCGGCGGTGACTACGCTCGGACCGTGTCCGTCGACAGCGCGCCGAAGCCGGCGACCCCTGCCGCCAAGACCGGCGCGACCGCAGGCGTCCTGCCGCTGATCGTCGTCGGGGTGCTGCTCGCGGTGCTGACCGCGGTCGCGCTGCTCTCGCTGACCGCCGGCGACTTCGGGCTGGTCAACTTATACGGCCTGACCGTCGTGCGCGTGCTCGCCGAGATCGGCAGCGTGCTGACGCTCGGCTCGCTCCTCTTCGCCGCGTTCATGGTGGCGCCGCAGAAGTCGGGCGTCCTCGACGTCGGCGGGTACGCGGCGCTGCGCACGGCCTCGTGGTCGGCAGTGCTCTGGTGCCTGTCCGCCCTGGTCGCGGTGGCGTTCTACGAGGCGGACGCGATCAACAAGCCGGTCTCGGAGCTGATCAGCTCCGACCTGCTCCTGACCCTGCTGCGCGAGCTCGAGCAGCCCAAGGCGTGGCTGCTGACCTCGGTGGTCGCGCTGGTGGTCGCGGTCGGCTGCCGGTTCGCGCTGTCGTGGGGGACGACGGCCACGCTGTTCGCCCTGGCCCTCTTCGGCATCATGCCGCCGGCCGTGACCGGGCACTCGTCGGCAGGCGGCCAGCACGACCTGGCCACCAACAGCCTCCTGTTCCACCTGGTCGCCGCGTCGTTGTGGGTCGGTGGCCTGCTGGCCCTGCTGGTGTTCGCCCGGCGGTTCACGAGCGGGGCGGGGCTGCGGCTGGCCGCCACCCGGTTTTCCGCGACCGCACTGGTCTGCTGGCTCGTGATGGCCTCCTCCGGTGTGATCAACGCCTGGGTGCGGCTGCCCGTCGACGAGCTGTTCACGACGTCGTACGGGCTGCTCGTGGTGGCCAAGATCGCTGCGCTGGGTGTGCTCGGCGTCTTCGGCTTCCTGCAGCGGCAGAAGAGCGTGCGGGCCATCGTCGAGGGCGGCACCAGCGCCGTGCTCGTGCGGCTGGCGGCGGTCGAGGTACTGCTCATGTGCCTCACGATCGGCATCGCCGCCGCGCTCGCCCGCACCCCACCGCCGGGCCCCGCCGAGATTCCCGACTCCATCGAGATCCAGCTCGGCTACACGCTCGAAGGCGCGCCCACGCTGCTGCGGCTGCTGACGTCGTGGCGGTTCGACCTGATCTACGGCACGTTGGCGATCGTCCTCGCGGTGTTCTACGTACTCGGCGCGCGGCGGCTGCGGGCCCGCGGCGACGCCTGGCCGGTCGGCCGCACCGTCGCCTGGCTGCTGGGCTGCCTGACCCTCCTGCTCGCCACCTCGTCCGGTTTCGGCCGGTACGCGCCCGGCATGTTCAGCATCCACATGGAAACCCACATGATGCTGTCCATGCTGGCGCCGGTTCTCCTGGTGCTCGGTGGGCCGGTGACGCTGGCGCTGCGCGCGCTGCCGGTCGCCGGCCGGGACGGGCCGCCCGGTCCGCGCGAGTGGCTGCTCGCGATCGTGCGGTCCCCGGTGGCGCGAGTGCTCACCCATCCGGTGGTCGCGCTCGTGCTCTTCGTCGGATCCTTCTACGTGCTGTACTTCTCCGGCCTGTTCGATGTCGCCCTGGAGAAGCACTGGGCGCACCTTCTGATGAATGCCCACTTCCTACTCGTGGGTTACCTCTTCTACTGGCCGGTGATCGGCATCGACCCGACGCCGCGACGCCTGCCGCACCTGGCCCGGCTCGGCATGGTCTTCGCCTCGCTGCCGTTCCACGCCTTCTTCGGCGTGATCCTCATGAGCATGGACACGGTCATCGGCGAGCAGTTCTACCAGGGGCTCGGCCTGCCGTGGTCGAGCAACCTGCTGGCCGACCAGCAGCTCGGCGGCGGGATCGCGTGGGCGGCCGGCGAGCTGCCGCTGGTGATCGTGCTGATCGCGCTGCTGGTCCAGTGGGCCCGCGCCGACGACCGAGAGGCCCGCCGCATCGACCGCCGCGCCGACGCCGAGGGCGACGCCGACCGGGTGGCCTACAACGCGATGCTGCGCAAGCTCGCGGACGGTCCCGCTGCTCGCTCGTCCGTGGCGACCGCCGAGCCCGCCACGTCGTCCTCCGAAGCTGCTCCCAACGGCCCCGCGCCGACGGCTGACTCCGACGAGTCCTCCTCCTCGGAACGTTCCTAGTCCGTCGGGCGGCCCGCCTAGCACCACCCACCGACATTTCCGCTCCACCGTCACCACTTCGCGGGCCACTTGTCCACAACGCCCCACTTGTCCACAGCCCACCGGCTCCCCGCCCCGCCCGTCGCCCCTCCCCGGCAGTCTGGTTCATGTCAGCGGCGCCCAACGCGCCGAGACGTCGACCGACGAGGAGCGAGACGATGTTCGAGACGAACCTGACGGTGGCCGGCAAGGTGGTCACCGAGATCACCCGGCACACCTTCCCCAACGGCGACCGCAAGACCAGCTTCCGGCTGATGGCTCGCGAGCGCCGGTTCGACCGCGAGACCCAGGACTGGATCGACGGCGACAAGGTGTTCGTCCAGGTCAACTGCTGGCGCCGGCTCGCCGAAGGCGTCGCCGTGTCGCTGGTGAAGGGCGACAACGTGGTGGTCACCGGCCGGTTCTTCGTCCGCGAGTACTTCACCGACAGCGGCGAGCGGCGCACCAGCAACGAGATCGACGCCCGCTCCGTCGGACCCGACCTCGCGTGGTGCACGGTGACGGTCGAACGACCAACACCTGGACTGGTCCCGGCGAGTATCGGCGCCGCGGCCGAGGAGGTGGTCGCCGCGGCCTGACGCGGGCAACCCCTTGTGCGGCAGGTATATCCTCCGGTGACGGCGATCCCGGCAAGATCGTCTGCCTCGTTGCGCCACACCGCGGCCAGGGCCGAGTCAGGGCCGCTCTACGATCGCGGGCATGGCCGAGTTCATCTACACCATGAAAAAGGTGCGCAAGGCGCACGGGGACAAGGTCATCCTCGACGATGTGACCATCGCGTTCTACCCCGGAGCGAAGATCGGGGTGGTCGGTCCCAACGGAGCCGGTAAGTCCAGCGTGCTCAAGATCATGGCCGGCCTGGACCAGCCCAACAACGGCGAGGCATTCCTGTCCCCCGGATACACCGTCGGCATCCTGCAGCAGGAGCCGCCGCTCAACGAAGACAAGACCGTCCTCGGCAACGTCGAGGAGGGTGTCGGCGAGATCAAGCACAAGCTCGATCGCTTCAACGAGATCGCCGAGAAGATGGCGACGGACTACTCCGACGCGCTCATGGAGGAGATGGGCAAGCTTCAGGAGGATCTCGACCACGCCGACGCCTGGGACCTGGACTCCCAGCTCGAACAGGCCATGGACGCGCTGCGGTGCCCGTCGCCGGACGCGGACGTCAAGGTGCTCTCCGGTGGCGAGCGCCGCCGGGTGGCGCTGTGCAAGCTGTTGCTGTCCAAGCCCGACCTTTTGCTGCTGGACGAGCCCACCAACCACCTGGACGCGGAGAGCGTGCTGTGGCTGGAGCAGCACCTGGCCCAGTACCCGGGTGCCGTACTGGCCGTGACCCACGACCGGTACTTCCTCGACAACCTCTCGCAGTGGATCATGGAGCTCGACCGCGGGCGAGCCCACCCCTACGAGGGCAACTACTCCACCTACCTGGAGAAGAAGGCCGAGCGACTGGCGGTCCAGGGCAAGAAGGACCAGAAGCTGCAGAAGCGGCTCAAGGACGAGCTGGCCTGGGTGCGGTCCAACGCCAAGGCGCGGCAGACCAAGTCCCGTGCCCGTCTCGAGCGGTACGAGGAGATGGCTACGGAGGCCGAGCGCACTCGCAAGCTCGACTTCGAGGAGATCCAGATCCCACCGGGGCCCCGGCTGGGCAACCTCGTGGTCAAGACCGAGAACCTGCGCAAGGGTTTCGGTGAGCGGGTGCTGATCGACGGGCTGTCGTTCGATCTGCCGCGCAACGGGATCATCGGCGTGATCGGTCCGAACGGAGTCGGCAAGACGACCCTGTTCAAGACGATCATCGGGCTCGAGGAGCCGGACTCGGGCGTGGTCCGCATCGGCGACACGGTGAAGTTGTCCTACGTGGACCAGGAGCGGGGCGGGCTCGACCCGAAGAAGAACGTGTGGGAGGTGGTATCCGAAGGGCTGGACTACATCCACGTCGGACAGGTCGAGATGCCGTCCCGGGCGTATGTCAGCGCGTTCGGCTTCAAGGGCGCCGACCAGCAGAAGCCGGCCGGCGTGCTGTCCGGCGGCGAGCGCAACCGGCTCAACCTGGCGATGACCCTCAAGCAGGGCGGCAACCTGATCCTGCTCGACGAGCCGACCAACGACCTGGACGTCGAGACTCTCGGCTCGCTGGAGAACGCGTTGGAGCAGTTCCCCGGCTGCGCGGTGGTCATTTCGCACGACAGGTGGTTCCTTGATCGGGTCGCGACCCATATCCTCGCGTGGGAAGGCAGCGACGAGGATCCCGCAAAGTGGTTCTGGTTCGAAGGCAACTTCGAGGGCTACGAGAAGAACAAGGTCGAACGCCTTGGTGAGGAAGCCGCGCGTCCGCACCGGGTCACCTACCGCAAGCTGACCCGGGACTAGGTTGGGGGCTCCGAGTGGTGGCGGCCTGGAACGAAGCACCGGCGGCCGGCGGGCTGGGTGAGTGTGCCGCACTCGTCCGCTCGGCCGAGGCGCTGCGCTTCAGCGCGCCGGAGTTGGCCGTCCAGCTGGCTCGGCGGGCGCTGATCGTCGGCGCCGCCGAGCCGTCCGGCTCGGGTGACGTCGGTCAGGCCAAGTCGCTGTCGATGCGTGCCCAGGCGGTGCTTGCTGCGGGGCTCGTTCGGATGAGCCACCACGCCGACGCGGTCGAACCGGCTTTCGCGGCGCTCGCGCTCGCGGAGGGCGATGGCGCGACCGACGTGGCGATGTCGGTCCGGCTGGACCTCGCGGCCTGTACGCGGGAGGTCGGCGAGCCGCTGCTGGGCTGCACGCTGTTGCGGCCGGTGCTGGACACGGAGCAGGCCCGGCCGTCGGTGCGGGCCGTCGCGTTGGGCCGGCTCGTCGGCTGCATCGCGCACGTCGGCCGCCGCGACGACCTCGAGGACGCGCTGACCGAGGCCGACCGCCTCCTGGCCGCCGACGACGAGCTGAGCCCAGACGGGCGGCGGATGGAGCGCGCGCGGCTGTCGGTGCGGGCCGCGGCGTATCACCGTTGGTACGGCGACACGGAGGACGCGGCCGACGCCGCCCGCGAGGGCCTCACGCAGCTGAACCGGCTGCGCGGCCGGCGCGGGGAGACGGAACGGTTGCGCGCGCAGCTCGTGCTCGAGCTGGCGTGTGCCCTGCTGGACGACGGCGCGCTCGAGGAGGCCGCCTCGGTGTCGGAGGGCGTGCTGGCCGAGCCGGTGCGCGCGACGTCGGCGGCGGCGGTAGGCAAGTTGATGCTCGCGGTGTCGACGCGGGTGCACCTGCCGGCCGGACGGGTGGAGCGCGGCCGCGGCCTGCTGGACCAGGCGGTGTGGGTGGCCGATCGCCACGGCCTGGACGGGCTGCTGGCGGACGCGCTAACGGTCGTGTCGCAACTGGACGAGACCGCCGAGCGCCCGGCGGTGGCGCTGGAGTCACTGCGTGCCGCCCGCGCGGCCGAGCAACGCCGCCTGCACGCGATGGCCCACGCGGCCCGACACCTCCTGACCGAGACGAGCCCGAACAACTGGGACGTAAAGGACGTCAACACCTTGCTGCGCAAGGTGGTTCGCGCCGCGGGCGAGCAGCCCGCCGCTCAGGCGGATTGGCACCTGGCGGCACAGCGAGTCACCCGCCAGGCGCGACTGCTGGCGGCACCCAGCGAGCAGTCGACGCGTCCGAACGAGCTACCGGCGCGGCCAAGCGACCAGTCGGCGCGCCCGGACGAGTTGTCGGCGTGGCCGAGTGAGCAGCCCATGCGGTCGAGTGAGCGCGCGGCGCGGTCGAGTGAGCAGCCTGTGCGGCTGAGCGAGTTGTCGGCGCGGCCGGACGAACTGTCTGCGTGGTCGAGCGAGCAACCTGTGCGGCCGAGCGAGCAGTCGGCGCGGCCGGACGAGTTGTCGGCATGGTCGAGTGAGCAGCCGTCGCGACTGAGTGAGCAGTCGACGCAGCCGAGCGAGCCATCGGCGCGGCCGGGCGAGATGCCGGTGCTTCCGGGTGAGCAGCCGGAATGGTCGAGCGCGCTGTCGGCGCGGTCAGGCGAGCAGTCTGCGCGACCGAGCGAGCAGTCGGCGCGGCTTGGCGAGCAGCCGGAATGGTCGACTGAACCACCGTCGCGCCCGGGCGAGCAGCCGGCGCGCGCGGGCGAGCCGCCAGAACGGTCGGACGAGCAACCGGCCGCTGTGCGAGCCGAGCTGTCGGCTGGGGAGCTGGTGTCCGCGACCGCGGAGCGGATGCACGAGCAGTCCGAAACCGACGCGGCGACCGGTCTGCTCAACAAGGAGGGCCTGATCCGCCGCCTGCGTGCGGTGCGCAACGGTGACCGCCCGGTGGCGCTGACACTTGTCCGGCTGGACGGCGGCCTTGGTCCCGGCCGGATCGCCGACCCGGGCACCCGCTCCGCGGCGACGGACTTCGAGCTGAGCGAGCTCGCCGGCCGGGTGCGCAACATGGCGCCGGAGGATGCCGAGCTGGCCCGCTCGGACGGTGCGGAGCTCGCGGTCGTGCTGCCGCACACGACGCGGGACCAGGCGGAGAAGCTGGCCGCCCGGATCGAGTCCGCGTGGCTCGGCACCGCGAACGGCCACAGCATCAGCACGGGCGTCGTGCAGTCGAACCCGGACGCCACGACGGTCGACGCGAGGGCGCTGATCAACGCCGCCCGCCACGCGCTCACCCCGGCGATGGGCATGCCCAGCACGCCACTCCCGCCGGCCGTGGACGAGGACCTGACCGGCCAGGACGCGAACGACACCCTCCGGATCGGCCGGGCGATCATCAGCTCGCTGAGCATCCCCGACGGCAGCGGCGGCAAGCGTCGCGCCGCCGACGCTGCCACCGAGGACACCCAAGAGCCCGCAACAGCCGGCAAACCGGAAGCCCCGGACGCCGCCAACGCGAACACCGACACCGACACCGACACGCGAAACCCCCGCGGCACACCCGACCGCGACGACGAGACGCGTGATCGCGAGACCGACGCGCACCTGCCCGACCGCAGCGCCGACAGGTGGGAGTTCCGCACCGACTCCGCGGCACCCGAGCCTCAAGGCGACACGAACACACGCGTGCCGGACCGCGGCACCGAAGCGTGGGACTTCCGCGGCGAACCTGCTGCGCGCGACCCCCACGGCGACACCGTCGGGCGAGAGCCCAACAGCGCCACGAACACGGGCGACCCGTCAGCCAACGCGGAGCCGCAACGCGGAGACGAGACCCCCGAACCATTCCCCGGCGCCGATTCGCACGCGTCCAGCCACGAAGCGGAGACGCTTGTCGCGGACCGGGACACCGTGCAGCTGGATGCCGAGCAGCGTGACCAGGGCGCGGAGCCCGACCGCGATACCGAGGCGCAGGAGTCCGGTCGCGGCGGCGGAGTGTCCGAGCCGAGCGGCGATCCGGGCGGAGCCGAGAAGTCGAGCGGCACGGGTGGCGAGGCCGCCCGCTCCAGCTCCTCCACCTACGAGCAGACCAAGGCCGAGCTTGCGCTGCTGATGTCCGCCTTAGCCGCCGGGGAGGTGGGGGACCGGCCGACACCACTCCCGGCGCCCTCGCGGCCCACCGATGACCACGCGCGCAACGGAAGCACCGTCCCCCGAGCGCCGCGGCAGACGATCCCCACCCCGCCAGAGCCGGACGACGTCCCCGAGCCCGAACGTCGCCCGGACATCCCCGACCCCGCCGAGCCGGAGCCCATTCCGCCCGCGCCGCCGGACCCCGGGCCCACGTCGCCCGGTGAGCCCGGTCCTCTCACTCCACCCAGCGCCGACCTGCCGCGCCGCGAGCCCCGTGCCCACACGAGTCTCGACGAGCCCGGCTCCGGCACCCCGCCCAGTGCCGACCTGCCGCGCCGCGGGCCCGGTGCCGGCTCGAGTCTCGACGAGCCGGGCCCTCTCACCGCACCCGGTGCCGACCTGCCACGGCGAGAGTCCCGTGCCGGGTCGGGCCTTGACGAGCCCGGGTCCGCGTCGCCGAGTGCCGACTTGCCTCGGCGCGGGCCTCGTGCCCGCACGAGCCGGCTCGCGGCCGCCTTCCGTGGGAACGACGAGCCGCGAGCAGCGGAACCTCAGCCGGAGCAGGCAGACCGCGGCATCGCGTGGCCGGGCGACACCACCCGGGAGCGTCCGGGCGAGCGATCTGACTCCACCACCATCGCCGGCCTGCTGGCCGAGGCCCTGGCCGCCTACCAGGAGACTTCCGACGAGGCCGAGAAAGAGCGGCAGCAGAACCAGCCGGAGCAGCACAAACCGGACGACGACTTCGATCGGCTCTTCGACTGGCGCTACCAGTCCCCGGCCTCGGGCCGGCACCGATCTCCCGAGTGAGTTTCCGCCACGGTCGTTACCCTTGGCACGACTCAGGATGCCCGTCGCGGGATTCGTGATCAGATTAGGGTGTGTGCTGCCTGTGGCACACCGACGTGCCGCCAATTGTGGAGTCGCGTAGATGACCTCGACCGGAACCCGCACCCACCTCGGCTCCGCCGCCGGCCACAAGCCGGGGGACGGTCCGATGAGCCCCGAGCAGACTCGTGACGACCTCATCGAGCTCGCCGCCGCGGCCGCCGACGACCTCGCCGACCTGATCCGTCTCTACTATCGCTACATCCCGCCCGAGGAGGTCATCGACCACGAGCCGGTCGACCTCGTGGGCATCGTCCGTTCGCACCGCCGCCTCGCCGAGCAGCGGGTACCGGGCCGCCCGGCCGTCCGGGTGTTCAACCCCGACCCGGCCTCCGAGGGCTGGTCCACCGCCGGCACGGTCGTCCAGATCGTCACCGACGACATGCCCTACCTGGTCGAGTCCGTCTCCGCCGAGCTGGTCCGCGGCGGCCTGCAGGTCCACCGCGTGGTCCACCCGATCGTCGTCGTCAGTCGGGACGTCGCCGGCGGCCTGCGTGACGTCCTGCCCAGCGCCGAGGCCGACGACCCCCCGCCGGACGCGCTCGCCGAGAGCTGGATGTCCATCGAGGTCGACCTCATCACCGACGTCGACCGCAGCCGGGATACCGAAAGCGGCCTGAACAACGTCCTCAACGACGTCCGCGAGGTCGTCGAGGACACCGCCAGGATGGCCGGCACCGCCCGCGCCCTCGCCGACCAGCTCGAGGAGCGCCCGCAGGTCGACGAGGCCCAGGCCGTGGAGGGCGCCGCCCTGCTGCGCTGGCTCGCCGACGGCCACTTCACCTTCCTCGGCTACCGCAACTACGAGCTCGTCCGCGACGACGACGAGCCCCGGCTGCGCACCGTCCTCGCGAGCGGCCTCGGCGTGCTGCGCCAGGACAGCCTCGCCTCCCGCAGCCTCACCGCCGGCCCCGACTCGGCCGTCCCGGCGTTCAGCTCCGACCTGCTCGTGCTCACCGAGGCCAGCGCCCCCTCGACGGTCCATCGCAGCGTCTACCCGTACTACGTCGGCGTGAAGACCTTCGACGAGGCGGGCAACGTCACCGGCGAGCACCGGTTCCTCGGCGTCTTCACGATCAACGCCCTGCACGAGGACGTCCTCGACATCCCCGTCGTCGGCCGCCGCGTGCGCGAGGTGATCCACCGCGCCGGCTTCCCGCTGGAGTCCTACACCGGCCAGCGGATGCTCGAGGTCATCCAGAACTGGCCGCGCTCGGAGCTGTTCTCCACCAGCCCGGACACGCTCTACCAGACCACCACCGGCGTCATCGCCCTCGCGGACCGCCGCCGGCTGCGGCTGTTCCTGCGCCGCGACCCGTTCGGCCGCTTCTACTCCTGCCTGGTCTTCCTGCCCCGCGACCGCTACACGACCACCTCGCGCCTCGCGATGCAGGAGGTCCTGCTCGAGGAGCTGGGCGGCAAGAACCTCGAGTTCTCCACGCGCATCGGCGAGACCTCGCTCGCGCAGGTGCACTTCACCGTGCACACCGTGGACCCCGAGAAGGCGGGCGACGCCGACGTCGCGCACATCCAGGCCCGGATGACCGAGGCCGTCCGCACCTGGGACGACCGCCTCGTCGAGGCGGTCTTCGCCGAGCAGCGTGAGCAGGTCGCCGAGGGCACCGTGCGGGTCGACGACGACACGATCACCGTCGGCGCGGAGTCGGCCACCGAGCAGGGCCAGCGGTTCGCGAGCGTGTTCCCGGAGGCCTACAAGGAGGACTTCACCGCCGTCGACGCCCTCGCCGACCTGCGCCGCCTGGAGGGGCTGCGCCAGGCCGGCGACATGGACATGGCGTTCTACACCGCGCCGCACGCCGAGCCGGGGGAGCGCCGGTTCAAGCTCTACCTCGCCGGGCACGGCGTCACCCTGTCCCAGGTGCTGCCGGTCCTGCAGCAGATGGGCGTCGAGGTCCTCGACGAGCGCCCGTACGAGCTGCGCCGCGAGGACGGCACGAAGTGGTGGATCTACGACTTCGGTCTGCGCGCCGACCCGTCGGTGGTCGAGAGCCGCGCCGCGGAGGAGCGCGAGGAGCTGCGCGTCGAGTTCGAGCGGGCCTTCGGCGCGATCTGGCGCGGGGACGCCGAGTCCGACCGGTTCAACTCGCTCGTCATGCGCGGCGGGCTCACCTGGCGCCAGGCCGCCCTGCTCCGCGCCTACGCCCGCTACCTGCGCCAGGCCGGTACCCCGTACTCGACCGAGTACATCGAGGACGCCGTGCTCGGCCACACCGACGTGGCCACCGCGCTGGTCTGCCTGTTCGAGACCCGGTTCGACACTCGGCTCGCGGTCCATGAGCGGCAGGAGGCGGTCGACACACAGGTCGCCGACATCACCGCCATGATCGACGAGGTCACGAGCCTCGACGCGGACCGCATCCTGCGCAGCTTCACGACCCTGGTCTGCGCGACGCTGCGCACCAACTACCGGGTGCGCGACGAGGACGGCGAGCCGCGGCCGTTCCTCGCGATCAAGCTCGACCCGCACGCCGTGCCCGACCTGCCCGAGCCGCGGCCCCGGTTCGAGATCTTCGTGTACTCGCCCCGGGTCGAGGGCGTGCACCTGCGGTTCGGCCCGGTCGCGCGCGGCGGGCTGCGCTGGTCCGACCGCCGGGAGGACTTCCGCACCGAGGTGCTCGGCCTGGTCAAGGCGCAGGCGGTGAAGAACGCCGTGATCGTGCCGGTCGGCGCCAAGGGCGGCTTCGTCGTCAAGCGACCGCCGCTGCCGACCGGCGACTCGTCGGCCGACCGCGAGGCGTTCCTCGCCGAGGGCATCGCGTGCTACCGGATGTTCGTCTCCGGCCTGCTCGACCTCACCGACAACCTGCGCGCCGGCAAGGTCGTGCCGGCGCCGGACGTGGTGCGCTACGACGACGACGACACCTACCTGGTCGTCGCCGCGGACAAGGGCACCGCGACGTTCTCCGACATCGCCAACGACGTCTCGAAGAGCTACGGCTTCTGGCTCGGCGACGCGTTCGCCAGCGGCGGCTCGGTCGGCTACGACCACAAGGCCATGGGCATCACCGCCCGCGGCGCGTGGGAGAGCGTCAAGCGGCACTTCCGCGAGCTCGGCAAGGACACCCAGACCGAGGACTTCACGGTCGTCGGCGTCGGCGACATGGCCGGTGACGTTTTCGGCAACGGAATGCTGCTCTCCCAACACATCCGCCTGGTGGCCGCGTTCAACCACATGCACGTGTTCATCGACCCGAACCCGGACGCGGCCGGCTCCTACGCCGAGCGTCGCCGGCTGTTCGACCTGCCGCGGTCGAGCTGGGACGACTACGACCGCTCGCTGATCAGCGAGGGCGGCGGGGTCTGGCCGCGCACGCTCAAGGCCATCCCGATCAGCGAGCAGGTCCGGGCGGCGCTGGGCCTGCCGGAGGGCACGGCCAAGCTGTCTCCGGCCGAGCTGATCAAGCAGATCCTGCTCGCCCCGGTCGACCTGCTGTGGAACGGCGGCATCGGCACCTACGTCAAGGCCAGCACCGAGAGCAACGCCGAGGTCGGCGACAAGGCCAACGACGCGGTCCGGGTCGACGGCGCCGACCTGGGCGTCAAGGTCGTCGGCGAGGGCGGCAACCTCGGCCTGACCCAGCGCGGCCGCATCGAGTTCGCCAAGGCGGGCGGCAAGGTCAACACCGACGCGCTCGACAACTCCGCCGGCGTGGACTGCTCCGACCACGAGGTCAACATCAAGATCCTGCTGGACCAGCTGGTCACCAACGGCGAGCTGGCGCAGGAGCAGCGCACCGAGCTGCTCGTGTCGATGACCGACGAGGTCGGCGACCTCGTGCTCGACGACAACTACCGGCAGAACGCCGTGCTCGGGGTCAGCCGCGCGCACGCGATGCCGATGCTGACCGTGCTGGCCCGCCTCGTCGCGTTCCTGGAGGAGCGCACCGGCCTGGACCGCGAGCTGGAGGCCTTCCCGTCCACGGAACGGTTCCGCGAGATGGACAAGGCCGGCGAGGGGCTGACCTCTCCGGAGCTCGCGTCGCTGCTCGCACACGTCAAGCTGGCGCTCAAGGTGGAGGTGCTGGCGAGCGAGCTGCCCGACGCGGACGTCTTCGCCCGGCGCCTGCCCGAGTACTTCCCGACCCGGCTGCGCGAGCAGTTCTCCCCGGCCATCCCGAAGCACCCGCTGCGCCGCCAGATCACCTCCACGGTCGTGGTCAACGAGGTCGTCGACGGCGGCGGGGTGTCCTACGCGTTCCGGCTCGCCGAGGAGATGAACGCGACCGGCACCGACGCGGTCCGCGCGTTCACCTCCACCACCCGGATCTACGACCTGCAGACGCTGTGGGTCGACATCCGGGCGCTGGACAACGTGGTGCCCACGGACACCGCGGACGAGATGATGCTGGAGAGCCGCCGGCTGCTCGACCGGGCGTCGCGCTGGTTCCTGTCCAACCGTCCGCAGCCGCTCGCGGTCGGCGCGGAGATCAACCGGTTCCACAAGGTGGTCGCGGAGCTCGCGCCCGGGGTCGGCTCGATGCTGCGCGGCGTCGAGCGGGAGGCGGCCGTGCGGCGTGCGCAGTCGCTCGTCGACCAGGGCGTGCCGACCGCGCTGGCCGCGCGCATCGCCTCGCTGCTGAACACCTACTCGCTGCTGGACATCACCGAGGTGTCCGAGCTGGCCGAGCGGGACGCCGGGCTCGACACGGAGCGCAACCCGTGGGAGACCGCGGATCTCTACTACGCGCTGTCCGACCATCTCAACATCGACTCGATGCTGACGTCGGTGAGCGCGCTGGAGCGGGGCAACCGGTGGCACGCGCTGGCCCGGCTGGCGTTGCGCGACGACATGTACTCGTCGCTGCGCGCGATCACGCTGGACGTGCTGCGACAGAGCGATCCCGGCAGCTCGACGGACGCGAAGATCTCGAACTGGGAGCAGACCAACGCCTCGCGCCTGTCCCGCTCGCGGATGTCGCTCGAGGAGATCCAGCGGGCGAACCAGCTCGATCTGGCCACACTGTCGGTCGCCGCCCGGCAGGTGCGCAGTATGGTCCGTTAGTGAGCGAGCTTGCGAGCGAACCATCGACACAGGGGGCCCGCCCACGGCGGCCCCGAGCTTGCGAGGGGGTGGCGTGGGAGTCTTCATTGCCGAGGTTCGGCCGCGGTGGTCCGACATGGACGCGTACGGTCACGTGAACCACGCCAACACGGTGACGCTGCTCGAGGAGGCGCGGATCGCCCTGCTGTTCGGCGAGGCCGCGCGGCACGGGGCCGAGGGCATCTCGGCCGGCGTGGTGGTCGCGCGGATCGTCGTGGACTACCACGCGCCGCTGGTCGCCGACGGCGGCGCGATGCGAGTCGCGGTGTCCCTGCGGGAGATGCGGCACGCCTCGTTCACCCTGGATTACGAGGTCCACAATGGACCATCGGCGGACGACCCGGTCGCGGTCACCGCGGAGACGATGCTGGTGCCCTACGACCTGACGAGCAACCGGCCGCGGCGGATGTCGGAGGCGGAGCGCGACTTCCTTGCCGCGTGGCGCATCGGCAGTGGAGGAAACGGTGCCTGAGCTGACCTTCGCGGAGCGAGCCGAGCGCGACGACCTCGGCGCGTTCGTGGCCCGAGCCGTGCGGCTGGAGGGCGGCACGGTGGTGCGGCTGCGCAACCGTGCCGGTGACGACGAGGACGCACCCGGCCGCCTCGACGCGTGGGTGGCCACGCCGTTCGACGTGCTCGCCACACGCATGGTGCTGGGCCGGGTCGAGCCGGGCGACGTCACCGTGTCCGGCAACGAGCTCCTCGCCGCGCTGTCGGTGTCGCGCGGCGAGCGGGTCGACCCGGGGCGGGTGCTCGACCTGCAGTGGCGCTCCGCGTTGCCACCGAAGGCGCACTGGCAGGTCGTGGAGTCGCTGCCGGCGAAGATCGTCACCGACCTCGCCGACCGCGGGCTGGAGCTGGCCAGGGAGAACATGGGCCCGCACGGCACGCCGCCCGCGTCGCTGCTCGACCAGACGGTGCTGACCGTGACCGGCGACGGGCTCGAGGTCAAGATCCCGCTGCGGTGCCTGTTCGCCATGTCCGGCATGGGTTTCCTGGGCACCGGCGACACGGCCGGCGAGCAGGTCCGGATCACCGCGACGGACGCGTGGCTGCGCATCGACGCCCGTTACGGCGCGGTCGTCCGCCGGCGACACGCGCTGCTGCCGTTGCTGGTGTAGCTTGCCGAATCCTTACATGCGGCGCGAGACTGCGACGGGTGCCGGCCGGAGGGAGTCAGACGGGCATGAGCGACAGTCACGACCCGGCCGACCAGGATCCGGCGCGCGGGTTCCTCGACCAGACCGTCCCACGCGAGGACTACTGGGAGGACCGCGAGCCCGACGATGGCCCGGCGCGGCCGCGGCACGTCCAGCACCCGACCGACCCGCAGCCGCTGCCGGACCCGCGGACCCGCCGCCGGAACGCGATCAAGAGCGCCGCGTGGACGTTCGGCCCGAGCGTCGGCTACCTCGCCGCGTCGGCCGCGTTCGCCGGCTCGGCCCAGGCTGAGCCCGCGCCCGAGTCGCGTCCAGAGTCGCGGTCGGAACCCGAGCCCGAGCCGCTCTACGACGACCCGTCCGGCGGTTTCGGCGAGGTCGGCAGCGGCCTGTAGCGGTCAGACGAGCCAGACCGACGTGTCCGGCGGCAGGTAGTTCTCGTCGAGCGGCCCACTGGCCAGCAGCACCTTGCCGGGCGGCAGCGGCACCGCCTCGTCCGAGGTGTTCAGCACGCACACGAGCTTGCCGCCCTTGCGCCGGAACGCGAAGCAGCCCGCCGGCGCCCCGTACCACTCCAGCGCCTCCCCGGCGAACGCCGCGTGCGTGCGGCGCAGCTCCAGCGCCTGCCGGTACAGCGACAGCGTCGAGCCCTCGTCCTCCAGCTGCCGCTCCGCGGTCAGCCCGGCCCAGTCCGCCGGCATCGGCAGCCACGGCCGCGACCCGGGCGAGAAGCCGAACGGCGGCGTGTCGCCCTCCCACGGCAGCGGCACCCGGCAGTTGTCCCGGCCGCGGTCGGCGTACCCGGACCGCTCCCACACGGGGTCCTGCAGTGCCCAGTCCGGCAGCTCGACGTTGGACAGCCCCAGCTCCGCGCCGTTGTAGACGAAGACCACGCCCGGCAGCGCCAGCTCCACCAGCGCCATCGCCCGTGCGCGCCGGCGGCCGCGCGCCCCGCCGCCGTACCGGGACACCTCGCGCCACACGTCGTGGTTGGACAGCGTCCAGGTGGGCGGCGCGCCCGCGGCCGCGGCGGTGGCCATGGACTCCTCGATGGCCGTGCGGACCGCGGCGCCGTCGAACGGCGCGAGCACCAGCCGGAAGTTGAAGCCCAGGTGCAGCTCGTCGGCGCGCAGGTAGTCGGCGAGCCGCTCGTTGTCGGTCACCCACACCTCGCCGACGGACACCGCGTGCGGGTAGGCGTCGAGCACCTTGCGGATCATGCGGTGGATGTCGTGCACGCCGTCGTCGTCGAACCGCGGGTCGTAGAACTCGTGGTGGCCGACGAGGCCGGCCGCTCGCGGGTCCATGTCCGGCAGCCCGGCGGGCTTGGCCATGCCGTGCGCCACGTCGATGCGGAATCCGTCCACGCCGCGGTCGAGCCAGAACCGCAGCGTGCGCTCGAGGTCCGCGCGCACGTCGGAGTTGGCCCAGTTCAGGTCCGGCTGCTGGGGCGAGAACAGGTGCAGGTACCACTGCCCGTCCGGCGACCGGGTCCAGGCCGGACCGCCGAACACGCTGACCCAGTTGTTCGGCGGCGCCGTCCCGCCCATCCGGCCGTCGCGGAACAGGTAGCGGTCCCGCGCCGGCCCGTACGGCCCGGCCGCGAGCGCCTCGGTGAACCACGGGTGCAGGTCGCTGGTGTGGTTGGGCACCAGGTCGATGGTCACCCGGATGCCGAGGTTGTGGGCCTCGGCGACGAGCCGGTCGAAGGCCGCGAGGTCGCCGAAGAGCGGGTCGACGTCGCGCGGGTCGGACACGTCGTAGCCGTGGTCGGCCATCGGGGAGCGGTAGAACGGGGTGAGCCACAGCGCGTCGACGCCCAGGAGCTCGAGGTAGCCCAGGCGGGAGCGGATGCCCTCGAGGTCGCCGATGCCGTCGCCGTCGTGGTCGGCGAAGGAGCGGACATAGATCTGGTAGAAGACCGCGTCACGCCACCACGGGACGTCCCCTCGGCGGGTGTCGTCGGGTGTGCGCACGATGGGTCATCCTGCCATTCGGAGCCGCGCCGAAGACAGAGCCAACCTGCGTAGACCGTTCAGACCCAGCTGTTCATCAGGCTGTTGGCGGCCATCTCGAGGTAGGCCCAGAGCTGCTCGCGGTGCTTGTCGGAAAGGCCCGCCTCGTCGACCGCGACGCGCATGCAGCGCAGCCACGCGTCCCGCTCGATCGGGCCGATCGCGAACGGCGCGTGCCGCATCCGCAGCCGCGGATGCCCTCGCCGGTCGGAGTAGGTGTGCGGGCCGCCCCAGTACTGCACCAGGAACATCCGCAGCCGCTCCTCGGCCGGGCCGAGGTCCTCCTCCGGATACAGCGGCCGCAGCACCTCGTCCTTGGCGACCTCGGCGTAGAAGCGGGCGATGATCTGGTGGAAGACCTCCTCGCCGCCCACGGCGTCGTAGAAGCTCTCCGCCTTGTCCGGCGTGCTGTCGGGTGTCGCCACGCTCTCCATCCTCGCATTCCCCGTCACGGCTCGGACGGCGGGAAGCCCCGCGCCACCGGGCCGCGGATGCCGGCGTCCTCGAACGCGTCCATCACCCTTGCGCGCAGCGACCGCTGCACCGACCACTGGCGGCCCGGCCGGACCTTCACGGTCACCCGCATCGTGATGCCCTCGGCGGCGGTGACCCGCTCCACGCCGAGCACCTCGGCCGGCTCGATCACGTCGTCGGACATCGGTGAGTCCTCTGTGGCCTCCGTGGTGACCCGCTGGAGGATCTCGGTGGCCTGGCCGACGTCCGCGCCGAAGCCGATCGGCACGTCGACCACGGCGACCGCGAAGCCCTGGCTGGAGTTGCCGACCCGGAGGATCTCGCCGTTGCGGACATACCAGACGGTCCCGTTGACGTCCCGCAGCGTCGTGATCCGCAGCCCCACCGCCTCGACGGTGCCGATGGCCTCGCCGGTGTCCACGACGTCGCCGACGCCGTACTGGTCCTCGAGCATCATGAACACGCCGGACAGGAAGTCCTTCACCAGGTTCTGCGCGCCGAACCCGATGGCGACGCCGACGATGCCGGCCGAGGCGAGGATCGGGCCGAGGTTCACCCCGAGCTCGCCGAGGATCATCATGAACGCCAGCCCGAACACGATGAACGAGACGATCGACTTGAACACCGAGCCGATGGTCTGCGCCCGCTGGGCGCGGCGTTCGGACAGCAGCTGGCCGAGTGCCTGCGGCGCGCGCTCGCGCAGCGGCCGCAGCACGGTGGGCACCCTGCCGCCGGTCGCGCGGGTGAGCCGGTCGATGAGCCGCCGGGCGATCGCGCGGAAGATGAGCGCGCCGATGACGATCAGCAGGATCGTGATCGGCTTGGCGATGAGCCAGTGCGACGACGCCGCGAGCCAGTCGTTGTGGGTCCAGTCGTAGATCGTGCTGCACCAGCCCTCGTCGGCCACACAGGCCGGTGGCTCCAGGGCGAGCGGGTCCAAGACGGTCACGTCGCGACCATATAGCCGCCCGTATCCGGCTCGTTCACCAGATCTTTGTGGACGTGAAGACGGACACGTTATGCAACAGACGTGCGCCACGAGGGTGATCTGTGGTCTGATTTGCCTTGCCGAAACCGGTGGAGGTGGTCGCGTGCCCGACCGACATCCGACTCCGATCGGCGCCACCCGCGCTGGGCTGGCGCCGCGGACTCAGGCGCGTCCGAGTTCCGTCAAGTCGAACCACGGTGCTTCGGAACAGGCCACCGGTCCCCCCACCACGTGGGGCCGGCGTCGGGTGTTGTTGTTGAACACGACCTTCGAGCCGCTCACCGCGTTACCCCTGCGCCGCGCGGTGGTGCTGGTCGTGTGCGGGAAGGCCGAGGTCGTGCACGGCGACCCGAGCGGGCTGGTGCTGCACTCGGCCGCCGACAGCGTCGTGGTCCCCTCGGTGATCAGGTTGAGCACGTTCGTGCGGGTGCCCTACCGGGCGCGGGTGCCGCTCACCCGGGCCGGGCTGATGCACCGTGACCGCTACCGGTGCGCCTACTGCGGCAACCGGGCGGAGACCATCGACCACGTCGTGCCGCGCAGCCGCGGCGGCGAGCACACCTGGCAGAACTGCGTGGCCTGCTGCGTGAAGTGCAACCACCGCAAGGCCGACAAGCTGCTGTCCGAGCTCAGCTGGCGGCTTCGGGTGGTGCCAAGAGCGCCCCGTGGGGTGCACTGGCGGCTGCTCGCCGGCGTGTTGGATGCCGACCCGCAGTGGCTGCCTTACCTGGGGGAGCCCGCCGCCTGAGAGGCAGCGGGCTCCGATCGTTTCCGGGGTCTTGCTTCTGAGGGCGGTTGTCAGGCGGCGGTGACTCGCGTGCCCGCGGTGACGCGGGTGCCGCGCGTGACCCGAGTGCCACGCGTGACGCGAGTGCCGGCGGTGACGCGGGTACCGCGGGTGACCCGAGTGCCTCGGGTGACCCTGGTCCCGCGGGTGACGCGGGTGCCCGAGCAGTCGATCAACTCGGACTGGTCCAACTGGGTGATGGCCATCAGCGGTTTGCTCGTAAAGCTCATGGTCATGGCGGTGCTCCTCGGCGGTGTACGCACAGAGAGTGCGGATGAGGGGTGCGCAAGGGCCGTACAGGTGAAAGCTATGAGCTGGAACTGTAACCGACAAGTCGGGTTCGGTAACGACCGGCGCGGTGGACGGGCCTTACGGCCGTTCGGCGGCAGCCGCTGGGTCCAACGCCGGAAACGACCAGCCGGCACACGACGCAGTCGGGTTACCGGAGCGCGTACCAGCGATGACCAAAGGTGATCACGGGCCTTGCGAGTTCCGCCCGCTGCCTGGACGCGGTCGACGCTCGGTAGTCTGTCGCGCGTGACCCTCGTGGAGACTCTTCTCGTCTACGCGGCGATCCCGCTGGCCATCTACGGCGTGATCGCCATGCTGACGCTGCGCGACAAGGTCGCGCGCAACCCGAGGTACCGGCCCGGTCATCCGTGGGACTACTCCCCGGTGTGGTGGACCGCCAACCCGGCCGGCGTCGGGGACCGCGCGACCGCAGTGCCGACGGGCGGCGCCAAGAGCGCGAAGCGCACGGCCAAGGGAGGCGCTCGTGGCAGCTGGTGAGATCGTCAAGGCGGATTCGCCCGGTAGCGGCCCCGGCACGGTGATCGCGGAGGACCCCGAGCACGGCTACGGCGCGGTCGTCACCGCGAGCGGCCGCATCTCGGTGGCGCAGGAATACCACCAGGCCGCGCCCGAGCTGCCGTTCGGTTCCGTCCAGCTGGCCCGCGTCGACGAGGCGCTCACGCTGTCCGCGCGCTCGACCGGTCTCGGCTTCAGCGTGTACCTCGGCGACCTGGGTGAGGACACCCGGGCCACGGCCGAGGGCCTACATGCCGCGTCGGGCGAGAACGCCGCGTCCGCCGTGCTGATCGCGGTGTCCCCGGGACAGCGCCGGGTCGAGGTCGTCACCGGCGCCGACTCCGCTCGCCGGCTGCCCGACCGCGCGTGCAACCTCGCGGTGATGAGCATGGTCGCCTCGTTCAAGGAGGGCGACCTCATCGGCGGCCTGGTGAGCGGCCTGCGCATGCTGAGCGACCAGGCGGGAACCGGACGGCGCTAGCCCAAGCCCCACGAACAAGGAACGCCGCGAGCCCGACGGGCCCGCGGCGTTCCGTTTCGTAGGGGTCAGCTCTCGCTGTCGAACTCCCGTGCGGCGAGCGCCCGGACGACCCCGGCCCGGCCCTCGGTCACGAGCCGGCGCAGGGCCGGCGGGTGGCTGTCGTCGGCGAGCCATGAGTCGGCCGCCTCGACCGTCGACGCCGCCACCGACCACGTCGGGAACAGCCCCATCGCCACCGGCTGCGCGCGCTCGCTCGACCGCCGCCGCCACACGTCGGCCACGTCGGCGAAGTACCGCTCGACGTAGGAGCCGAGCAGCCGCTTCTGGGACTGGTGCGAGAAACCCGCGATGATCGACTCGTTGATCGAGTTCGGCAGCTCGTCGTCGTGCACCGCGCGCCGCCACGCCTCGGCCTTGGCGTCCTCGGTCGGCCGCAGCGCCCGCGCCCGCTCCGCCTGCCGGTTGCCGGTGGCAGTCGAGTCCGCGCTCAGTGCCTCGTCGATCTCCCGCTCGGTGGCCGCACCGTGCGCGACCAACGCCTGCAGCAGCCGCCAGCGCAGGTCGGTGTCCACGACCAGGCCGGCCAGCGGCGCCGACCCGTCCAGCCAGCCGCGCACGACGGCGACCTGGTCCTCGCCGAGCACCGACCCGGACAGCGCGTTGACGAGTGCCAGCTGGTGGTCCGACCCCGGCTCCACCGAGCCCGCGAGCTCCATCAGCCGGTCGGTGAAGACCCGCCAACCCTCCGGCGCCCACGCCGGGTCCGCGTACGAGCCGATCGCCGTCTGCGCCTGCAACAGCAGCCGCTGCACCACGCCGACCTCGGTCTCGGCCGGCAGCCCGTGGCACACCAGCGTGACGAAGTCACGCGCCTTCAGCTCGGCCTCGCGGGTCATCTCCCACGCCGCCGACCAGCACAGCGTCCGCGGCAGCGGCTCGGTGATGTCGCCGATCCGGTCGACCAGGGTGGTCAGCGAGTCCGGGTCCAGCCGCATCGTGCAGTACGACAGGTCGTCGTCGTTGATCAACACGAGCTTGCCGCGCGGCACGCCGATCAGGTCCGCCACCTCGGTCCGCTCGCCGGTCACGTCGATCTCGGCGCGGTGCGTGCGGACCAGCTTGCCTGCGCCGTCGACAGAGGCGGAGTCGTCGTACACGCCGACGGCCACCCGGTGCGTGCGCAGCTCGCCGGCGCCCGGCTTCGCCCCGCCCTGGGTGATGGCGAACGACGTGAACCGGCCTTCGGCGTCGACCTCGAACGCCGGCCGCAGCGAGTTCAGGCCGGTCGTCTCCAGCCACTGCGCGCTCCACCAGGACAGGTCCCGGCCGGACGCCTCCTCCAGCGCGGACAGCAGGTCCGCGAGCGTCGCGTTGTCCCACGCGTGCTTGGCGAAGTACACCCGCAGGCCGGCCAGGAAGTGGTCCTGGCCGACGTAGGCGACGAGCTGCTTGAGCACGCTCGCGCCCTTGGCGTAGGTGATGCCGTCGAAGTTGACCTCGACCGCCTGCAGGTCCGGGATGTCCGCGGCCACCGGGTGCGTGGAGGGCAACTGGTCCTGCCGGTACGCCCACGACTTCTCGATGTTCGCGAAGCTCGTCCAGGCGTGTGCGTACTCGGTCGCCTCGGCCTGGGCCAGCACGCTCGCGAACGTGGCGAACGACTCGTTCAGCCACAGGTCGTCCCACCAGCGCATGGTCACCAGGTCGCCGAACCACATGTGCGCCAGCTCGTGCAGCACGGTCTCGCAGCGTCGCTCGTAGGCGTAGCGGGTGACCCGGCTGCGGAACACGTAGTCCTCGAGGAAGGTCACGCAGCCCGCGTTCTCCATCGCGCCCGCGTTGAACTCCGGCACGAAGCACTGGTCGTACTTGCCGAACGGGTAGGCCACCCCGAAGCTGCGGTGGTAGAAGTCGAAGCCCTGCTTGGTCTCGGTGAACAGCCGCTCGGCGTCCATGTGCTCGGCGAGCGAGGCGCGGCAGTACAGCCCGAGCGGGACGGTCGCGGAGTCGTCGCGGTACTCGTCGCGCCACTCGGCATACGGCCCGGCCACCAGCGCCACCAGGTAGGTCGACATGGGCTTGGTGGTCTCGAACAGATGCCGCACCGCATCGTCCACAATGGACTCGGCGGACTCCGGCGGCGCGTTCGAGATCACCTTCCACGACTCCGGCGCGGTGACCGTGATCCGGTACGTGGCCTTGAGGTCGGGCTGGTCGAAGCAGGTGAACATCCGCTTTGCGTCGGCGGTCTCGAACTGCGTGTACAGGTAGACGCTCTTGTCCACCGGGTCGACGAAACGGTGCAGGCCCTCGCCGGTGTTCATGTACCGGCAGGTCGCCCGCACGGTCAGCGTGTTCTGCTCGCCGAGCGAGGGCAGCGCGATGCCGTCCTCCTCGCGGTAGCCGGACACGTCGAGCGGCTCGCCGTTCAGCTCGGCGGACTGGACGGAGTCGGCGATCAGGTCGATCCAGCAGGACTCGCCCGATTCGCGGCTGCGGAACGAAACCGTGGTGACGGAGGTGAAGGTGCTCTCGCCGGGCTGGCCGTGACCGTTGGTGAGATCCAGGTCGATGTCGTAGGACTGCACCTCGAGCAGCGCAGCGCGCCGCTGTGCGTCGTCGCGGGTCAGGTTGGGCGGAGCCACTGGTCACCTCGTGTCGATTCGAACTGTCACGTGCCAGTCGCATCCAAGCACCCCGCCGCCCGCTGTCGCCCGCCAGACGGGTGAGAAGGGGAAGAAACTTCACCGTTGCCTTGTTGGTTAGTCACATGACTGCCGCCAACAAGACCAGCGTCGACTTCTACTTCGACCCGGTGTGCCCGTACGCGTGGGTCACCTCCCGGTGGATTCTCGAGGTGGAGCAGCAGCGGGAGATGGACCTGCGGTTCCGCGTGATGAGCCTCTCGGTGCTCAACGAGGGCCGGGATCTCGACGAGGACTACCGCAAGGGCCTGGAGCAGGCCTGGGGTCCCGTGCGCGTGCTCACCGCCGCCGCAGAGCAGCACGGCGAGGAGGTGTTGCGCGACCTCTACACCGCCATGGGCACCCGAATCCACAACGAGGGGTACCAGGACATCGAGGCGGTCATCCTCGAGTCGCTCGCCGAAGCCGGCCTGCCCGCCGAGCTGGCCGAGGCCGCGCACCGCACCGACTTCGACGACTCCCTGCGCAAGAGCCACCACGAGGGCATGGACCCGGTCGGCATGGAGGTCGGCACGCCAACGCTCCACGTCGACGGCGTCGCGTTCTTCGGTCCGGTACTGACCTCGATCCCGCGCGGCGAGGACGCCGTGAAGATCTTCGACGGGGCCGTCGCGCTCGCGGGCTTCCCGAACTTCTTCGAGCTCAAGCGGACCCGTACGGAAAAGCCGCGCTTCGACTAGTCCTCCGTGGGTGTGACAGTCTGGGAGTCGACACGGACTTCAGCGTCACATCTCGGAGGATTCATGGCCGCGCCGACCCAGGTTCGCACCGCTCACCTCATCGGCGGCGAGTTCGTCGGTAACGACTCGACCGATCGGATCGACGTCGTCAACCCGACCACCGAGGAGGTCATCGCCTCGGTGCCGTCCGGTACGCCGGACGACGCCGACGCGGCGGTGCGCGCCGCGGCCACCGCCTTCCCGGGCTGGGCCGCGACTGCGCAGGCCGACCGGGTGGCCGCGGTGCGCCGGATCAACGACGGCCTGCGCGCCCGCTCCGGTGAGCTCGCCGCGACGATCACCGCCGAGGTCGGCACGCCGATCGTGTTCTCCTCGAAGGTGCAGGTGGTGAACCCGGTCGGCATCACCGACGGCGTGCTGGCCGAGATCGAGTCCGGCGCCCTGGAGCCGGTGACGATCGGCAACTCGACCGTCGTGCGCGAGCCGATCGGCGTGGTCGCCGCGATCACGCCATGGAACTTCCCGCTGCAACAGATGGTCGCGAAGGTGACCCCGGCGCTCGCGGCCGGCAACACCGTGGTGCTCAAGCCGAGCGAGGTCGCGCCGCTGACCGCGGGCCTGCTCGCCGAGATCATCGCCGACGCGGGTCTGCCGGCCGGCGTGTTCAACATGGTGCACGGCACCGGTCCGGTCGTCGGCGAGGCGCTCGCCGCGCACCCGATGGTCGACATGGTCTCGTTCACCGGCTCGACGCGGGCCGGCCGCCGGGTCGCCGCGGTCGCGGCGGAGACGGTCAAGAAGGTCGCCCTGGAGCTGGGCGGCAAGTCGGCCTCGGTGGTCCTCGACGACGCCGACCTCGTCCGCGCGGTCAAGATCACCGTGGCGAACTGCTTCATGAACAACGGCCAGGCGTGCAGCGCGCTGACCCGGCTGCTGGTGCCCGTGGACCGGCACGACGAGGCGGTCGAGGCCGCGGTCGCGGCGGCGTCGAAGTACACGCCGGGCGACCCGAGCCAGGAGACCACCCGCATCGGCCCGTCGGTGTCCGCGGCGCAGCGGGACCGGGTGGCCGGCTACATCCGCACGGGCGTCGAGGAGGGCGCGACGCTCGCGCACGGCGGCCCGGAGCCGGTCGACGGCCCCGGCTACTTCGTGCGCCCGACCGTGTTCGGCGGCGTGCGCGAGGACATGACGGTCGCGCAGGAGGAGATCTTCGGCCCGGTGTTGTCGATCATCGCCTACACCGACGAGGACGATGCCGTGCGGATCGCCAACGGCACCGCGTACGGCCTCGCCGCGGGCGTCTTCGGTGCCGACGCGGACCGGGCGTACGCGGTGGCCGGCCGGCTGCGCGCCGGGCAGGTCGACGTGAACGGCGGCCTGTTCAACACGAGCGCGCCGTTTGGCGGCTTCAAGCAGTCGGGCAACGGCCGCGAGTTCGGGCGGTTCGGCCTGGAGGAGTTCACCGAGCTCAAGTCGATCCAGCGCTGAGCGTCCAAAGTGGACGAGCACTGGTACGGCGTGCCCACCCCGACCGTCTGGTCCAGCTCGGCGTAACCGGCGTCGGCGACTCCCGGCCATCTCAACGCGCCGCGAACACCCCGTCGGTCAGCAGCGGCACCACGTCGCTCGCGTCCACGTCGGTCGCGAGCCGCACGTCCTCGGGCACGCCGGCCTCGACCAGCTCCCGCCCGGACACCGAGGCCGCGACCAGCTCCACCACCCGTGTCTCGGCGGCGCGGTAGGTCAGCGCGGCAAGCTCGGCCTCGGCGGACGGCGCGCGCCGGCCGGTCACCGCGGCCGCGATCGCACCCGCGCCGAACAACTCCTCGATGCCCGGCCGCAGCCGCTTCTCGGGCGTGTCCCGCCACCGCTCGCCGGCCGGCAGGATGCCGATCGGTGCCTCCCCGGCGATCTCCGCCGCGGCGGCCGCGACCGCCGACGCGTTCCGCAGGCACCCGGCGAGCACGGTCGCCCCGGTCTCCGCAGCGGCGGCCGAGAGCGTCGCGCCGTTCGGCGACGAGATCGCCAGGAAGGTCCCCGCCGGAAGCTCGACCAGCGACGACGGCCGCAGCGTCCAGCCGGGCCGGGAGTCGGCCCGCAGGCCGTCCTGCCGTTCGATCCCCGCCAGCCCGCCGCGGGTCAGCGTCGCGCCGGCCGCCCGCGCCGCCTCGACCGCCCGCTCGTCGCGCCACGGCAGCGGCAGCACCCGGCCACCGCGTCCCAGGGCGATGTCGACCGTCGTGGTGAAGACCAGCACGTCGACGACGACGAGCACCGCGCACTCCGCGAGCGCGTGCACACCCTCGAGCCCCCACTCCAGCCGCAGGTCCGCGTGATCCTGCTGGTAGACCGTCACCGGCCCGATCATGTCAGCTGGCAGAATGCCGGCGTGCGCGTTTACCTGGGATCCGACCACGCGGGCTTCGAGCTGAAGGCCCACCTCGCCGAGCACCTCGCCGGGGCCGGCCACGAGGTGGTCGACGTCGGCCCGCCCGCCTACGACGCGGACGACGACTACCCGCCCTACTGCGTCGAGGCGGCCCGCCGGGTCGTCGCCGATCACGGCAGCCGCGGCGTGGTCATCGGCGGCTCGGGCAACGGCGAGCAGATCGCGGCCAACAAGGTCACCGGCTGCCGCGCCGCGCTGGCGTACAACGTCGAGATCGCCAGGCTCGCCCGCGAGCACAACGACGCCCAGGTCATCGGCGTCGGGGCGCGCATGCACAGCCCGGCGGAGGCTGCCGAGATCGTCGACGCCTTCCTCGCCACCTCGTTCTCCGGCGTCGACCGGCACGCCCGCCGGATCCGCATGCTCGAGGAGTTCGACCGCACCGGCTCGCCGCCCGCGCTGCCGAGCTAGTGCCGGAGGGTCACACGCTGCACCGGCTCGCCCGGCTGCACAAGAAGCTCTTCGCCGGCCGCCCGGTCGAGGTCACCAGTCCGCAGGGTCGGTTCACCACCGCCGCGTCCACTGTGGACGGACGAGTGCTGCGCCGGGCCGAGGCGTACGGCAAGCACCTGTTCCACGTCTACGGTCCGGACGCCATCGTCCACGTTCATCTCGGGTTGATCGGCACGTTCAGGGAGGTGCCGCTGCCGGTGACCGCGCCGGTCGGGCAGGTCCGGATGCGGATGGTCGGCGAGACCCACTTCACCGACCTGCGCGGGCCGACCGTCTGCGAGCTCGTCGACGCCGCCCGGATGACCGGCGTGCTGGCCAAGCTCGGGCCGGACCCGTTGCGCCGCAACGCCGATCCCGCTCGCGCGTGGGCGAGGCTGTCCCGCTCGCGGCTGCCGATCGCCGCGCTGCTGCTGGACCAGGCCGTGCTCGCCGGCGTGGGCAACGTCTACCGCGCCGAGATCCTGTTCCGGCACCAGGTCGACCCGATGCTGCCCGGACGCGAGCTCGACCGTGCACTGTGGACGGACATGTGGACGGACCTGGTGGCCCTGATGCGCAAGGGCGTGCGCACCGGCCGGATCGACACGGTCGACTACGAGCACCTGCCGCATGTGACCGGCCGCGCGCCCCGCCGGGACCGGCACGGCGGCGAGGTGTACGTCTACCGCCGCCACGGCCAGCCGTGCCTGGTGTGCGGCACCGAGGTCGCGATCACCGAGCTCGGCGGCCGCAACCTCTACTGGTGCCCCACGTGCCAGTCGGCGGGCTAGAAGCCGCCGAAGTCCCCGCCGCCGCCGAAGTCGCCGCCGCCGTAGTCCCCACCGCCGTAGTCGCCGCCACCGTAGTCGCCACCGGTGTCTCCGCCCGCGTCACCGCCGTCACCACCGCCGTCGCCGCTCTCCGCGGCGTCGGCCTGGCCGGCGTCGTAGCCCGACTCCCAGGCGGCCGCGTCCGGGATGCCGTACATGCCCGAGAACATCGCGCTGAACAGCAGGACAGAGCCGACGCCCCAGGCGCCGGCGACGAGCGCGGGCCGCCACCAGGGCTCGCTGTACCAGCCCTGCGGCACCGGCCGGCCGGCCACCCGGCCGCCGGGGTAGTAGTGGGGCGTGCGGTCGCCGGGCTCGGGCGAGGCTTCGTAGTCGTGGCCCTCGACCGACACGCTGCGGTCCTCGGTGACCTTGCCGGCGCGCTCGCGCTCGCGGTCGACCGGCAGCTCGGGGCCGGGGTCGAGGCCCATCGCGGTGCGGGCGGCGCGGACGTAGTAGAGGCCCTCGAGCGCGGTCTCGGTGACCAGGCGGCTCTGTTCGATCGTGGTGGCCTGCTCCATCTGTGAGCCCGCCGCGTTGTAGCGCTCCGAGGCGTCCGCGAGGGCCTGCTTGGAGGCCTCGTCGGTGCCGACCAGGTTCACGACCTGACCACCGAGGCGCTCGACCCAGCGGCGGGCCTCGGCCTTGGCGTCCTCGAGCCGTTGCTGCTTGGCGTTGGCCTGGTTGCGCGCGTACGTCGTGCCGAGCGCGACCACGGCCAGAACCAACGCGATGACCACAATGGCGGTGACCATGACACCCCTCCCGAATTACACGGTTCGTCACGACAACGGGCACGCTACGCCCGGAGTTCCGCCGCGAGCGAGCCAACCCGTCGCTGGGACAAGGGATGGGTGATTCCCACGGTCACACCGTGCGGATGGGTAGTCACTCACCGGCGGCCGGTCGTATTGTTGCCCCCCATGAGGGTCGACCTGCCGGTGCTCGTCCGGGAGGCCACCGCGGCCGACGCGACGGCGGTCGGCGAGGTGCACGCGGAGGCGTTCCGGGTGGCGCACCGAGACCTGTTCGAGGCGGACTGGCTGCGCACGCTCGTCGAGCAGCGGCGGCGCCTGTGGGCACACCTGATGGTCGGCCGAGAGCACGCACGGAACACTCTGTTGGTTGCCGAGCGCGGCAGTGACGTCGCGGCGTTCGTCTACTTCGGTCCACACAGTGACGGGTCGCGGGACGGCGAGATCTTCGACTGCTTCGCGCATCCGGACGTGTGGGGCCGGCACGTGGCGGCGTCCGTGTTGGACAAGGCGTGGGAGCTGTTGCGAGAGGCCAGGTTCCGCCGCGTTCGCCTGTGGACGATGGCGGGCGCGAACCGGGCGAGGCATTTCTACGAGTCGTCCGGCTTCACCCAGACGGGCCGCACTCGAGAACGCGACTTCGGCGACGGCCGTCCGGTACTGGAGATCGAGTACGCGCGCCGAACCCGCTAGCGCGAGAGAGCGGCGCGAAAGTCGTCCGGCATGGGCGTCTTGGTGAGCGTCTTGGGGTCGACCCACACGTGCCGCACCTCGCCGTCGGCGATCAGCCGCTCGCCGACGCGGAAGACCGGCCGCACGATCATGCTCGTGGTACCGAGGTGCTCGATCGGCAGCTCGATGTCGAGCTCCTCGTCGAACCGTGCGCCTTCCACGAAGCGGGTTCGCGCCTCGGCGACCACGATGTCGTAGCCGCGGTCCACGATCTCTTGGTACGGCCCGATCCGAGCCCGAAAGAGCTCGGTGATCGCGACGTCGTAGAAGAACAGGTACTGTCCGTTGAACACGACGCCCTGTTGGTCGCACTCGCTGTACCGGACCCGAAGCCGATGAACGAAGGGTGCCACGGCGTCGAGTCTAGTCGTCACGCCACTCCAGACCTTCTGGTCTAACGCTCTCGCTCCTTCCGTGGTATACGCGAAAGCCGAGCGTGGTGCTCGGTCGTGGGCTCCGGCTAAGGTGGCCGTCGAGTCCAGTCGCCGGCCGTTGGGACCGATGCCGTGACCGAGGATCCACAAAGGCTGTACAGCGTTAAAGAGGTGCGGGACCGGGCATCCGCGATGCCTGACCTGGCCGAGGCGCTTACGTGGAGCCAGGAGTATCTGACGCGTCCGCATCCCGAGATGGGCAGACCGGGGGCGGTGTGCCCGTACGTGCGGGGAGCGCTGGACGGCGGCACCCTCTGGTTCGGACAGGTGCGCGGCACCGAGTCGACCGAAGAGGGCGTTGCGGCGGGCATAGACAGGTTTCGTGAGCCGTTTGTCGGCCTCTGGCCGCAGAACCGGACGAGCGGTGTTCAGAAGGCGCTGATAGTGACGTTCCCGGACCTCGCGGAGGAGCAGGCGTGCGCCCTACTGGGCGGCGTAGCGCGGCGGGTCAAACTGGCCTTCGTGGAGGACGGCCTCCTGCCCGGCCCCGCCTATCCCGGCAACCCCACGCCAAGCGCCCACTCGAACTTTCCGTCTATGGCCAGCCCGGTGCCGTTGGTGGCGATCCGCCTGCTCTTCGACACGGATCTCAACTTCCTGAACCGGCCCTACGACCCGCCGGAGCTGCGAGCTCGTCTCGTGTCGTCGTTCCTGCGTTTCGTAGGCCCCGAGCTGTCGACCTCACGCCGCGAAGCCGCGGAATCAGCCCTGTCGAGCCTGACCGCCTGAGCCGCACGGCGCCCGACTCCCTGATGATCACCAACTTCCTGCTGGACAACTCGGCGATGGTGCCGGTGGTGTTGCTCCTGGTGGCGGTCGTCTGTGTGGGCGTCGGCGACGTCGTCGTGCGCAGGCAGGCCGTGCGGATGTCGTGGGCGCTGGTGACGGTGGCGGTCCTGCCGATCGTCGCCTTGACACTCGTGCCGACGTCCGCCCGGGTGGACGAGGTGGTCTGCGTCGTCCAGTTCCATGCGCCGACGTTGGGCAGGGTCGAACTGTTGGCGAACGTGGCGCTGTTCGTCCCGCCGGTCTACTTCGCCACGCTCGCCACCCGGCGGCCGCCGCTGATCCTCTTGGCCGGCGCGGCCACGTCCGCGGTCATCGAGGCCATCCAGGCAGTCGCTCCCGCCATCGGCCGAGCCTGCGACACCAACGACTGGGCGATGAACACAGGCGGCGTACTGCTCGGCGTGCTACTGGCCACAGCCACGACCGCGCTCACAAACCGTCGAGGTGCTCGCCCATGCCCTTCGCCGCCTGGCAAGAATCCGGCGCGCGAGAACAAGATGGCTGAACGAGGACGGCCTGCGACGTCCAAGCGGGACGGTCCGCAGTAGCCTGACCTGCAGGAAAAGAGTGGAGCGGGTGACGGGAATCGAACCCGCATGACCAGCTTGGAAGATCAGCACGCGATCTACGGCCCGAGCACGCAACCCTCTGACCTGCGCTTATGTTCGTCGGCTGACCGCTGATCCGTGCGATTTGACCCCTATTGACCGTGAGAAGGGGCACGCGGGGGGCACGAAATCTGTCCAGACCGGGCGGCTTACTGAGGGCGCTCATCAGGCGCGATGCCCACGCTACCTGACCCCGTGCCCACACCCCGCCGTTCCCCTCGCCCCTGCCATACCTAGCGCCGGGACGCCGGTGTCAAGAGTGGCGTCAGCCATCGCGCAGCGACGCGGAGCGCTCTTGATGCCGGTGGCCCGGTGTTAGACGCTCACTGGGCGTTGAGGGGCAGGACCACTGCCGGACTCCACTGTATGGAACCCCTGTGTGTGGCGGGGACCTCCTGTTCAGGAGGTTGCGACCATGCGGAACCATGCGTAGCATTAATGTTACGCATGACTGATCAGGAGGTGTCATGGCGACCACGCCGACCCAGTACTGGGAGGATCTGGCAGAGGATCTGCAGGATCCGGAGTTCCTGCGTGCGTACATCACCGAGAGCCTCCGGGTGGAGACGATCGATCGTCTCGTCAACGACTTGGACGACGCGCGGACGGCTCTGGGGCTGTCGAAGGCGGAGCTGGCGCGTGCCATCAGTGCTGAGCCGGCCGTGATCCGGCGCTTGCTGTCGCCGGGGCACCGCAACCCGACGATCGGCACGGTTGCTGAGGTGGCGGCTGCGCTGGGCTTGCGGGTGGCGCTGGTGCCGATGGGGGATGACGAGCGGGAGCAGGTTGCGGAGACGCTCCGCTCGGGTGCCGCGAAGGACCGAGAGAAGCTGGCGCGGGAGATCGAGGGCAAGCGCCCGTCGCAAGACCCGGTCGGGGTTTGAGTCGCGTCAGGAGATGGAGCGCGGGTTGCGCCTCCGGTACTCGTCGCCGAGTGCGCGTACGGCGTTGTAGTCGGCCTGACTCAGTTCGGTCCGGAACGGCTTGTCGCGGCCGTCGATGACGACGAGCAGCGGTTTGTCCTGGCCCTCGGCTTCGTAGTCGAGGAGGCAGAAGAGGCGGTAGTGGCGGCGGCCTGGGCCGTCTCTGCGGACTTCGAACCATCCGGTCATGTCGCCGTGCATGGCCTCCCAAGCGCCGCCGCCGGCAAACCGCTTGGGCGGAGCCGCGGCGACAGCGTTGAGAACGGCGTTGAACTTGGCGCGCACGCCCGGTGGGCACACCTTGCGGAGGAATTCCCGGCCGGGTGATGTCTCGCTTGGGTCGTCGTCGGGATGACGTTTGAGGTAGACGATGGCGTGCGCGTCGTCCGAGGACGGACCTTGCCGGACCTGAGGCAGTGAGGATCGCCGGCTCTTACGAGGAGGCACGTGCTCATCCTACGGATAGCGTTACGTCCCTGATCGGGTGACACGACGTTGCCTGGGTGACACGCATGCGGCATGTCGAGCGATATGCGCGGCGTGGGGATAGATCATTCGTGCCGTCGGTGGTGGCGCTGCCGTCGCCAGCTCGTGGCTGGCGCCGCGCAGGCCGGCCGGCGTGAGCGGAGCGGCAGCCGGCCGTGCCGCGATGGATGCGGTCCACGTTGCCAGGGCGACGGGCAC
>NZ_JBOHGA010000011.1:0-57504 GCF_050699915.1 Actinophytocola sp.
GACCTGCGTGGCCCAGCCGAGCACCGCGCGGGCGAGCACCACACCGGCGAGCACCCCCAGCCGCCCGCCGGTGGGCGCCCCGCCCCCGTCGACGATGTCGGCCAGCACGCCGGCGAGCGCCCACGCCTGACCGACGAGCGCCACCGCCCCGAGCGCGGCGAGCACCGCGCAGCCGAACAGGGCCCGGCGAGCGGTGGCGGAGAGGGCGAGGAGGCGGTTCACGCGCCCACCCGACCAAATCCGCCATTCGCGACCCGAGGTTGTCCACAGGTCCGCGCCGCCCCTGTTGACCAGCCCAAACACGGGTAGACTGGAACAGGGCACGCCCCCCGGAGAGGGTGGGGGCTGCCATCCAGAGGGGGACGAACCGGTTCGCGCGTGGGTCGGTGGGGGACGGCGTTCGCGGGTTGGGTTCGCGGGGTCATGGGGTGTGGGCCTTCGGGATGTGGGCGGTGCCGATGCGCTTGCGGAAGACCCAGTAGGTCCAGCCCTGGTACACCAGCACCGCCGGGGTGCCGAACGCCGCGACCCACGTCATCACGGTCAGGGTGTACGGGCTCGAGGCCGTCTCGGCGATCGTCAACGAGTTCGACGGGTCCACTGTGGACGGCAGGACGTCGGGATACAGCGCGCCGAACAGAGTCACCACCGTCGCGGTGATCGTCAGGGCCAGGAGAGCGAAGGACTGGCCCTCGCGGCCGGCCCGTAGTCGCTGCCACGCCACGACCGCGGCCAGCAGCGCGACGCCGAGCGCGAGCCACGTCCAGCCCGCACCCTCCCGCAGTTGCACGACCAGCAGCAGTCCCACCAGCGGAGCGAGTGCGACCGGCGCCACCACCAGAGCCAGCCGGCGAGCACGGTCGCGCAGCGGGCCCGACGTCTTGAGCGCCACGAACACCGCGCCGTGCACGAGGGCGAAGCCGGCCACCGCGAACGCGCCCAGCAGCGTGTCCCAGCGCACCGCCGCGAACGCCGGACCCACCCGGTTGCCCGCGGCGTCGAGCGGCAGGCCCAGCACGTTCCACGACAGCACCAGCCCGACGCCCAGCGCGGTGACGGCCGAGCCACACGTGATCACCGTGTCCCACGCCGCCCGCCAGCGCGGCGAGTCGATCTTGCCGCGGTACTCGAACGCCACACCACGGCCGATCAAGGCCAGCAGCACCAACAACAACGGCAGGTACGCCGCGCTGAACAGGCCCGCGTACCAGCCCGGGAACGCCGCGAACGTGGCGCCCGCGGCGACGATCAGCCATACCTCGTTGCCATCCCACACCGGGCCGATCGTGTTGACCAGCACCCGCCGCGACGGCTCGTCCCGGCCGAGGACGCGCACCAGCATCCCCACGCCGAAGTCGAACCCCTCGAGGAACAAGTAGCCGAGCCACAGCCCGGCGATGATCAAGAACCAGACGGTCGGCAGATCCATCGCGAACCCCTCAGTAGGCGAACGACAGGACGTCGTCGTCCCGGCGCTCGGTCGGTTCGTCGGGCAGCACGGTCGCCACACCGCCGCGCACGTACCGCCGGATGAGCACCACCTCGACCACCGCGAGCACGCCGTAGACCAGCGTCAACGCGATCAGCGAGGTGAGCACCTCGCCCACGGACAGCCCCGACACCGCCCGCGCGGTGAACATCCACACACCGTCCACACCGGACGGGTTCGGCGCGACCACGAACGGCTGGCGGCCCATCTCGGTGAAGATCCAGCCGAAGCTGTTGGCCAGGAACGGCGTCGCGATCCCGGCGAGTGCGAGTCGCGGGAACCACCGGGTCCGCGGCACCCGGCCGCGCCGGACGAGCCACAGCACGGCCACGCCGACGAACGCGGCGACCGCACCGAACCCGATCATCAACCGGAAGCCCCAGTACGTGACCGGCAGGTTCGGCACGTAGTCGATCGGCTGGCCCGACAGCTCGCCGAGCCGCGGGTCCACCGGGTACCGCTCGCCGTAACGCGCCTGGTACTCCTCGACCAGGTCGTTCACCCCGCGCACCTCGGAGTCGAGGTCGTTGTTGGCCAGGAAGGACAGCAGCGCCGGCACGGTGATCGACTTGACGCGCTCGCAGTCCGGCGCGGCCACGTCCCCGACCGCGAAGACCGAGAAGCCGGCCGGCTTCTCGGTGTGGCACAACGCCTCCGCCGACGCCATCTTCATCGGCTGCTGCTCGAACATCAGCTTCGACTGCTGGTCACCGCTGACCACTAGCGCCGCGAACGCGGCCACCCCGACCCACGCGCCCAGCCGCACCGACGCGCGCCACACGTCTTTCTCCGCCGAGGCGCGGTGCAGGTGCCAGGCCGCGATGCCGACCAGGAACGCACCGGCCACCGCGAACGCGCCCGCGATCGCGTGCGGGAACGCCGCCAGGACCGTCGAGTTGCCCAGCACCGCCCAGATCGACGTCAGCCGCGGCCGGCCGTCGACCAGCTCGACGCCGACCGGGTGCTGCATCCACGAGTTGGCCGCGAGGATGAAGTACGCCGACGCGATCGTGGCCAACGAGAAGGCCCACACGCAGGCCAGGTGGACACGCCGCGGCAGCCGGTCCCAGCCGAAGATCCACAGGCCGAGGAACGTGGACTCGACGAAGAACGCGACGAGCCCCTCCATCGCGAGCGGCGCGCCGAACACGTCGCCGACGAACCGGGAGTACTCATTCCATGCCATTCCGAACTGGAACTCCTGGACGATCCCGGTGACCACGCCCATCGCGAAGTTGATCAGAAGCAGCTTGCCCCAGAACTTCGTCATGGCGAGATAGCGCCGGTTCCCGGTCCGCACCCAGGCCGTCTGCATGCCCGCGACCAGCAGCGACAGGCCGATCGTGAGCGGCACCATCAGGAAGTGGTAGACGGTCGTGATGCCGAACTGCCACCGCGCGAGATCCAGGACTTCCACGCCTCCACGCTTCCCGCCGCGCCGCTCCGCCGGCAGGTCCGCGGGTCCCGTCCGACCGGGACCTTGGTCCCGTGGCCTGTAGGATGGAGTCAGCCAGAGGGGAGTAGTTCCCACGGCGGGCCTCGGCCCGCCCGGCGAGTGCATCGACACACTGACTCGTTCGCGAGTCCGGTGCCTCACCCGTTGCGAGCGGGCGAACGAGACCTCCGGCCGGCATGTGACCATGCCCGGCCGGAGTTTCATGCCTCCGTCCGGGCCCGACGAGGGGAACCACCTTTCACATGGGCCACTGGCTTCTCGCATTCGTGTCGGCGTTCGGCGCCGTGTTCCTGCTCGAGCTCCCGGACAAGACGACCGCGCTGACCCTGGTGCTCTCCAACCGCTTCCGCAGCCGGCCGGTGCTCGCCGGCGCGACCGTGGCGTTCGCGCTGCAGGCGGTGATCTCGGTGGCGCTGGGCAGCGCGATCACCCTGCTGCCGGAGCGACTCGTGGCGGCCGCGATCGCGGTGCTGTTCGGGGTGAGCGCGGTCCTGCTGCTGCGGGAGAGCCTCGCCGCCGATCCCGACGACGCCGACGCCGCGGCCTCGTCGCGGGCGAACACCCCCTACCTGCGCGCGGCGGCGATCTCCTTCGGCACGCTGTTCATCACCGAGTGGGGCGATGCGTCGCAGGTGACGGCGATCGGCGTCGCCGCGCGGTACGCGAACCCGATCGCGGTAGGGCTGGGGACCTTCCTGGCGCTGATGAGCGTCACGGTGCTGGCGTTGCTGGTGGGCCGGAAGCTGCGGTCGCGGGTGCCGGCGCACTTCATCCAGCGCGGCGCGGCCGCGGTGTTCGGCGTGTTCGCGCTGCTGGCCGCGTGGGAGGTGTTCGCCTAGCCGCGCTCGCGGCGCAGGGCCGTGGACAGGTCGCCGGTGGTGTTGACCATGGCGACGAGGAAGTCGGCGAGGTGACCGCGGGTGACGTCGAGCTCGCCGCGCAGCCAGCCGGCGAAGACCTCCATTGTGCCGCTGACCAGGGTGAGCGCGCCGAGCTCGCGGTCCTTCGCCGGGGCCGCGTGGTCGCCGAGGAGCTCGGTGGCCTGGTAGGCGACGATCCGGGCGAGGATGCGGAGCATCTCCTGGCGGCGGCTTCGCAGGGCCTCGTGCGGCGCGAACATCAGGTGGCCACGGCGGGGGTCGGCGATGAAGAAGTCGATCACGGCCTCGACGACCGCGCGGACGCGGCGGTCCTTATCGGTGCCCTCGATGGCCATCGTCAGTGCGTGGAGGGCGCCCTCGGCGAGGGCGTCCCACGAGGCGAGGAGCAGGACGTCGCGGTCGGCGAAGCTCTCGTAGAAGTATCGATCGTTGAGCCGCGCACGGCCGCAGACGGCGCGTACGGTGACCCGCTCCCAGCCGACCTCGGCGACGAGGTCGAGGGCGGCGTCGGTGAGCGCGGCTCGGCGCCTTGCTCGGCGTTCGTCGCCCGTCTCGCCGGCGTAGGTGCGTTCGGCCACCTTCTCAGCTTATCCTGTATCTGGTGACGCTCTTCACCAGATGATGGGAGGTCGGGCGATGCGGCGGCCGATCGAGCCGGGGACCCGGCTGTGGGAGGACACCGGGCTGGTCACGTTCTCGCTGACGACCGGGGCGGCGTTCGCGCTGCAGGTGATGCACCCGTCGGTGGGGGCGGTGGTCGGCGAGCACTCCGTGTTCCGCACGGACGCTCTTGGGCGGGCCGAGCGGAGCATCGCATCGGTGCTGACCTGGGTGTATGGCGGCCCAGAGGCGCTGGTGGAGGCCGACCGGCTACGCGCGCTGCACGCGCCACTGCGCACGACCACCCCGGACGGGGTGACGCACAACGCGCTGGCGTCCGGCCCCTGGGCGTGGATTCTGTTGACGGCGCCGTACGCGTACACGGTCGCGGCGCGGTACTTCTCGCTGCGGCCGCTCTCGCGTGCGGACGAGGAGGCGTTCTACGCGGAGATCCAGCAGCTGATGCGCAACCTGCACGTGGCGGAGAAGGAGATCCCGCCGACGTACGACTCCTACCGGGACCGGTTCGCGGACGTGCTGACGAACACGCTCGTCGCGCACCCGACGACGTACGAGTTCCTGGCGGCGACCCGGCGTGTGCCGCCGCCGCCTCGGCTTCCGGCATGGCTGCGGCCGGTATGGCGGGTTGCGGCTCTCGTGCCGGGGCGAGTGCAGTACTTCGTCACGGTGGGCACGCTGCCGCCGCGGGCTCGGACGATCCTCGGGCTGTCATGGACGGACCGGGACGAGCGCCGGCTGCGAGTGTTGGGTCGGCTGGTCGCACTGGTGATGACAGTGCTCCCAGAGCGACTGCGCTACCTGCCGATCGCTTATGAGGCGCGCCGGGCGGATCGGGCGCAACGATCACTGCAGCGTGTCCTCGACCGCCGGCCGCGTTAATCCCGAGGCGCGAACGCGAAGCTCCCCCGCTCACGCTCGCGCCTCGGGGCGGCTACCTGGCGACTTTGTCCAAGAGTGCGGCCCATGCGGGCGCGGGCATACCAATAATCGGCCGGACATGCCGTCGATCCTTGCTGTCGCGGACAAGGATGGCGCCGGGGGCGGCAAACTTGACCTCTACACAACTGCCAGCGCCGTTGCTGAAGCTACTGACGAACCACTCGTCCCCGTCCTCGGTCGATCCAGGGACTCGATCAACGTTCAAGGCAACTCCTTAATGCATCGTTGGATCAATTTCTTCGAGTCCTCGACATTCAAGGACTGTTGCAAGGCCTGGTCGTAAGCCGCGGAGATCGCGTTCACCTGGGTGAAGTCGTCGATGACCCCCCAGGCCGTCACGGTTTCCTGCCAGACAACAGTTGGCAATCGGGGATTCTCGAAGTCGATGAGGTGCACCGTCGCAGCGCCGAAGAGACTGCAGGCCGTCGCCGTGAACGGCACCACGTGCACCTGGAGATTGTTCTGGTACTTGTCGATCATTTTGACGAGGTGCTCGAGCTGCCCGCGGAGCACCGCTGGGCCCCCGATTTGTTGGTGCAGTACGGCCTCGCTGATGATCGTGGTGAGCCCCAGGGGCTCGGGGTCGTCGAGCCGCGCCTGCCTGCGGAGCCGCACCTCTACGCGCTGCTCGACCTGAACCCGTGGCACCGTGACAGTCGGGTGAATGACGGCCCTCGCGTAGTCACGCGTCTGCAACAACCCGGGAACGAGCAGGTTCTCGTACCCGCGAATGCTGTGCGCGCCATGCTCGAGGCCGAAGAACCGGCGAAGCTCGGTGTCGAACAACGCGGTGTAGTTGGTCCACCAGCCGTTGTCCTTCGCGATGTTACGCAACCGAAGCATCTCGCTGGTCTCATCCTTGTCGGCCTCGAGGAGTATCAGGAGCTTCTTGAGGGCGTCCTCGGAGAGGATCTTTCGTTCGTTCTCGATGGCAGACCAGTAGTTGCGCGAGAAGCCAAGCTCTTTGGTGATGTCCTTGATCTCGACGTTCACCTGTTCACGACGCTCCCGCAAGCGGAGCACGAGCTCCCAGCCTGCGACGATCGGAGACGCCTGTGCCATTGATGAACCCTCCCCACACGACAGGTTACGGTAACCGAATCGTGCAACCATGGTGTTTCGATACATGCACGGGTAAACTTGCAGACAGCTCACACCGAGGCAGCGAACGAAACGTACACCCGAACTGTGGCCTACACCACACCGGGTCCACCACCGCTCGATGCACGGCGTGGCGGCGCGCCATCTGTACCAGAGATCAACGGCACCGGAGGCACATTCGGACGGTTCATGCGCCCGAGTGAGGGACACGAAATCGCCAGACTGGGGAGGCAAACATGGCGACGCTCTCGGAACCGACACGACACGAACCCTTACCGGGACCGGACGGCGACACATGGGCGGAGTTCGCGGACCCGCTGGTTCCGAGCTCCCGGAAACCCTCGAACGGGCAGCGGGTGTTTCCGCCGGTGTTCCCGGCGGAGCCGCACCTCACCGCTACGCACTACACGATCGTGGTCGCCGATATCGTCGCATTCGGGGACCGCAGCAGGAACAACGCGAACCAGGTGCGGACGAGGCGTGGGCTCTACCAGGCGTTGGTGGACGCTTTCGGCGCGGTAGGGGTTCCGTGGCACGAGTGCCGAGTGGAGGACCGCGGGGACGGGGTGCTCATCCTGGTTCCGGCGAACGTGGCCAAAGCGCTATTCATCGACTGGTTGCCGGGAGCACTCGCCGACGCGCTGCGTGCCCACAACCGGTCTCACCCACCGGAGGAGGAGATCCGACTGCGGCTCGCGCTCCACGCGGGCGAGATCTACCAGGACGAGTTCGGCGTGACCGGCTCGTCGATCAACCGGACCTTCCGAATTCTCAACGACGACACGGTGAAGGCCCGATTCGCTGAGTCGGCAGGCGTGCTTGCGATCATCGGCTCGATGTGGTTCTACGACGAGGTCATCTGGAACAGTGACCTGAGTCGAGCCAGGTCCTACGTCCGCGTAGAGGTCGACAACAAGGAGACCAAGACCTGCGCGTGGGTGCGGATCGTGGGTTAGCGGAGGGCTTCGGCGACCTGGGTCGCCGCGGTCAGGACCTGGGGGCCGACCACGTCGCCGGCCAACTCGTGAAACGTGATCACTCCTACGCTCGCCCGCAGGCCCGGCACCCCGCGCACCGGCGCGGCGATGCCCGACGCGTCCTGTTGCAGCTCCCCCGTCGTCGCGATCCAGCCTGGGGTTTCGTCCCGTAGGCCGATCGCCTTGCCCGCCGCGCCTCGGCCCAGTGAGTGGCGCGTCCCCACTCGGTACGCCACGTGGTACGTCGTCCACGACGGCTCGATCACCGCGATGGCCTGAGCTTCGTCGCCGTCCGCGACCGTCAGGTGCGCTGTCGCGCCTACCGCCTCCGCCAGCTCTCGCAGCGCCGGGAGCGCGGCCAGCCGCAGCTGTGGGGTCACCTTCGCCGCCAGGCGCAGCAGGCCCAGGCCCAGCCGCACCTTCGAGCCGTCCCGGCGGACCAGGCCACGCTCCTGCAGCGGGACCAGCAACCGGTAGATCGCCGCGCGGCTGGCGCCGATCGCCGTGGCCAGCTCGCTGATCGTCGGGGCCTCCGAGTCCGCGTCGGCCACCGCCTGGAGCAGGGCCAGGCCACGGTCCAGCGTCAGCGAGCTCTCCCGGCCGGGCGACGCGGTGTGCTGGCGGGTCGGCTGGACGATAGGGCGGATCGGCCGGGCGGCCACGTCAGCCACCGTCCGCCGGTAGGACCGTGCCCGCCACCTCGGCCAGGCCCACGACCGAGCCGTCCTCGCCGGGTGCGGTCGCCGTGATCACCACGGTGTCGCCGTCCTCCAGGAACGTCCTGGTCTCGCCGCCGACGTCGATCTTGTCGCGGCCGCCCCACGACAGCTCCAGGAAGCTGCCCCGCTGGTCGACCGACGGCCCGGACACGGTGCCCGACGCGAACAGGTCGCCCGGTCGCACGGTCGCACCGTTGATCGTCATGTGCGCGAGCTGCTGGGCACACGAGTACGACATGTCGGCGAAGGTCGGGCGGGACACGACCGTTCCGTTCCACTCCACCGCCAGCCGCAGGTCCAGCCCCCACGGCGAGTCCTCGACCAGATAGTCGACGCGCGGGTGGCCGACGTCGGGAACCGGGACCCGCGCCGCCGCGAACGCGTCCAGCGGGGTCACCCACGCCGACACCGACGTCGCGAACGACTTGCCGAGGAACGGCCCCAGCGGCTGGTACTCCCAGCCCTGGATGTCGCGTGCGGACCAGTCGTTGACCAGGACCACGCCGAAAACGTGCTCTGCCACGTCCGACGTCGGCACGCGGCGCGCCACCGGGCCGCCGCACACGAAGCCGACCTCGGCCTCGATGTCGAGCCGGGCCGACGGCCCGAAGTGCGGCCCGTCCGAGCCGCGGCGCTGGCCGTACGGGCGTGCCACGTCGGTGCCCGACACGACGACCGTGCCGGCCCGCCCGTGGTAGCCCACCGGCAGGTGCGTCCAGTTCGGGAACAGCGGCTCGGTTTCCGGCCGCATGATCCGGCCGACGTTCTCCGCGTGGTGGCTCGAGCTGTAGAAGTCCACGTAGTCACCGACCGTGAACGGCAGCAACCCGCGCACGTCGGTCAGCGGCAGCAAGGAGGCGCCGGACGGCTTGGCCGAGCCGTTCACCACCTCCCGCACCCGCGCTCGCAGCTTGCCCCACTCGACGCGTGAGGCCGCCAGCAGCGGGTCGAGCGACGAGCCGGACACCAGGTCGGCGAGGTCACCGAGCGACTCGCGCAGCGGCGCCAGCGGCAGCGCGTGGTCCCCGACCCGCACTGCGACCCGCGGCCCGTCGGCGTCGCCCGCGTCGACGACGCCGTAGGGCAGCGTCCGCGGACCGAACGGCTGGTCCGGCGCGAACGCGGCGTCGGGCACCCAGGTCACAGCAGGCCCAGCTTCTCGAGGTCCTCGACCGGGTCGGTCAGCGAGCAGGAGCCGTACGAGGCGAACACCCCGCGCACGGCCAGCGCCTCGTGCTCGGTCAACGCCAGCGCCTCCGCGGCCAGCGCCTTGCCGTCGGTCGAGGTGAGCACGTCACGCACAGAGTCGTCGGCCGAGCCGGACGCGATCAGCCGCGCGGTCGCGATCAGCAGGTTGAGGAACCCGTGGTGGGTGAAGCCGGTGTCCGGGTCGGTGTGCCGGACGGCGTTGTGCAGGCCCGCGGTCGCCTTGAACGACGAGTTTCCCGCGTTGATCACCGACAGGAACTCGGCGACCTCCGGGATGCTCGGGAAGTTCTGCTCGGACACCCCGCCGCAACGGATCTTCGGCCAGCTGCCGTGCTCGATCACCCGCTGGATGCCGTCCAGCCAGCCCGCGCCGCCGCGCCGCGGTTCGATCACCCGGATGACGTCCTCGGGCACGAACTCCGACACGCGCTCCAGCCACACCTCGTCCACATCGGACGGTGCGGGCATCTCCACCATGCGCAGCGCCAGCAGCTCCGCCCGCGACTCCACGATCGACAGGGCCTTCGGAACCCCACCCAGTCCCGTGTCGATGACCAGCGACAACTCGACCGGCCTCGGCGGCTTCACCTTGATCAGGTCAGTGATCAGCTCCGGCAGACGGGACGCCGGGCAGAGGAAGAGGCCCACCAGGTCGGCACGATCGTTGGTTCTGCCGTCCAGGTGCAAGCGCACCGCGTCCGGCATCGTGGCGCTGCCCGGCGGGAACAGGGCGGCGTCGTCGACGAGCCGAGCCAGCAGGGGCGGGACATCGGGTGGACCTGACGCGGGTACGGGTGCGGCGCTTGACACGGCTGACACGCTAGTAGCGTATCGGCTACTGAACAAAGACGTTCGACATGCGGACACTCCGGAGGGGGCAATGCCTTACTACCGCAGCGTCGGGGAGATCCCCCGAAAGAGGCACACGCAGTTCCGCTCCCCGGAGGGTGGGCTGTACGCCGAGGAGCTCATGGGCGTCGAGGGATTCTCGTCCGACTCCGCGCTGCTCTACCACCGCCACCTGCCGACCGCGATCGTCAACGCCGAGGTCGTCGAGGACCACCGCGGCCCGCTGACGCCGAACCATCCGCTGATGCCGCGCCACTTCCGCAGCCAGGACCTGAAGGCGGAGAGCCAGCTCGAGGTCGACGCGGTGACCGGCCGCCGCACGCTGTTCGGCAACAACGACGTGACGATCGCGTTCGCCGTCGCCACCGCGCCCAGCCCGCTGTACCGCAACGCGGCCGGCGACGAGCTGCTCTACGTGCAGGCCGGCTCCGCGACCGTGGAGACGATCTACGGCGCGCTCGACGTCTCCGACGGCGACTACCTCGTGCTGCCGACCTCGACGACCTACCGGGTGCTCCCCCACGGCGAGCTCCGCCTGTACGTCCTCGAGGCCACCGGCCATGTCGGGCCGCCGAAGCGGTACCTGTCCACGAAGGGCCAGTTCCTCGAACACGCGCCGTACTGCGAGCGCGACCAGCGGGGGCCCGCCGAACCGCTACTGGCAGACGGGACCGACGTGCCGGTCCTGGTCCGCCACCGCGCCGGGCTGACCCGGTTCACCTACGCCAACCACCCGTTCGACGTCGTCGGCTGGGACGGCTGCCTGTACCCGTGGGTGTTCAACATCCGCGACTTCGAGCCGATCACCGGCCGGGTGCACCAGCCGCCGCCGGTACACCAGACGTTCGAGGGGCCGAACTTCGTGGTCTGCTCGTTCTGCCCGCGCAAGGTCGACTACCACCCGCTGTCGATCCCGGTGCCGTACAACCACGCCAACGTCGACTCCGACGAGCTGATGTTCTACGTCGGCGGCAACTACGAGGCACGCAAGGGCTCCGGCATCGGGATCGGCTCGCTCTCGCTGCACCCGTCCGGCTTCACGCACGGGCCGCAGCCGGGTGCGGCGGAGGCGTCGATCGGCGCGGACTACTTCGACGAGACCGCGGTCATGGTGGACACGTTCCGCCCGCTCGAGCTCGGCGAGGCGGCGAGCGCGTGCGAGGACCCGGCCTACGCGTGGTCTTGGTCCGGCCGCGGACCGGGTAGCTAACGGAGTGAAACGGGGCGGCTGCGGCCGGCGACTCACCTGTCAGCCGACCGCAGCATTGGGGGATTCACCGTGCGCTCACGCCCCGCTTCCGCACGCCCGAAAACCGCCCTGCTAACCGCGCTGACGCTCGTCGCCGGCGCGCTCACCGGTCTGATCGCGGCGCCGACCGCGGTCGCGGCGGTGCCCACCGGGTTCACGGACACGGTCGCCATCGGTGGCCTCACCAACCCGACCGTGGCCGCGTTCGCCCCGAACGGGCGAGTGTTCATCGGCGAGAAGAGCGGCGTGGTCAAGACGTTCGACTCGCTCGCCGACACCTCGGCGACGGTCACCGTCGACCTGCGCACGGCGGTGCAGGACTTCTGGGACCGCGGGCTGCTGGGGTTGACCGTCGACCCGCAGTTCCCCACCCGGCCCTACGTGTACGTGCTGTACACCTACGACGCCGAGCCCGGCGGCAGCGCGCCGCGCTGGGGTGACGCCTGCCCGTCGCCGCCGGGTCCGACCGCGGACGGCTGCCTGGTCACCGGCCGGCTGTCCCGGCTGACGATCGACGCGAGCGGCGTCGCCACCGGCGCGGAGCAGGTGCTGCTGAACGGCTGGTGCCAGCAGTACCCGTCGCACTCGGTGGGCACCGTGACGTTCGGCCCGGACGGCGCGCTGTACGTCGGCGGCGGGGACGGCGCGAGCTTCAACTTCGCCGACTGGGGCCAGGTCAAGAACCCGTGCGCGGACCCGCCGAGCCCGGCCGGGACGAACCTGACCGCACCGACCGCCGAGGGCGGCGCGCTGCGCTCGCAGTCCGTTCGCCGGCCGGCCGGCGAGCCGGTGACCCTGAACGGCACGATCCTGCGGGTCGACCCGGACACCGGCGCGGCCATGCCGGGCAACCCGTTCGCGTCGAGCCCGGACGCCAACGCGCGCCGGGTGATCGCGTACGGCATGCGCAACCAGTTCCGGTTCGGGTTCCGCCCGGGCACCAGCGAGCTGTGGGTCGGCGACGTCGGCTGGGGCACCTGGGAGGAGATCAACCGGATCCCGAACGCCTCGGACGCGGTGGCCGAGAACTTCGGCTGGCCGTGCTACGAGGGCAACGCGAGGCAGTCCGGCTACGACGGCGCGAACCTGAACGTCTGTGAGTCGCTGTACTCCGGCACCGGGCAGAACGCGCCGCACTACGCGTACAACCACAGCGCGTCGGTCGCGCCGGGCGACGGCTGCCCCACCGGTGGTTCGTCGATCAGCGGCATCGCGTTCGAGTCGACCAGCAACTACCCGGCCGCGTACGACGGCGCGCTGTTCTTCGCGGACAGCTCGCGCGGCTGCATCTGGGCGATGCGCAAGGGCGCGAACGGGCAGCCGGACCCGACGCAGATCACGCCGTTCGTGACCGGCGTGAACATCCCGGTGCACCTCACGACGGGCCCGGGCGGCGACCTGTTCTATGTGGCGCTCGGCGCGGGCCAGCTGCGTCGGGTCAGCTTCCCGAGCGGGACGAACAACCCGCCGACCGCGGTGGCCGCGGCGAACCCGACGTCCGGCGCGGCGCCGCTGACCGTGCAGTTCACCGGGTCGGGCTCGACGGACCCGGACGCCGGCACGACGCTGACCTACGCGTGGGACCTCGACGGCGACGGCGCGTTCGACGACTCGACGGCCGCGAATCCACAGTGGACTTATCTGTCCCAGGCGTCGGTGACGGCGTCGCTGCGGGTGACGGATCCGGGCGGGCTCACCGACACCGACATGGTCGCGATCTCGGTCGGGAACCCGCCGAGCCAGGACCCGGTCGTCACGATCGACAACCCGACCGCGGCACTGCGGTGGTCGGTGGGTCAGAACGTGCCGTTCGCGGGCCGGGCGGCGGACGCGCAGGACGGTGTGCTGCCGGCGTCGGCGCTTCGCTGGCAGCTGACGCTGCAGCACTGCACGTCGCCGACCAACTGTCACGCGCACAACGTGCAGGCCTTTCCCGGGGTCGCGTCGGGCAGCTTCATCGCACCGGACCACGAGAATCCGTCCTATTTGGACTTGACACTGACGGCCACGGACTCGTCCGGCCGGACCGGGTCTTCGACGGTGCGGCTCGATCCGCGGACGGTGGTGCTGACGTTCCAGTCCAACCCGAGTGGCGCGCAGCTGTCGGTCGGCGGCACGGCGCAGCAGACACCGTTCACGCGGACGGTGATCGTGGGCTCGAACAACTCGGTGAGCGCCCCGAGCCCGCAACGGCTGACGCTGGGCCTGCGGTTCCGGTTCACGAGCTGGTCGGACGGCGGGGCGCAGAGCCACAACATCGTGGCGCCGTCGGTGGCCACGACCTATCGAGCCAACTACGGGCTCTGCTGGACGAGCTGCTGACTTCCGGGCTCCGAGTTGTCCACAGTGGGCCGAGTTGTCCACAGCGAGCCCACGACCACGGTTTTCGTCAGGGTTCCTCGGTAGACTGACGGTCACGAGGGGTGCCCCCGGAGAGGGTGGGGGCTACGTTTCTTGCGTTCTGCACGCGCGTGCGCGCGGGGGTAGTTCGCGGAGGGTTACTGGGCGGCCAGGCGGAGGCCCAGGGCTACCAGCAGGGTGCCCATCACCGCGTCGAGGGTGCGGCGGACTCGGTCCTTGGTGAGGAACCTGCGCAGCGCGCTCACCACGTTGGACAGCACCACGAACCACAGCAGGCTCACCATCGGCGCCGTCGCCGCCAGGAGGAGATGGTCGACCGGGCTCGCGGTCGTCGGGACGAACTGGGGCAGCAGCGCGGTGAAGAACACCGCCACCTTCGGGTTCAGCAGGTTCGAGAGCAGGCCCTGACGGAACGCCTCGTGCGCCCCAGTCATGCGACCGGAGCCGGCCTCCGGGGTCTCGTAGCCGCCCCGGCGCGCGGCCAGCAGCACGCGGACACCCAGCAGCACCAGGTACCCGGCACCGGCGATCTTGACCACCGTGAACGCCACCGCGGACGCCGCAAGCAGGCCCGCGATGCCGAGCGCCGTGACGAACGCCCAGGCGAACCCGCCCGCGGCGATCCCCGCCGCACACGCCATGCCCGCGCGGCGACCCGACAACACGGCGTTGCGGGTGACGATCACGAAGTCCGGGCCTGGCGCCATCACCGCCAGGAGGAGGACGCCACCGAACGCGAGCAGTTGGGTCACGGTCACCCGGGCAGGCTACCCACCATCGGCTATCGCATTTCGGCGGCTGGTTAGGTTAGCCTAACCAGCGTGAGCGATCGACTGCCGATTCCCGGTCCGGGTGAGCGTGCCCGGACCATCGCCGCGCGTGGGCCGGCTACGTTGCTGCCGCCGCTGCCCACCCTGCCGCCGGTCGCCGGCGAGTGCCAGTCGGACCGCGTCGCACCGTTGCTGCACCACGTGCACGCCGACGGCTCGGCCACGGTCCTGCTGCCCGACGACCAGGTGGCCCCCGAGCCCGGGACCACGATGGTCGAGATCGTCGACCTCGCCCCGGTGCCGCTGCGCGAGCCGGTGCGCGGGCTGCTGTGGATCACCGGGCGGCTCGCGCCGGTCTCGCTGGACGAGGCCCGAGAGCTGGCCGTCGAGCTGGTCGAGGAGCGGCCCGACCCGCGACTGCTCGACCTCGGCCACGGCGCGACGATGCTGCGGCTGACGCCGCTGTCGATGGTCGTCGCGGACGCCGACGGGACGCATCCGGTGACGCCGGAGGCGTTCGCGGCCGCCGACGAGGACCCGTTCTGCCACCAGGAGGCGGGCTGGCTGCGCCACCTCGAGCTGTCGCACACCGACGTGATCCACACGCTGCGCCGGCACCTGCCCGACCGGCTGCGCGGCGGCCACCTGCGCCCGCTCGGGCTGGACCGCTTCGGGCTGCGGCTGCGCGTCGAGGCGATCGAGGGCGACCACGACGTGCGACTGGCCTTCGAACGGCCGATCGCGACCCTGGACGAGCTCTCCGGCGAGCTGCAGCGGCTGGTCGGCTGCCCCTTCCTCGCGCTACAGGGTGGCCGGTAGCGACTCCTCGCACAGGGTCTCCACGGGGAGGCCCACCACGCGCGCGATCGCGACGACCGTGAAGAACGCCGGCGTCGGCACGCGGCCGTGCTCGATCTTGCGCAGCGTCTCGACGGAGACGCCGGCCGCCTGCGCGACCTCCACACTGGTGCGCTCGCCGCGGGCGGCACGCAGCCGCTCGCCGAGTCGGATGCCGCGCTCGCGGTCCTGCTGGCTCAGGGGTGGTCGCACCATGGCTCCGATACTAATACCATGATATGAATACCGGGATAGTTATTGGAGGTGTTCCGGTGGTCGAGCTGAAGACTGACGCGGAGCTGGCCGTGATGCGGTCGGCGGGCCGGGTGGTCGGGGCCGCGCTGGCGGCGGTGCGCAAGGAGGCGGCGATCGGGGTCTCGCTGCTGGAGCTGAACGAGGTCGCGGTCGGGGTGCTCGCGGACAACGGCGCCGGCTCGTCGTTCAGGGGCTACCGCCCGCACTTCGCGCCGACGCCGTTTCCGGGGGTGATCTGCGCGTCGGTGAACGACGTGATCGTGCACGGCATCCCGTCGGCGTACCGGCTGCGCGACGGCGACCTGGTGTCGATCGATTTCGGCGCGAGCGTGGGCGGGTTCCACGGCGACGCGGCGATCAGCTTCACCGTAGGCACGCCGCGACCGGCCGACCTGACCCTGATCGCCGACACGCAGGCCGCGCTCGACGCGGGCATCGCGGCGGCCGTGGTCGGCGGCCGGCTGGGTGACGTGTCGGCGGCGGTGGGCCGGATCGGCCGCGCCGCGGGCTACGGCATCCCGCCGAACTTCGGCGGCCACGGCGTGGGCCGGGCGATGCACGAGGACCCGTCGGTGCCGAACGAGGGCGTGCCGGGCCGCGGGCTGAAGCTGCGCCCGGGGCTTGTGATCGCGATCGAGCCGATGTTCATCGCCGGCGGGCGCGACCCGTTCGTCACCGACCCGGACGGCTGGTCCCTGCGCACCTCGGACGCCAGCCGGGCCGCACACATCGAGCACACGATCGCCGTCACCGAGTCGGGCCCGGTGATCCTCACCGCCCCATGACTCGGGCCTCTACGGGTGCGGGTGACCGAGTCATCACCGCCCGTGCCGACGAGGCGTCCGTTGATCGTCCCGATCCCGCGCCGGCTGATCGCGGTGGGCGTGCCGCTGATGGTCCTGGTCGCGGTGGCGGCCGTCTGGTCGCTGTTGGGTCTCGGCGTGGCGGGCGCGCAGCTGGAGGCGATCCGCACCGGCAGCACGGTCGTCGTCGGCCTCGGCGGGCTGTCCGCGCTGGAGCGGCTCGCCCAGGACAGCGCCGACCCGGCCCTTCGGCAGACCGTCGTCAACGTCGTCTGCGCCTACCTGCGCATGCCCTACACCGAGCCGGAACCCGTCCGGGTTTCCAGGCCGCTGGGCCCGCGCCGCCCGGTTCGGCCGGGCAAACGGTGCAGCCGCTGTGTTCACCGGCGCCCGGTTCGGTGACGACGTCACGTTCGAGAGCACCCGGTTCGACAGCCTCGCGGACATCAACGGCACCGAGTTCCACGCGCACGCGTCGTTCGTGCGCGCGCAGCTCGCCTTGTTCCAGCTGAACACCGAGATGTGGGCGCGCGCGGACGTGTCGCTCCCCTTGAGACGGTGGTGGCCGCTGACCGACCTGGGGCCGGAGCCGATGGAGTGGCAGGAGGATCCCGAGCCGGTGACGCGCCCGGACCGGGACGGCACCTGGCTGCGGATCAGCTACGACCCGGTCGCGCTGCTCGACCGCCACGACGCCCCAGACGACGATCCGGACGACGAGTAGGTCAGGCCAGGTCGGGTGGGAAGCCGCCCGTCGCGATCGGGCCCCAGCGGGTGATCGTGACGCGGATGAGGCATTTTCCCTGGCGCCGCATGGCTTCTCGGTACTCGTCCCAGTCGGGGTGTTCGCCGGAGATCACGCGGAAGTACTCCACCAGCGGCTCCAGGGCGTCGGGCAGGTCGAGCACCTCCGCGGTGCCGTCGATCTGGACCCACGCGTCGTCCCAGACGTCGGACAGGATGCAGGCCGAGACGTTGGGGTTCCGGCGGGCGTTGGCGGCCTTCGCGCGGGCCGGGTAGGTCGAGATCACCAGCCGGTTCTCGGTGTCCAGGCCGCAGGCGACCGGGGAGAGCTGCGGGCTGCCATCAGCCCGGGTCGTGATCAGGACGGCGTGGTGGCGGGGACGGATGAAGTCGGCGAGGGCCGCGGCGTCGACCCGGTTCGCCGTTGCGATTCGAGGCACGGGCCAGACGGTAGCGTTTCGGCGTGCAGCTGAGAGCCTGGCTCGTCCCGGAGCACCGCACCGAGGCGATCACCGACCCGGGCGAGCGCCGCGCGGTCGTCATCGAGATCGTCATCGTCCTCGCCGTGACGCTGGGGCTCTCCGGGCTGCGCAGCCTGCTCTCCCTGCTCGACTCGCTGCTGCGGCCCGAGCCGCTGTCCGACCAGCAGGTCGCGATCAACGTCCCGCAGGCCGCCGACCAGCTCCTCGACCTGCTCCGCCAGCTCACGTCCGCCGCGCAGCTGTTCGCCTGGGGCGTGCTCGGGCTATACCTCCTCTGGCGCGCCGGCATCGGGCTGCGCCGTGTCGGCCTCGACCGGGACCGGCTCGGCCGCGACGCGCTCGGCGGCGCCGGGCTCGCCGCCCTCATCGGCATCCCCGGCCTCGGGCTCTACTTCATCGCCCGCGCGGTCGGCGCCAACCTCACCGTGCTGCCGTCCACCCTGGACGACACCTGGTGGCGGCCCATCGTGCTCACGATCGCCGCGGCGGCCAACGCCTGGGCCGAGGAGGTCCTGGTCGTCGGGTACCTCATCACCCGACTGCGCCAGCTCGGCTGGCGGGAGAACCGCTCGCTCGTCGCGGCCGCCGCGCTGCGCGGGTCCTACCACCTCTACCAGGGCTTCGGCGGGTTCGTCGGCAACTTCGTCATGGGCCTGGTGTTCGGCCGCGTCTGGCAGCGCACCAACCGGCTCTGGCCGCTCGTCATCGCGCACACGCTGCTCGACGTCGTCGCGTTCGTCGGCTACGCGCTGCTCAGCGGCAAGGTGTCCTGGTTGTCCTAGCGAGGACAATGGACCGCGATGGGTGACCTCGACGAATACCGCAAGAAGCGGGACCCCGACCGCACGCCGGAGCCGGTGCCCGCCGAGGGCGCGCTGCCCACCGGCAACAACGACACGTTCGTCATCCAGGAGCACCACGCCACCCGCCTGCACTGGGACGTCCGGCTGGAGCGCGACGGCGTGCTGGTGTCGTGGGCGGTGCCGAAGGGCCTGCCGGACGTGCCGGGCGACATCCGGCTCGCCGTGCACACCGAGGACCACCCGATGGAGTACGCGACGTTCTCCGGCGAGATCCCGAAGGGCGAGTACGGCGGCGGCCGCATGTTCATCTGGGACCGTGGCCACTACGAGACGCTGAAGTGGTCCGACCGCGAGGTCGCGGTCGTCTTCGCCGGGGAGCGGGCCAAGGGCCGGTACACGTTCTTCCGCAGCGGCAAGGACTCCAAGGACTGGATGGTCCGCCGCTCCGAGCCGGCGCAGCGGGCCGGCTTCGCGCGGCTGCCCGAGCTGGTCGAACCGATGCTGGCCTCCCCCGGCACGCTGCCACCCGAGGACGACGGCTGGGCATACGAGTTCAAGTGGGACGGTGTGCGCGCACTCGCCCGCGTCGAGGGCGGCCGGCTGCAGCTGTTCTCCCGCAAGGGCAACGACATCACCGTGACCTACCCCGAGCTGCGCCAGCTCGGCGAGGAGCTCGGCTCGACGCAGGTGTGGCTCGACGGCGAGATCGTGGCGATGGAGAACGGCCGGCCCAGCTTCCCCGCGCTGCAGCAGCGCATGCACGTCCAGCACGACCGGCAGGCCCGCAGCCTCGCGAACACCGTGCCGGTCACCTTCCTGATCTTCGACGTCCTCCACCTCGACGGCCGGTCCTGTGTGGACCTGCCCTACACCGAGCGGCGCCGGCTGCTCGAGGGCCTGGAGCTGCGCGGGCCGAACTGGAACACCTCGCCCACCTACGACGCGTCCGGCGCGGCGATGGTGGAGACCGCGCGCGAGCAGGAACTCGAGGGCGTCATCGCCAAGCGGTTGACCTCGCGGTACTTCCCCGGCCGGCGCACCGCGGACTGGATCAAGATCAAGGAGCTGCTGACGATCGAGGTGCTGATCGGCGGCTGGCGGCCCGGCGAGGGTCGTCGCTCGGGGATGATCGGCTCGCTGATGCTCGGCGTGCCGACCGACGCCGGGCTGCGCTACGTCGGCCAGGTCGGCACCGGGTTCACCGACAAGGCGCTGACCGCGCTGGGCAAGCAGCTCGAGCCGCTCTCGCGGTCCTCCTCACCGTTCGCCGAGGAGCTGCCGGCCGACCGGCGCAAGGGCGCGCACTGGGTGTCGCCGACGCTGGTCGGCGAGGTGGAGTTCCGGAACTGGACCCCGGACGGCCGGCTGCGGGCACCGTCGTGGCGCGGGCTGCGGGCGGACAAGGACGCGGCGGACCTGGAGCCGGAGGCCGTGGTCGAGCCGCCCGCCGCCGAGCCGGAGGCCGCGACGCCAGAGCCGGAGCCCGAGGTCGCGGCGGTCGCCGAGCCGGACGAGCCGCAGCCGCAGAACGTGCTCGTCGAGGTCGAGGGCCGCCGACTTCGACTGTCCAACTTGGACAAGGTGCTCTACCCGGAGGCCGGCTTCACCAAGGGCCAGGTGATCAACTACTACAGCCGGGTGGCGCCGGTGCTGCTGCCGCACCTGGCCGACCGGCCGGTGACGCTGCGTCGCTGGCCGGACGGGGTGATGGCGCAGCCGTTCTACGAGAAGAACGCCGCGCGCAGCGCCCCGGAGTGGGTTCGCACGGTGCGCGTGGAGACCCCCGGCAGTACGCGCGGTTACGAGACGCTGGACTTCGTCGTGCTGGGCGACCTGCCGTCGCTGGTGTGGTCGGCGAACATGGCGGCGCTGGAGCTGCATCTTCCACAGTGGACGGTCACGGCGGCCGGGGAGCGGCGGACGCCGGACCTGCTGGTGTTCGACCTGGACCCGGGCCCGCCGGCGACCGTCGTGGAGTGCTGCGAGGTGGCGCTGCGGGTGCGGTCGCTGCTCGCCGAGCACGGCCTGACCGCGTACGCGAAGACCAGCGGGTCGAAGGGCATGCAGCTCTACGCGCCGATCCGGACGTCCGCGGTGGAGCACACGTCCGCGTACGCGAAGGCGGTCGCCGAGGAGCTGGCGCGGGCCGATCCGGGCCTGGTCGTGGCGCGGATGGCGAAGAACCTGCGGCCGCGGAAGGTTTTCATCGACTGGAGCCAGAACAACCAGTACAAGACCACGATCGCGCCGTACTCGCTGCGCGGCCGGCCGGCGCCGACGGTCTCGACGCCGGTCACCTGGGACGAGGTGGCCGCCTGCCGCCACCCCAACGACCTGGTGTTCACCGCCGACGAGGTGCTGGACCGCATCGAGTCCCTCGGCGACCTGCTGAAGCCGCTGCTCGCGAAGAAGCGGCCGAAGCTACCCGAGTCCTAGCACCCGCATCGCCTCGGTGGCCATGTTCGCCTCGCCGAGCGCGTTGGGGTGCACCACGACGGGGTTGGTCGTCTGCAGCACCGGCTCGATCCAGCGGACCCCGAGACGCTGGCAGGCGTCGTGGCCCTCGGATGCCTGGCCGAGGTCGACGTAGGTGGCGCCGGTCGCCGCGGCGGCGCGGGTGACGGCGTCGTTGAGCGTGGTCTGCAGCGAACGCAGGTAGGGCACGTCGCCGCGGGCGACGGGCATCTTGTCGAAGCAGCCGCCGGTCGCGGGGAGGATCCACGGGTAGCCGAGGATCGCGACGTCCGCTTGGGGCGCCTTGGCCTTCGTCGCCTGGAGCGCGGCGACCAGCGCGGGGTAGGTCGTGGTGCGGATGGTGTTCTCGAAGCGGTCGCCGTGCTGGCGCTGGCAGGGGTTGCCGTGACCGAGCGTGGTGATCCCCGCGATGCCGCACGCGATGATGGCGCCGATGAACACGCCGCTGTCGTTGCCGCCGATGGTCATCGTGACCAGGTCGGTGTCGGCGTCGACGGCGTCGAGCTGCGGTTTCATGCCGGGGTACTGCGCGGTGGTGAAGTGCTTCGTCTCGGCGGCGCCGCAGGTCACGTCGGTCAGCCGGGCACCGGTCGCCTTCGCGATCACGTGCGGGTAGTTGCGGGTCGAGCGAAGGCAGAGGAGCGGGGCGGTCGGGTCCGGGGGCAGCACGCCGGAGGCGGCCGAGTAGGAGTCGCCGAGCGCGACGTAGTCCAGGGGTTCCGCGGCGGCCTGGGCCGGGCTCGTGAGGGCCAGGACGGCGATCGCGGCGGTGACGGCGGCGAGCAGACGACGCATGGGTCTCTCCCGACTTCGTTGACGGAAGCTCGCTCACTACTCACGAGTAGGTAGGCGGGCAAGCCAATCGTCAACCATGCCGACACCGGCGTCAACTGGGGCTAGATGGCCGCGATGGCGGCCTGGCACGGCTACGTCTTCCTCGAGGGCCGTCCATCGGCGTACCGGTTAGAGGGCCAGGGGTGCGGAGCCGAAGGCGACGTTGAAGCGGTCGCACCAGATGACGGCGCTCCGCAGGCCCTCGAGGTCCGCGCCGGCGGGGATGGCGTAGTTGTGGTTGCCGTCGGTCGCCTTGAGCTCGCCCAGCTGGACGACCCGGCCGTCGTCGAAGGCGCCCCAGTCGGCGCCGGCCTTCGTGTCCGAGAGCCAGACCCGCACGTCGGGGCCGTCCGAGGTGGAGAAGCCCTCCAGGCGCAGGATCCGCTCGCCGTCGGGCAGCTCGAGGACCCGGGCCGTGCCGGAGGTGTCGTGCTCGCCGTTCACGAAGGCGCCCTCGGCCAGCTCGGCCGGCCCCGCCGGGGCGGCCGGGGCGTCGTCCGCAGCGGGCGCGGCGGCGGGTGGGGCTGGCAGGGCCTCGTCGACATGACTGGTCGTGAACGCGCGCCACGGTTCGAACAGGGCCAACCCGACCACGAGGCCGACCGTCAGCACGGCCAGCACGACCCACGTCACGGGCTTTCGAAGCAGACGTCGCATATGTCCATCCTGGCGGGAGTGGCCGCGACAACCTACTTACCGAGTCATTACGCTCGGTCGGGTGACCGCTCAACCAGCATTCGACCTGGCCGTAGACGATCAGCCGACGCCCAAGGTGGACAGTGAGGTCGGGCCGCTGCGCGCGGTCCTGCTGCACCGGCCGGGTGCCGAGCTCAAGCGGCTGACCCCGCGCAACAACGACCAGCTGCTCTTCGACAGCATCCCGTGGGTCGACCGCGCCCAGGACGAGCACGACGCCTTCGCCGAGGCGCTCGGCAGCCGGGACGTCGAGGTGATGCTGCTGGCCGACGCGCTGGTCGCGGCGCTTTCCGACGAGCGGGCGCACGCCGCCGCCGCGGACACGGCCGTCGACCGGCGACGGGTCGGGCACGAGCTGGCCGACTCGCTCGGCTCCCATCTGTCCACTTTGGACGAACAGGGGCTCGCCAACGTGCTGATGGCGGGCATGACGTTCGAGGAGCTGCCGGCCGCGGAGGGCGCGTCGCTGGTGCGCAAGATGCACCACCCGCACGACTTCGTGGTCGATCCGCTGCCGAACCTGCTGTTCACGCGCGACTCGTCGGTGTGGATCGGGAACCGGGTGGCGATCGCGTCGCTCGCGTTGCCCGCGCGCAACCGGGAGACCGCGCTGCTGGACCTGATCTACGCCTACCACCCGCGGTTCCGGACCGCCGGTCGCGCTTACGGCGCCCACTCGGCCCCGGTCGAGGGCGGCGACGTGCTGCTGCTGGCGCCCGGCGTGCTCGCGATCGGCGTGGGCGAGCGGACCACGCCCGCGGGAGCGGAGTCGCTCGCCCGGTCGGCGTTCGCGGACGGGCTCGCGCACACCGTGCTGGCGGTGCCGATCGCGCAGGACCGGGCCACCATGCACCTGGACACCGTGTGCACGATGGTCGACCGGGACGCGGTCGTGATGTACCCGGCGGTGCGGGACACGCTGGTCGCCTACCCGCTGGTGCCCGACGAGGGCAAGGGCGTGGTCGTGTCCGGCCCGGTGCCCTTCCTCGAGGCCGCCGCGGAGGCGATGGGCATCGACCGGCTGCGGGTGATCGACACCGGCCTCGACCCGGTGACCGCCGAGCGCGAGCAGTGGGACGACGGCAACAACACGCTGGCCGTGGCGCCCGGGGTGGTCGTCGCGTACGAGCGCAACGTCGTGACCAACGCCCGGCTGGAGGACGCCGGGATCGAGGTGCTGCGCATCGGCGGCTCGGAGCTGGGCAGCGGTCGCGGCGGCCCGCGCTGCATGTCCTGCCCGATCAGCCGCGATCCGCTGTGACCTCGGCGTCCACCTCCGAGCCCATCGACTCGGGAGTCCAGTTCGGGTTGAGGCGGTGGTAGGTCGCGGTGTCGTCGAAGCCGTCCTCGCCCGTGGTGAACGACTCCGGCTCGGTGCCGATGTGGGTGAAACCAACCTGCTCGACCGCGTAGCGGGAGGCCTTGTTGCTCGCCGCGGTGGTGAGGCTCAGGCGGCGTTTGCCCAGGCCACCCGCTGACACCGGTCGGAACGCCCACTCCACGACCGGGCCCAGCGCCGACCGCAGCACGCCGCGGCCGCGGGAGTCCGGGTGGACGGAGTAGCCGAACTTCGCCTCGGTCTCGTCCAGGCCGTCGAGGTCGAACAGCTGGATGTGGCCGATCATGACGTCCGACCCGGGCTCGGTCATGCACCAGTCGAACCGCTCGCCGGCCGCCTGCGCGAGCAGGGTCCGGTTGATCATCGCCGTGCCGTCGGTGAGCTCGCGGAGAGGACGCAGCCGGCCGCCGAAATGCCGGCCGCGGGGGTCGCCCTGCATCTCGGCGAACCGGTCCGCGTCCGACATCTTGACCGGGCGCAGCCGAAGCCGATCCGAGACGAGCTCGGGCGGCACGTTCCAGCGGTGCTTCGGCGCCCGGTCGTCCGACGCGCGCAGCGAGCCCACCCAGCCGTCCCGCCGCTCGCCCTGAGGGGGCAGCAGCCGCGCAATCGTGCCGTCGAACGTGAACCCGTTCGCCCAGGCCACCCGCCGCGAAGCCCAGTTCCCCACGTTCGCGAGCCACACGACGACCTCGAACCGGCTGAAGCCCCAGTCCAGCAGCAGCTTCACCGCCCGGCTGCACATTCCGCGGCCGCGGGCCGCCGGGTGCAGGCCGTAGGCGATCTCGCCGACCCCTTCGAGCAGGTGGCGCAGGGCCACCGAGCCGGCGAACGCGCCGTCGACCTCGACCGCGAAGCAGAAATCCTTGTCCGACCGCCAGCCGGCCGCGATCACCTCGAGGTACCGCACGGCGTCGTCGCGGGTGTAGGGCACCGGGACCCGCAGCCACTCGATCGACTCTGGGTCGACGCACTGCTCGACCATGCCGTCGACGTCGGACTCGGTGTGTGCGCGCAGCGTCACGACGCCGTCGGTCAGCGTCGAGACGTCGTCGGGGAAGGTCACCGGTCCATGGTCGAGGTCCACCGCCACCAGCCGCAACACAATTTAGGAATGCCTTACCTGAATTGCGTTTCGATAGGCTTGCCTAAATTGCGCGAAATTGTCACCCGATAGCGAACCGGCGACTGCCCACGTATTATCTAAAACATGGCGAAGACAGGCAACCACTCTAAGTTCCATTCCATGCTGCAGGAGCAGGTGCGACACGAGTTCACCGCATCGCAGCAGTACGTAGCCCTGGCTGTCTGGTTCGACGGCCAGGATCTGCCGCAGCTCGCGAAGCACTTCTACCGGCAGTCACTCGAAGAGCGAAACCACGCGATGATGATCGTGCAATACCTCCTCGACAATGACATCGCGCCGGCGATCCCCGGCGTCGACGAGATCCGGAACGATTTCTCCGAGGCAGCAGACCTCGTTTCTGTGGCGCTGCAGCAGGAGAAGGACGTCACCGAGGAGATCATCAACCTGGCCAAGATCGCTCGCGACGAGGACGACTACAAGGGCGAGCAGTTCATGCAGTGGTTCCTCAAGGAGCAGGTCGAGGAGGTGGCGCAGATGACCACGTTGCTCAACGTGGTTCGCCGAGCCAGCGGCAACCTCTTCGACGTCGAGAACTACCTGGCCCGCGAGTCGGTCGGCGACGACGGCCACGACCCGCTCGCGCCCCGCACGGCCGGCGGCAAGCTGTAGCACGCACCGCGGCCCGGCCGTGTTCGGCCGGGCCGCGGGCTCTCCGCCTCAGAGCGCGTTCGCGCAGTCGCTCGTCATGTCGATGTCGATGCGCTCGACCGGGCTCGTGTCCGGCCACGGTGTGTAGTAGTCACCCGGACCGCCGATGATGAACGAGAACGTCTGCGTCTTCAGGCCCATCCGGTAGTCGGTGACCACCGGGTAGGCCGTCCGGACGTCGCCCACCGTGCTGCTGATGTGGATGCCTTCCGGCGTGGCGACCGGTGCGGTCACACCGATGCGGACGATGCCGAGGTTCGCCGAGACGAGCACATGACCGCCGAAGGTGCCGGTGTACCGGGTGCACTTGCCGTCGGTCCCCTCGACCGCGCCCAGCAGCCCGGTGGCCAGCGCCTTCTGCTCGCTCATCTCCAGCCACAGCGGGCCGAAGTTGCGCGGCAGGATCGTGTCGAGCGAGTATGCCGGCGGCGGCTTCGACGATGTCGTCTCCGACTTCTCCCCGGCCTCCGTCGCCGGCGGCGGGGTCTTGGCCGTGTTCGCTGACTTCTTCCTGACCGCGGGCGGTTCGGTCGTCGTGACCGGCGCGTCGCTGATGGTCGGCGGCGGTGTCGTGGTCGACACCGCCGGTGGCAGCGACTCCTGCGCACCGGTACCGGCCAGCGCGATACCGCCACCGACCAGCACCACGGCCACCGCGACTGCACCGGCCGTCGCCGTCGCGAACCGGCGGCGCCGCACCCGGCGTGCCCCGGCCACGATCAGCTGCTCGGCGTCCGGGCGGACGGCGACGTCCAGCCGGTCGTCGTGGAACAGCCTCCGCAGCTCGTCGTCGACGTTCATGATCCATCCCTCGCCATCGCGACGCCCAACCTGCCGCGCAGGGTGGCCATCGCTTTGCTCGCCTGACTCTTCACAGTGCCGCGGCTGATCCCCAAGACAGCCGCGATCTCCTGCTCGGAGAGGTCCTCGTAGTACCGCAGCACCACCACGGCCCGCTGCCGCGGCGGCAGTTCCCGCAACACCGCCCACAGCGGCTCGTGCTCGAAGGGATCCCGGTCGGCGACGAACCGCACGTCCGGGACGTCCGCGATCGGCTGCTCGTGCCGCGAGCGCCGCCACCGGCTGATGTGGCTGTTCGCCATGGCCCGGCGCGTGTACGCCACCGGGTCGCCGGACTTGCGCACGACCGACGACCAACGCGCGCCGACCTTCTCCAGCACCGTCTGCACCAGGTCCGCCGCGTCGTGCGGGTTACCGGTGAGCAGGTGCCCGTATCTCAACAGTCCGGGTAGCGCCTCCCGGACGAACTCGCCGAATCCGTCCACCCCTCTTCGACCCCTTCCCCAGTCACGCCCGACAGATCGAGCACGCTGGGGAGGCGTTCGGGGTTGCCCCCGGGTTGCCCCCGGATCGCGCGGGGCACGCAGGGAGACGGATCGTTACCTGGCGGCGAGGTGGGCCGGGAGCTCGAACCGGCCGTCTTCGGCCGGCGGGAAGTCGTGGGTCGCGACCACGGCCGCGGCCGGGATCGGACCGTAGACGTGCGGGAACCAGACGCCGTTCGGGTCGGGTGGGGAGCCCGGCTCCCAGCGCAGCGGCACGTCGAGCCGTGCCGGGTCGACCTCCAGCAGGACCAGGTCGGTGCGCCCGGCGAACATCCGGTTGGCGGGCAGGTGCGCGGTGCCGAAGTCCGAGCAGTGGATGAAGCCCTCGGTGTCCAGCGAGTCCACCCGGTACGGCTCGCCGGGCACCCACGCGCCGCGGGTGGCGATGTGCAGGATCATCTCAGCGGATGGTGACCTGGCGGCCGACGAGCCCGTCGCGCGCCCGCCGCTCGTCGCCCGTGAGCGGCTTCTTCTCCAGCGAGGACAGCGCCTCGGTGAGCCGGTCGCCCAGCTGCTCGGCCGGCTCGGTCCACTCGCGGGCGTGCTTCTCGCCGTCGAGGTCCCACACCGGGACCAGCACGCCGTGCGCGCGGAAGCAGCCGGCGTACCGGGAGCCATCGCCGAGGCCGAGCTCGCCCGCGGCGGCCAGCCGGGCCATCGCCAGCAGCAGCTGCTCCTCCGGCTCGGGGCGGACCCAGCGCAGGTGGCAGCGGTCGCCTGCCTCGACCCAGTAGGCGGCCGGGCCGATCCGCTCGGTCGGCATGATCGCGGCGTTCGCGCGCTCCAGCGACAGCGCCACCTCGCCTACCGGCTCCTCGCCCTCGGGCATCCACCAGGAGAAGTCCTTGTGCACCTCGGGTTCGAGCACCTGGTCGACGTCGACCATGTCCTGCCACCGCTCACGCTCGGCCGACTCGTCGGTCTCCGGGCCGACCACCGGCAGCACGGCGCCGGCCTCGGCCTCCAGTGCCCAGCGCAGCGCCCGGGCCATGTCGCGGCTGACGTCGCTTGACCGGGTCTGCACCTGCATGCCGATCAGCGCCGTCCCGTCCGCGCGGATCAGCGCGGCGGACGCCAGCGGCAGCACGGTGGCCAGCGTGACCTCGCGCTCGGCCGGCTTCACGAGCTTCAGCGGCGCGGTGGCCGACGGCACGAACTCGCGCAGCGCGACCAGCTCGCACTCACCGGCCAGGCCAGCCAGCGGCCGGGCGACCGGCAGCTCCACCGGACCGCTCGAGCTGCCGTGGCACGCCTTGTACCGCTTGCCCGAGCCGCAGGGGCAGGGCTGGCGCGGGTTGGGGCCATCGGTGTTGCGCTGCTTCACGGCGGATCGCTTGGCCATGGCCATGGACGCTACCGAACCGTGGGCTACGCGGGCAGGCGGGGCGCCAGCAGGCGGGCGACGTCCAGCGCGCGGCTGACCGGCGACGGCGCGCCCGGCGTCCACTCCTCGGCCGACCACACGTCCGACAGCACCGCCTTCACGAACCCCCACGCGACCACTCTGTCGAGGGGCATGTCCAGCTCGTCTGCCAGCTGCTCGACGCGTGCCGGGACCAGCGCGGTGAGGGTCTCGTCGCGGTCGGCCGGGTCGGGGTTGAAGAGCAGTGATGTCGTTTCGTACCCGGGGTCGCCGACCAGACCGTGCGGATCGATCGCGAGCCACGGTTCGCGGGTCGCGCGCAGGATGTTGTCGTGGTGCAGGTCGCCGTGCAGCACGACGCGGTCGGGCGCCGAGGCGCACAGCTCGCGCATCAGCCCGCCGGCCCTTTCCACGAGGTCGGCGGGCAGCGGGCCGTTCTCGCCGAGGCGGGCGAGGTACTCGTCGAACGCGTCGGCCTGGTTCACCAGTTCGGGCAGGGCTCGGTCGGGCGGGATCGCGAGCCGGCGCATGACCGCCGCTGCCACGGACATCGCCTCGGTGTCGCGGGCCGGCACCAGGTCGCGCAGGCGCTCGCCTGGCTCGGCGCGTTCCAGCAGCAGCGCGCCGCGGGTGAGGTCGTCGCGCAGCAGCCGGACGGCGCCCCGGCCCGCGAACGCGCGGAGGGCGGGGGTCTCCTCGGCCAGCGAACTGCCGGACGGCACGCCCAGCTTGAGCACCGCAGGGGTGCCGTCGTCGCAGGTCACGGCCGCGACGTAGTGGTAGGAGAGGTCGTACGCGGGACCGACGGCGAGGCCCCAGTCGTCGGCGATGCCGGCCAGCACGCGCGGGAGGTCCGCGAGCCAGCGCTCGCCGTCGGCGCCCCACGCGCCGACGACGTTGCGCCGCAGCGCCGCTGTGATCACCGGCTCGATCACCGGCTCAGCAGCGTGCGGGTGGTGGCCGGGGCGTTGGTGGCCACGAAGCGCACGCCGAGGCGGCGGCAGAGCTCGACGTCTTGCGGGTCGTCGACGGTCCAGGTGTAGGTCTCGTTGCCGAAGGCGGCGGCGCGGGCGACGTAGTCGGGGTCGTCGCGGAGCAGGTGGATGCCGGGGCCGGTGTAGTCGGCGAAGCGGGGCAGCGTGCCGTCCCAGCGCAGCGGCGACAGGGAGTCCAGGAGCAGGACGGTCGGCAGGGTCGGCGAGTGCTGGCGGATGCGGCGGACGGCCATCGCGGAGAAGGACATCGTCACGACCCGAGAGTCCTCTTTGGACTTCGGTGCGGCCATGCCGTAGCGGCGGAGCAGGGCGATCAGCTTCATCTCCACGAGGCCGCCGTACCGGACCGGGTGCTTGGTCTCGATGAACAGCTTCGTCCCGGACGAGTCGGCGACCAGGTCGAGCAGCGACTCCAGGGTCAGCACACCGCGGTCGTTCGGGTCGGGTGTCCACACGGGCTGGCGCACGAGGTCGTCGGCGTGCTCCGGGAGCTCCGGGCGCCAGCTCCCGTAGTCCAGTTCGGACAGTCGGTCGAGCGTGAGCGTGCTGACCACGCCGCGGCCGGTGGACGTGCGGTTGACCGTTCTGTCGTGGACGCAGACGAGATGGCCGTCGCGGGTGAGGCGGATGTCGCACTCGAGACCGTCGGCGCCCTGTTCGAGCGCGAGTGCGTAGGCGGCGACCGTGTGCTCCGCCTTGTGTGCGGAGGCTCCCCGGTGTGCGACGACGGCGGGCTGCACGGCGCGGATCATCGCATATCCGGGTTACCGTTCGCCTCGTGTTCGATGCGCGCGATCCGGCGTTTCTCGCCGACCCGTATCCGGCGTTCGCCTCGCTGCGTTCTGCCGGCGAGGTGCACTGGCACTCGGAGATGGGGCTCGCGGTGGCGGTGTCGCATGCCGCGTGCTCGGCGGTGCTGCGCGACCGCTGCGCCGGGCGGTTGTGGCGGGACAAGGAGCCGGCCTCCTCGTTCGCCGCGTTCAACCTGCTGCACCGGAACTCGCTGCTGGAGAGCGAGCCGCCGCGGCACACCCGGCTGCGGCGGCTGATCTCGACGGCGTTCGCGCGTGGGCATACCGCGCGGCTGACGCCGTGGGTCCGGTCCGTCGCTTCTCGTTTGGTGGCATCGCTCTCCGCCGAGATCACCGCTCTCGGTTCGGCCGACCTGCTCGCACATGTGGCGGCCCCGCTGCCGATCGAGGTGATCGCGGAGCTGCTCGGCGTGCCGGCGGCGGACCGGCCGAAGCTGCAGCCGTGGTCGAACGCGATCGTGAAGATGTACGAGTACGGCCTTTCGCCGGACCGGGCCGCGGCGGCGGAGTCGGCGGCCGGGGAGTTCGTCGAATACCTGCGGTCGCTGGCCCGTTCACGCGCGGTGTCGCCGGGGTCGGACCTGGTCAGCGATCTGGTGTCGGTCCGCGATGGTACTGATCGTTTGTCCGATGACGAGCTGGTCGGGACGGCAGTGCTGTTGTTGATGGCTGGCCACGAGGCGACGGTGAACGTCATCGGGAACGGGATGCTGGCGTTGTTGCGGAATCCGGCGGAGTGGTCGCGGCTGGTGGAGTCGCCTTCCTTGGTGCCGTCAGCCGTCGAGGAGATGATCAGGTTCGACGCGCCGCTACAGCTGTTCGAGCGCACGGCCGTGTCGCCGACGGTCGTCGCCGGCTATCGCCTGTCGCCCGGGGACAAGATCGCGGCGCTGCTCGGTTCCGCGGCGCGGGATCCGCTGGTGTTCCCGTCGCCGGACCGGTTCGACGTGGGCCGTTCGCCCAACCCGCATCTCGGGTTCGGCGCGGGGATCCACTACTGCGTCGGTGCGCCGCTGGCGCGGGTGGAGGTCGAGGCGGCGCTTTCGGCTTTGGTGGCGCGGCTGCCGGGGTTGCGGTTGGCGGCAGAGCCTTCGCGGCGCGAGGAGTTCGTTATCCGGGGACTGCACACTCTGCCGGTGACGACCTGACGCGGGGGCCCCCCGATTTCCACTTTACCGGCGAGGACTGACAGTTTTGGCCGGTCGCGGGCGGGCTGTGGACAACTCGACGGACCCCTATCGGGTCAGGCTCCCGCTGCCGGGAGTGGAGTCCAGGCCAGCCTTTCCAGAGCGCGATCGGTGGAGTCGAGGTCGAACCGGTGCGGGTCGAACCGGTCCGAGCCCCACCACTCGACCCGATCGGCGTGCTCGGGATGAGCCGGATCCGCGAGAGCCTCGACGAACTCCTCGAAACCGAAGACGCCGCCGACGTCCTCGGGTGGACACGCACCCTGACCGGCGACGCAACGCGGATAGCGCACCCCCGCCTCGGGAGCGGTGACCTCCTCGACAACCAGGCGATGGTGCCAGTCGTCGCCGAAGTCGTACCAGTAGTTCACCTGGTCACCGGTCTCGAGCAGCCCGGACAGCGTCACCTTCGACTCGTCGGCCACCGCGGCGTCCCACTCCGGATCCGGCAGCCCAAAGCGGGCGCCGTCGACATCGAACTCGTGCAGGTGCGCATGCTCCCAGCCCATCGCGTCCTGCACGACCTCGTGCAGGACCGCCAGACTCGCCTCGCCCGGGACCTCGACCACCCGCCGCACCACCGGATCGGCATCGGCCAGCACGATCTCGATCCGGAAGATCTTGGTCTGCGCAGTCATTCGAGCCCTCGCCATATCCGCGATGCTCCCACCGAGCCCGACACAGCCCTGAACCCACTCCGCGACGCGGTCAGCGGCGGGAGTGGGTGGCTCGGGTTTGGCGTAGCGGTGGGGTTGGGGCGTTGTGTACGCGCAGGACGCGGAGGTGACGCAGGCGCCTCGGGTCCACCGGGGCCAGGAGTGTGGAGATACGGCGCACGGTCAGGGCCGTCAGGACCGCTACCGCCGTCGCGGTCAGGTCGGTCAGCGCGCTCAGGATCACGCCGTCCGCCTGGGCCTGTACTCCGTTGCGGTAGTGCCAGATCAGCGTCGTCGCGAACATCAGGCCGGCCGCGACCCAGACGGTCCACCAGATCTTCGTCGCTCGGGTTGGGGTGGGGCGTTCGTCCGCTGGGCGATGCAGCACGTGGTGTTCCAGCTCCGCCAGGATCACGCCCGCCATCGCCAGGTTGACGCCTGGGATCAGCAAGTACGCGAGTACCTGCCAGTCGCCTCGGGGTGGGGACTGGTCGGCGGCCTCGGCGGCCGCGTGGCGGGCCAGGTGCAGCCACCAGATGGTCACCGTGCCGGCCAACACGGTGAAGGCCAGTGCCAGGACCGCCGCGATCGTCACGACGGCGTCCGACGTCGCCACCACCCGGTCGGACAGGGCGCCGTTTCGGCTGTTCAGCAGCAGGACGTAGCGCCAGATCTCACCGCCCGCCGCGGTCAGCGTCAGACCGGCCAGGCTCCACATCATCGCCGTCGCGTGGCCGCCTACCGCGCGTACGCGATCGACCGTGACCGGTTGGCCGGCGCCGGGGGCACCGGGGACCGTCGTGGGCCAGCGCCACGCCAGCGGCGGGAAGCCCCAGCGCGGGTTCTCGGTGTACGCGGGCGGCCCGAGGTACGGCAGCCGGCGACGCGGCTGCCTCGTCAGTCTCCGCGGGCTCGTGGCCACCCACCTGGTCATATGACCTGCGGTTCGCCCTCGTCGGAGGCCAGGTCGCGGCCGGCGGACTGCCAGGACTGCATGCCGCCGTCGACGTTGCGGGCGTCCCAGCCGTTGGCGTTCAGGTATGCGGTGACGCGCGCCGACCGGCCGCCGCTGCGGCAGATGACCAGGACCTCCTGGTCGGCGGGCAGCTCCCCCAGCCGGCCGGCGAGCTCGCTCATCGGGATGTGTTGGGCGTGCGGCGCGTGGCCGGCGTCCCACTCGTCCTGCTCGCGGACATCCAGCAGCACGGTCTCCCCCGGCAGCTCGGCCGGAAGATCAGGCACGGTCACGCTCGGGACCTGCGAAGGCATCACACCGACGATGCTGCCACGCCGTCCCGTAGGACGCCCGTGAGCTGGGCCCAGCCGGCGGCCGGGAAGGCGAGCGTGCCGGCGGCAGGCCGCTTGGAGTCGCGCACCGCGACGAGGGTCCCGGCGAACGCGACCTCCAGGCAGTTGTCGTTGTTGCCGTCCCCGCTGCGGCTGCTCTTGCGCCACACCAGGCCAGACAAGTCCACTGTGGACAATTTGGCCTACCTTATCGCTCACCGAGGATCCGCTCGATGAGCACGAGTGAGTCCGCCGGACTCAGCGCCTCTGAGCGGAGGCTTTCGAATACCACCTTAGCTTCCCGCACCTCCTTCTCATCCTCGAAGTGCACGGCACCGGTCGGGTACGCGATGTAGAGCAACTCCGGGTCCTGCGGCTCCGGGAACGACAGGAGAGTGAACGCGCCGTTGATGGCGCTGTGTGTGCCCGCGCTGAGCGGGAGAACCTGGAGCATCACGGTCGGCAGCTCGGACACCTCGATGAGGTGGCGAAGCTGAGCGCGCATGACCTCGACTCCCCCGACTTCCCGGCGCAGCGATGCCTCATCGACGATGGCGGCGAGTTCGAGGGGGTTCTCCGAAGCCAAAAGGCGTCGCTGGCGGATCATTCGGACCTGCACGCCGTTGGCGATATCCCGCTCGGTGCGCTGCGGACGGCGCCCGAGGATGGCGCGGACATAGTCCTCTGTCTGGAGCAGGCCCGGCAGGTTCAGGCCCGAGAACTCCTTGACAGTCACCGCGAAGGTCTCGACGTCGACATAGCCCATGTCCGAGAAGCCGTAGGCGCGGTACCACAAGGGCTTGGCGGCCTCGCGGGTCTGGTCGAGTAGGTCCGGGTCGTACTCGTCGTAGACGTCCATGGCGGAGCGGACGAAGTGCACGTCGGCCTTCGTCACGCCGGTCTCGAGGCGGTGCAGGGCACTACGTTTCTTGTCCAGCTTGGCGGCAGCCTGGTCCAGACTCAGTCCCGCGGACTCCCGCATGATGCGTAGCCGCCTGCCTAGCCGGCGCCGGAGAAATGGCGCCTTGTGGTGCGTGTTCAACGACAACTCCCGGTGACTCCCAGTACCCGCATCGTCGCACGTCGCAGTGTCGATGCTGGGATTTCCACCCCGTTTCGTCCTGAGATCGATCTCGAAACGCGGACGCTGGAAGTCCAACCGAGAAGGGAGATCCCGTGTACGGACGACTGTTCACGCTGGTGACGATCGACGACGACAGCCAGATCTTCGCCTGGGGCATCGAGATCGTCTCCGAGGACGATCGCGAGGCGGTCATCTACCGCAAGGACCCCGCCACCAGCCGCACGCTGTTCGGCTTGCACGACTCCGCGCAGGCGGCGTGCGAGCGGTGGAGCGGGATCGTGCCGTTGGAGATCTGCTGGGAGGACGAGGACGACCTCTCGAGCGTCGCGGGCGACCACCTGAGCGTCGCGAGCGACTATTCGAGCGAGGCGAGCGACTCCGCGACCTCGGCGATGCCCTCGTCGGCCAACGGCAACCGGCCACGGCCGCTGGTGACGGTGTAGCCACCGTTGTCGAGTCGACGAACCGCTGCCGGACGACCTCTCGCTGCGGTAGGCCGATCTCGGGCTCGCCGCCGGGGCGCCGACGAGGGCGGGAGCTGGGTCGTGGTCACCTCCGTGGGTGCCGACTCGGTTGGCACGGTGTCGTAGTGGTTGAGGTGGTCGTGGACGGCGGCGACGACGCCGACCACGGCCGCGACCGCCGCGCCGGACGAGCGCGCGGCGGCGGCCCCGCTGGATCAGTTGCTCGACAGTGGTGACGGCCGGCGGCGCGGGCACGTCGGCGACCGCATGGAGCGCGGCGCGCTGGCCCGGCGGGACGGCCATGAGCGCGGCCTGCATGGCCAGGCGCTCATGGGAGCTGTGGTCGGGCGGGGCGGGTTGGTCGGGTAACTCCGCGACGGCGTGTTCTCGTGCGCGGCCGCGGCGCCGGCTGTCGAGGAAGACCCTGGTCAGGACGGTTCTGAGGTCGGCGTAGACGCGCACGAACGCGTTCAGCGCGATCTCCTCGGCGTCGGACCAGCTGCCGCACATGGCGTACGCGGACCCCTGACCACCTCCGGCCCTTCTACGCGGAAGTGTCCCCGACGGTTGCACTGTTGCGGGAAAGTGAGCGGGTGGAGTTGACCATTGAAGAGCAACTCGAGGGGGCACTCGCACGATCCCCGCTCATCGTCGCCGTCTACGACCGGGCGCGAACAACTGAGGGTGCGATTCTCGATGCGTTGCGGCGCATCCGGCGGCGCACGGTGCTCGACCCCTCGGGGCCGCAACCCTCGCTCGACCTGACCTGGTGGTTCAACTCGCCGCGCACGATGCTCGACGCCCTGCGCACCGGGCGCCTCGACGCCTTTCTCACCGGCGCGGGCAAGCGGGAGGCCGTCGGCGTCGCGAACCACCTGGACCCGAATCTCCCGGCCCTGCGCGACGACCTGTCGAGCAAGGGCCATCGGGTGATCCAGATCGACATGCCGGAGGCCGAAGCAGTCGCGGCATCGCCGGTCGTGCGGCACCTGGCCGGGTACCACGCGGACACTGATGCCGGCGTGGATCAGCTGGGGATCACGCCCGATGTGGAGATGCTGGCGGACCTGGTGGCTTCTCGGTTGATCAAGCCTCCCCTCTCGATCGGGTTGTTCGGGAACTGGGGGTCCGGGAAGAGCTTCTTCATGCGGCAGATGCGCAAGCGCGTCCACACTCTCGCCGGGGCGGCGGCCGAGGAGGAGAAGATCCGCGGCGAGCACGGGCGGGAGGTCTCCTCCTACTGCTCGGCGGTCCGGCAGATCACGTTCAACGCCTGGCACTACGCCGAGGCGAACCTCTGGGCATCGCTCGCCGCGCACATCTTCGACAACCTCTCCTCCGAAGGCTCCGAGGACGAGCTGCGGCGCCGCGCGGATGAGCTGGCCGCCTTGCGCCAGCAGGAGAAGTCGATGCTCACACAGCTGTCCGCGGCCCGGCTGGAGCGGATGATGGTGGCCGCGCAGTTCGAGCGGGAGCCGTTCCGGATCGACCTCACGCGGGACGACCTCGCGTGGGTGGGCAAGGTGCTCGACGTCGACGAGGCCACCGTCGAGGACGTGCGGCGGTTCGCCGTCGGCGCTCTCGGCTTTCGGACCAAGGCGCGGCAGGCGCTGGCGTTCTTCCGGCGCAGCCAGCTCGCCTGGGTGCTGCTCGGCACCGGCGTCGTGCTGGCCGTCGGTACCGTCGTACTGCTGAACAGTCCACTGTGGCCGGCGGTCGTGACCATGGTGTCCGGCGTGGTGGCGGCCGTCGCGCCGGCGTTGACCAAGGTGCGGGAGGCGACCCGGCGGATCAGCGACGCCGCGCAGACCAAGCAGGCCGCCACCGGCAAGCGGCTCGCCGACCTCGACGCGGAGACGTCGCGGCTCGAGCGGGCGGTCACCGAGCTCGCGCCCGGGCACGACGCGACGGCGTTCGCGCAGTCACGGAAGGCCAGCGAGGACTACCGCCAGCACCTCGGCGTCGTCTCCCTGCTGCGCCGGGACCTGGAGACGTTCGCGGTCATCCTCGACAAGGAGCGGCAGGCCGACGGCGGGCTGGAGCGGATCGTTCTCTACATCGACGACCTGGACCGGTGTGCGCCGGAGGTCGTCGTCAAGGTGCTCGAGGCGATCCACCTGCTGGTCGCGCTGCCCGTGTTCGTGGTCGTCGTCGGGGTGGACGCGCGCTGGCTGCGGCAGGCGATCGAACGGCACTACGCGGCGATGAAGGTGTCGCCGTCGAACTACCTGGAGAAGATCTTCCAGGTCCCGTTCCAGCTCTCCCCCATGGACCACACCGGGTTCGGCGACCTGATCCGCACCTTGGCCGGCACCGGCAGGGCAGCCACGACCGCCGTGTCGCAATCCGCCGAGCAGATCCCCCAGCAGAACGCCGAGCACGTCGCCGCGCCGGTCGAGCCGCCTGCCGAACCGGTCGAGCGGGCGGCGAGCCCGGACGTCCGGCCGCGACAGCTGGAGATCACCGATGCGGAGATGGGGTTCCTCGGCTCGCTCGCGCCGCTGGTGCCGTCGCCTCGGGCGACGAAGCGGCTGATCAACCTGTACCGGCTGCTGCGGGCACGGCTGTCCGGGCCCGAGCTCGACCGGTTCGTCGAGGGGCACGGGGCGCACGCCGTCCTCGTGCTGCTCGCGGTGCACGCCGGTGAGGGCGAGGCCGCGGAGGGGCTGTTCACCCGGATCGGGGCGGCGGGGTCCGGGCTGACGTCGTGGCGGGCGCTGCTGGACCGGTACCGGGAGGACGACGACGTCGAGGCGTTGTGTGGGCGGCTCGCGGGCATCGACGAGATGCCCGACTCGCTCGCGGTCTACCGAGAGTGGCTCCCGCTGGTGCGGCGGTTCTCGTTCGGTTATTGACCTCGACCATTGACCTCGACCATTGACCTCGACCTTGGTCGAGGTCGCATCGTGGAGGAGTGAGTACCGAGGACGAGGCGGCGATCCGGCGGGTCGTCGCCGATGTGCAGACCGCCTTCAACACCAACGACCCCGTGCTGATGAACAAGCACTTCGCCAAGGACGCATCCGTGGTCACCGCGATGGGAAAGCGAGTCGTCGGCATCGACGCGCTGCGCGAGGCCGCCGAGAGGGGAATGGCGGGCGCGCTGGCGCGCGAGTACGTCCGCTACGACGTCGTCGACATCCGGTTCCTGCGGCCGGACGTGGCGCTGGCGTTCAAGGAGGCGACCGCGACCGACGCCGACGGTGTGCCGCTGGAGCTGGACCATTCGATGAACGCGCTCTACGTGCTGGTCAAGGAGGACGGCCGCTGGCTGGTCGCGGCGCGGCAGAACACGCTGGTCCCCCGTTGACGAGTGCGGCCCTCGGTCCGGGGACCGAGGGCCGCGCTCGACATGCCGTCGCCGCTAGTGGGTGACCGCCTTCTCCGCGCCCGCGCCGGTCAGCGAGCGAACCTCCATCTCGGCGTACTTGGCCTCGGTGCTCTCCTTGGAGAGCACGGAACCCAGGTAGCCGAGGAGGAACGCCACCGGGATCGACACGATGCCCGGGTTCGCCAGCGGGAACCAGTGGAAGTCCACCGACGGGAACATCGCCTTCTCCCCACCCGACACGGCCGGCGAGAAGACGATCAGCACGATGCACACCGTCAGGCCGCCGTAGATGCTCCACAGCGCGCCCTGGGTGTTGAACCGCTTCCAGAACAGCGAGTACAGGATCGTCGGCAGGTTCGCCGATGCGGCGACCGCGAAGGCCAGCGCGACGAGGAAGGCGATGTTCTGCCCGCTCGCCACGATGCCGCCGACGATCGCCACGGCGCCGATCACCAGCGCGGTGATGCGGGCGACCTTCACCTCCTGTGCCTTGTCGTCGACGGTGCCCTTCTTGATGACGTTCGCGTAGATGTCGTGCGCGAACGACGCCGACGCCGTGATCGTCAGGCCGGCGACCACCGCCAGGATCGTCGCGAACGCCACCGCGGCGATGAGACCCAGCAGCACCGTTCCGCCCAGCGCGTACGCGAGCAGCGGCGCGGCCGAGTTCTGCCCGCCGGGTGCGGCCGTGATCGTCTCCGCGCCCACCAGAGCACCCGCGCCGTAGCCGAGCACCAGGGTGAACAGGTAGAAGATGCCGATCAGCCAGATCGCCCACACGACGGAGCGACGGGCTTCCTTGGCCGTGGGCACGGTGTAGAACCGCATCAGGATGTGCGGCAGACCCGCGGTGCCGAGGACCAGGGCGAGCGCCAGGGACACGAAGTCCAGCCTCGAGGTGCCGCTGATGCCGTACTGCGCACCCGGGTTCAGCAGCGCCTCGCCGCCGTCGCCGACCTTCTCGACCGCCGCGCCCAGCAGGCTCGACAGGTTGAAGCCGAACTTGCCGAGCACCCAGACCGTCATCGCGAACGCGCCGACGATCAGCAGCGTCGCCTTGATGATCTGCACCCACGTCGTGCCGCGCATGCCGCCGATGATCACGTAGAGGATCATGATGATCCCGACGACCGCGATCACGAGCGCCTGGCCCGCCTTGGCCTCGATGCCGAGCAGGAGCGCCACGAGGCCGCCCGCGCCGGCCATCTGGGCGAGCAGGTAGAAGAACGAAACGGCGAGCGTGGAGACGGCCGCCGCGGCACGGACCGGACGCTGCCGCATCCGGAAGCTCAGCACGTCGCCCATCGTGTAGCGGCCGGTGTTGCGGAGCAGCTCGGCGACCAGCAGCAGGGCGATCAGCCAGGCCACCAGGAAGCCGATGGAGTAGAGGAACCCGTCGTAGCCGTACACGGCGATCGCCCCGGCGATGCCCAGGAACGAGGCGGCCGACAGGTAGTCACCGGAGATGGCGATGCCGTTCTGGGCGCCGGAGAACGAGTGTCCGGCGGCGTAGTAGTCGACGGCCGTCTTCGAGGTGCGGCTCGCGCGGAACACGATCACCAGGGTGATCACGACGAAGACGGCGAAGATGCTGATGTTGAGGGCGGCGTTGCTGCCCTCGACGCCCTGGGCCAGGTTCATCGCGCGCCTCCCTCGTCATCGGTCGTGGTGCCCTCCACGTCGTGCCGGATCTTGTCGGACACAGGGTCGAGCTTGCGGTTGGCGTGCCGCACGTAGAGCGCGGTGATCACGAAGGTGGACACGAACTGCAGCAGGCCGAAGATGAGCCCTAAGTTGATGTTGCCGAAGACCTTTGTGCTCATGAACTCGTGCGCGTAGTCGGACAAGAGCACGTACAGCAGGTACCAGGCGAGGAACGCCGCGGTCATCGGGAAGACGAAGCCGCGCAGCCGGCGGCGGAGCTCGGTGAACTCCGCGCTCTGTTGGATCTCGGACCAGTCGGGCCCCGATGGGGGAGGCGGACCCTGGTCGGTGCTACTCACAGTGCCTCCTGGCGGATGTCCAAGAGTGAATGGTCAACCCAACGTATGAAGATCCCCGAGCTGGGGACATCGCCGGCAGCCAAACCGCGTACCGGTGCGACGAACGGCTGACGAACGGTGCCGATGACGGGTCGAGTGGCCTACGTCACGTTCTCGTCGCGGAGGGCGCGGAGGCGGTCGGCCGGGGTCGTCGCGCGGTCCTCGTTGAGATGCAGGCGCAACATCGCCGTCCGTGACCAGCTCGGCGGGCGGCCGCGCAGCGAGACGACGATCATCGTGGCGAAGGCGAGCGGGACCGACCACGGCGCCGGCTGGGCGACGAGGATCGCGAGCCAGCCGTCGACCGGCAGGCCCCACAGGGTGCCGGCGATCGCGCCGCTGGAGGCGAACAGGCCGACGAGGACGCCGGTCATCGCTCCGGCGACGGTGAGCCGGGACCACCAGATGCCGAGCACGAGCAGCGGGCAGAAGGTGGACGCGGCGACGGTGAAGGCCCAGGTGACGAGCACGCCCGCGTCGAGCCGGATCGCTTGCAGGGCAAGGAGGACGACGACCCCGGACACGGCGATCACCGTGAGGCGGAGCCAGCCGAGGCCGCCGGGCAGCAGGTCGTAGGAGATCGCGCCGGAGACGACGAGGACGAGGCCGAGCGAGGTGGCGAGGAACGCGGCGAACGCGCCGCCGGTGAGCAGGGCGGTGAACGTGTCCCCGGGCCAACCGGTGTCGACCTGCGCGGGGAGGGCGACGACGGCGATGTCGGTGGCGCCGGAGAGGTAGAGCTGCGGGACGAGGACTCGGCCGAGGACGCCGTAGATGCCGGGGAAGAGGTAGAAGACGCTGAGCAGGGCGACGGTGAGCGCGGCGGTGCGGCGGGCGGCGCGGCCGTCGGGGCTGGTGTGGAAGCGCATGATCACGTGCGGCAGCCCCATGGTGCCGAGAGCGAGGGCGAAGACGAGGGCCCAGGTGCCGAGCAGAGGGTGGCCGGCGTCCTGGAGGTCGAGCAGCGGGCGTTCCCAGCCCTCGCCGCCGGGCCGGGCCTCGCCGCTGACCTCTGGAACCGGCTCGCCGCGCGGGAAGGTGACCGTGGTGCCTTCGGGGACGTCCCACTCGCCGGCCCTGACCTGGCTGCTCTGTCCGATGCTTTGTCCGATGCGGACTGTGGTGGGCTCGTGGAAGGTCAGGGTCGTGCCGACGCGGAAGTCGACGCGGGTGTCGCGGTCGAACTCGGTGAACTCGACCGGGTGGACGGCTTCGTCGCGGACCTGCGGGCCGACCTGGATGAGGAGCCAGATGGCCGGAACGATGAAGAGGACGAGCTTGAGGACGAACTGGAAGGCCTGGACGTAGGTGGCGGCGCGCATGCCGCCGAGGGCGAGGGTGACCGCGACGCCCGTGCCGGCGATGACGACGCCGACCCAGTAGGGGCTGTTGCTGACCGCGGCGAGGACGAGGCCGGCGGTGCGGAACTGCGGGACCAGGTAGAGGCCGCCGATGACGAGGATGACGGCGGCCGTTGTTCGTCTGAGGACCGGTGAGGCCAGGCGGGCTTCGGCGAAGTCGGGGACGGTGAGGGCGCCGGATCTGCGCATCGGGGCGGCGACCAGGACGAGCATGGCGATGTAGCCGGCGGTGAAGCCGACCGGGTACCAGAGGGCGCCGATGCCGTCCTTGACGACCAGGCCGGCGACGCCGAGGAAGCTGGCCGCCGAGAGGTACTCGCCGGAGACCGCGGCGGAGTTGAGCAGTGGGGAGACTCTTCGGCTCGCGACGAGGAAGTCGGAGGTGGTGCGCATGGCGGCCACCCCTCGGAGTCCGATGAGGAGGGTGACGAGGACGACCGGAGCGACCGCGAAGGCGATGATCACCGGTCGTCTGCCTCGCGGCTCGACCTGGTCGCTCGGGATTCGGAGTTACCGGCTCGGCTTCGTACGCAAGTCGTGTTCGCCCAGACTCGCGGCTGCTCCGCGCGCTCGACCTGCCTTCGCTGCGCCTCGGTTCCGAGGTGGCCTCCGGCCCCCGAGATCCAGCCTACTTGCGGGGCCTGACAGCTCCGGCCGCCACAACCCTCACATGTGGACAACCCCAACCGAGCCAAGCAAAAGCCCCCGCGCGCACACGCGCGTGCGGAACCCAAGTACCAAACGCCCCCACCCTCACCGGGGGCACCCCGTGACTCCATCCTATCGGCGTGTGCCGACAAGAGGCGTGGTTGTCGGGTTGCTGTGGACAAGTGCGGCGGTTGTGGACAACTCCTCATCGGGGGGTGTCCTCCGCTTGTTCGGCTCTGTGTAGGTGCCAGAAGGACAGCAGGGTCAGGGCCGGGTATGGCAGGACCGCCAGCGCCAGCCAGGAGACGGGGATGCCCAGCAGGCGGATGTCGTCCAGGGACGGGAACGCCGCGAAGAGCAGTGGTAGGCCCAGCATGCCCACGAAGAGCAGGACCAGCGGGGCGACCGCCAGGCGGCGTTGAGCCTTGTACAGCTCCGCGGCTCTGTCGGCGCCTGCTGGGTCCAGCTTGGGGACTCGCCAGCGGCCGCGGAGCCTTCTGCGGGAGTGGGCCAGTCGGGTCTGCGGGCTCATCACCGCGACCCGTTTGTGGCCCGGCATCAGACGCGCCGCTCAGATCGGTCCAGGGCGCCGCTGCGGGCCGCCGCCAGTAGGCGTTCGCGCAGGTCTCTCGCGTGGCGGCGGCTCACCGGGACGTCGCCGAGATCCGTGTGTGCCAGTAGGCCGCCCACCGAGTCGCTGCGCAGTTCTCGGACCGCGTCCAGTGCCACCAGGAAGCCCCGGTGCACTCGGACGAAGCCGGCCGGGCCCCAGTACTCCTCGAGTCGCGAGATCGGCATGCGAACGACATGCACGCCGGACGTCGCGTGTAGACGGACGTAGTCCCCGTGTGCCTCGACGAAGAGGACCTCGCCGCGTCGGACGTACCGGGTACGGCCGCCGCTCTCCACCGGCAGCGCCGCCATCGCGTCGGGGGGCGGCTCCGCGGCGGGGCCGACCGTCGGGAGCACGCGGTTGATTCGCGCGAGGGCGTCTGCCAGGCGCTCCGCGCGGATCGGTTTCAGCAGGTAGTCCACCGCCCCGATGCCGAACGCGGCCACCGCGTGTTGCTCGTACGCCGTCACGAACACGATCGCCGGCGGCTCCGACAGCTTCGCCAGCAGCGACGCCAGCTCCAGGCCGTCCAGGCCCGGCATCGAGATGTCCAGGAACACCGCGTCGAACCGGCCGCTCTGGATCATGCGCAGCGCCGACAAGGGATCACCCGCGCCCGACACCTCCGACACGTACGGCGACTCGCGCAGCAGCCGGCACAGCTCGTCGAGCGCGGCGGCGACATCATCCACCGCGAGCACCGACAGTCCGCTCACGACGCCACCTCGCAGGCTCGGTGACGCCGCTCGCGGTCGCCCTGTGTCTGACGGTTCGCTCCGCAAGCTCCGCTCACCCCGGCATCACCCCAGGCTGGAACCGCGGGATGCGCACGACCACCCGCGTTCCCTCGCCCGGCGCGGTCTCCACCACCAGGCCGTACCACGCGCCGTACACGTTGCGCAGCCGTCTGTCCACATTGGCCAGACCAACACTGTCCGAGCCGCCGCGGCCGGCGAGGATCTCCTCCGCCAGGGCCGGGTCCATGCCGAGGCCGTCGTCCTCGACGCCGATCACGCAGTCGTTGCCCTCGGCCTCGCCGCGCACCAGCACGTGCCCGGCACCGGCGCGCGGCTCGATGCCGTGCCGGATCGCGTTCTCCACCAGCGGCTGCAGCACCAGGTACGGCAGCGCCACCGCCAGCACCTCGGGGGCCACCCGGACCTGCACCTGCAGCCGCTCGCCGAGGACCGCGCGTTGCAGCGCCAGGTAGGTCTCGATCGCGTGGAACTCGTCCGCGACCGTCGTGTACTCGCCGTGCCGGGCCAGGCTGTACCGGATGTAGTCGGCGAAGTCGATCATCAGCTCGCGGGACCGGTCCGGCTCCGAGCTCACCAGCGCGGAGATCACCGTCAGCGCGTTGTACACGAAGTGCGGCGAGATCTCCGCGCGCAGCGCCCGCAGCTCCGCCTGCGCGGCCTGCTCCGCCGACGCCTCCAGCCGACCCCGCTCCAGCGCCTCGACGATCCAGTCCGCCGCCTCGCGCACGGCCGACCGGCGTACCTCGCCCGACACGACCAGCACCCCGGCGAGCTCGTGGTGGACATGCAGCGGCACCGCCATCAGCGGCGGCCGGCCGCCCTTCGCCTCGCTGTGCAGGACCTTCTCGACGAGCTCGGTCACGGCGTGCTCGGCCGGAGGCGGCGCGGGCGCCCACACCGGCCGGCCGGACAGGTCCGCCAGCCCCACGTGCTCCGCCTCCAGCAACCGGCGCACCCCGCGCGCCGCGGCCCGCGCGCCGACGCCGCCGAGGCCGTCCTTCAGCTCGTCCGCGATGTGCCGCGCCGCGCTCAGCACCGCCATCGGGTCCGCGCGCGACCACGGCCGCGAGCGAACCCGCGCCGGTGCCACGTCAGGCGCTCGATCGGCGGACACCGCCATCAGCGCTCCCATCGTCGGCGACCGGGACTCGCGACAAATGGTAACGGTGGATTTGCCCGAACTACGGCCTCGACATCACGGCTTGCACACGAACGCGACCAGCGCCTTCCGGAACTCCTCCGGGGCCTCCAGCCAGGGCACATGGCCCACCTCGGGCAGCGTCACGCGGGTCATCGACGGCAGCGCGTCGGCCAGCGAGTCGACCGCCCGGCGCGGGCGCGGGTCCCGCTCGCCGTCGATGATCAGCGTCGGCACCGACAGCTCTCGGCACGCCTCGACGAGCTCGGCCTCGCGCCACGTCCGGCGGTCCTCGGCGTTGATCACCGCGTTGCACTCGTAGTTCACCTCGAGCCAGGGCGTCGCCATCCGCTCGGCGTGCGCGACGGCCGTCGCCGGGTCGGCGAAGTCCGCCGACCACCGCAAGATCGCCAGGTCGCGGTCCTGCTCGACGCTGCGCTCGCGGTCACGCAGCTCGTCCAGCCTGGCAAGGTTCGGGCCGAGCCGGGCGGCGAGGTTGCGCTCGTACTCCTCGTGCCAGTCGAAGCCGAGCCCGGTGCCGGCCACGTAGACCAGCTTGGCGACCCGGTCGGGGTTGTCGAGGGTGTAGCGCAGCGCGAGCTGCGCGCCCCACGAGTGGCCGAGCAGGGCGAACCGGTCCAACCCGAAGTGCGCGCGTACCGCGTCGAGGTCGGCCGCCGCACGCGCCATCGAGTACGGCCCGCGCCGCTCCGAACGCCCGCAGCCCCGCTGGTCCCAGCGGATCACCTTCAGCCGGTCGGCGAGCATCGCTGCGGCGTCGCCGAACATGTCCCACATGCCGGGTCCGCCGTGGCAGACGACCAGCGGCTCGCCCGCGCCGATCGTGTTGGCCCACAACCGGCGCCCGTCGTCGGCGACCACCGGTCTCAGCTGGAGTGGCGACCTCACTTGCGATGCCTCCCGTCGGCGAGCCGGGCCCGCTCCTCCGCGGTGCCGAACCGTGCGACCGCGCGGTCGCGGATGAAACCGAGCCCGTCGGGAGCATGCATGCGCAGCCGGATCTGCGCGAGGTCTGCCGGGATGTGGCTCGACGTCGCCTTGCTCACCAGGATCACCGTGAGGAAGGCGATCGGCACGGTGATCAGCGCGGGCTGGCCGAGCACCGCGGGCGCCCAGTCGCCGGTGAACCCGCTGACCGTGTTCAGCACCAACGACGCCAGGACCAGGCCGCCGCCCACGATCATGCCGGCCGCGGCACCGACCCAGGTGAGCTTGCGCCACCACACGCCGAGCAGCAGGACCGGGCAGAACGTGGACGCGGCCAGCGCGAACGACATGCCGACCGACAGCGTGATGTCCGCCGGGCGCAGCACGAGCGCGAGCGCGAGCGGCGCGCCGCCGGCGATCACCGTGGCGAAGCGGAAGTCGCGCACCCGGCCGCGCAGCACGTCGGTCGACAGCACGCCGGACACGCTCACCACGAGGCCGGACGACGTCGACATGAACGCCGCGAACGCGCCCGCCATCGTCACCGCGCCGAGGATCTCGCCGAGCAGGCCGGGGGCGATCTTCGACGGCAGCAGCAGGACGGCCGCGTCGGTCTGGCCGGTCACCAGCAGCTCCGGCACGTAGAGCCGGGACAGCGCGCCGATCAGGATCGGGAACAGATAGAACAGCGACAGCAGCAGCAGCACGTGCAGCGTGGTGCGCCGCGCCGCGCGGCCGTCGGGGTTGGTGTAGAAGCGGACGAGCACGTGCGGCAGGCCCATGGTGCCGAGGAACAGGGCCAGCATCAGCGAGTACGTGTAGAACAGGTCGCCGGACCCGGCCGCCGGGCGCAACCAGCTCGCGTTGTCGGTCGGTGAGCCCACAACGACCGGCACCGTCGAGCCCTGGGAGAAGTTCAGCTCGGTGCCGGCATCGGCGGTGTGCGTGCCGGGCGGCCAGTACACCGTGCCCGTCACCTGGTTGCCGTCGACCGTGCCGACCGCGCTCAGCACCACCGCGTGGTCCACCCGTACCTCCACCGGGGTCTCGACGTGGAGTGTGGTGGCGCTGGTGAACGCGGGCGGCAGCTCCTCGGTGAGGCCGGTGATCTCGCCGCCGCGCGGGCCGCCGTTGCCGATGAACAGCACGCACATCACGAACGTCGGTGCCGCGATCGCGAACAGCTTGAACCAGTACTGGAACGCCTGCACGACGGTGATCGCGCGCATGCCGCCGCCGAACACGTTGAAGATGACCACGACTGTCACGAGCAGCGCGCCGACCCAGCCGGGCACCGGCAGCACGTTGGCGAGCGCGAGCCCGGCGCCCTGCAGCTGCGGGACGACGTAGAGGATCCCGATGGACACGACGAACACGGCGGCCAGACCGCGCAGCGCGCGCGAGCCGAGCCGGGCCTCGCAGAAGTCGGGCAGCGTGTAGGCGCCGGACCGGCGCAGCGGCGCGGCGACGAACAGCATCAGCGCGAGGTAGCCCGCGGTGAAGCCGACCGGGTACCACAGCGCGTCCGCGCCGTCCTTGAGCACGAGGCCGGCGACGCCGAGGAACGACGCGGCGGACAGGTACTCGCCGGACACCGCGGCGGCGTTGCGCCGGGACCGCACGGTGCGCCGCGCGACCAGGAAGTCCTGCGTCGTGTAGGCCGTCCGCGACGAGCGGAAACCGATGTAGAAGGTCGCGACGGTGACGAGCAGGACCGCGGCAAGCGCCCACACTTTAGCGTCCACCGAACGTCCCGGGTCCTAACGAGAGCTGGCTACTTCTCCACCATCGCGACGAACGCCTGTTCCTGGCGCTCGGCCACCCGGTTGTACCAGTAGGCGACGCCGAACAACAACGGGAACGGCAGTACGCCGATGATCAACCACGGTAGCCGGACGCCGGCGAGGTCGAGCTCGGAGAGATGCGGCACGAGGAAGAAGATCGCCGGCACGGCCGCCAGCAGGCCGACCGCCAGGCACCAGAACCGGACGGCGATGTGGAGTTGGTGGCGGACGAACTGGGTGACCAGCTCCTCGCCGTAGCTGGTCTGCTCCTCCAGTTCGACGACAGTGCGCAGGACGGTGACCGGCGCGCGGGAGTCGGCGAGGACCACCCGCTTGCGCCGGGGTTTGGTCGGCGGGTCCTTGTAGGGCTTGTCCGACGGACCAGCGGAATGTTTACTCATGCCCCCCCGCGACGGGTGATGCGGTCCTTGAGTTCACGGGTGTGCCGCCGGCTGACCGGGAGCTTGCGCTCCTCCTCGCCGATCACCACGTGGTAGCCGTTGCCGCCGAGCTGCAGCTCGGTGATCAGGTTGATCGGCACCAGGTAGGAGCGGTGGATGCGCACGAAACCGGCCTTCTCCCAGCGCTCCTCGAGCTGGGCGAGCGGGATGCGGACCAGGTGCGAGCCCTCGGCGGTGAACAGCCGGGCGTAGTCGCCCTGCGCCTCGACCCAGCGGACCGCCGAGCGCGGGATCAGCTTGGTGGTGCCGGCGAGCTCGACCGGGATGACCTCTTCGTCGCTTGGCTCGGGGCCCGCGGGCGCGCCGGTCGCCTCGCCGGTCAGGCCGTCGCCGCGTAGCTTCGAGATCACCCGCTGGACCGCGCGGTCCATGCGGGTCTGGTCGCACGGCTTGGGGATGAAGTCGACCGCGCCGAGCTCGAAGGCCTCGACCGCGTCGTTGCCCTCGCCGTGGCCGGTGATGAAGACCAGCACCGGGGACGGCTTGAAGCCGGCCAGGACCTTGGCCATCTCCATGCCGGTGAGGCCGGGCATCTTGAGGTCGGAGAAGACGGCGTCGACGATCGGCCGGCCGGAGTTGCGGCGGGCGTTCAGCTCGGGGTCGTCGCCGGCGAGCTGGCGCAGCGCCTCGGTGGCATCGAATGCCGGGATGACTCTGCGCACGAACCGGTTGGCGTCCAGCCGTTCGAGCATGAGGTCCATCCCGTCCTTCTCGTCGTCAACGGCCAGGACGACGAGACCGGGGGTGTTAGCTGAGGTACTCACGGTGAGGTGCATCTTGCCGATCGGGAGAACCAAATGTCCATGGTCAACCTCCTGCTTACCCCGCCCGTGTGAGCGTTGCGCCGATCGTGCGTGTCGGACACAACTCTGAGCAGCGTTTCCGTGTCAGCCACATGCCTCACATGCCGAACCGCGACCAGGTGGCCCGGACCTCCAGGGCCTGCAGCGCGCCCATGACACGGTCGGCCGAGCTCAGGCTCGCGGCCGCGCCGCCGAGGCCGAGGCGGGCGAGCAGCGGACGCTTGGGCTCGGCCACGGTGATCTCCGCGTCCGGGTAGCGCTCGGCGATCACCTGCCGCGCGTTGCCGACCCCGTCGACGAGCCCGAGCTCGGCGGCCTTGGCCCCGGTCCAGACCTCGCCGGTGAACAGGTCGTCCTGGCCGTCGAGGCGGTCACCGCGGCGCTGCTTGACCCAGCCGACGAACTGCTCGTGCAGCTGGGTCTGCAGGCCCTTGAGCCACTCGACGTCCTCGTCCTTCTCGGGACGGAAGGGGTCGAGGCGGACCTTGTGGGCGCCGGCCGTGTAGACGCGGCGCTCGACGCCGACGCGCTCGAGCAGGCCGTCGAGCCCGAAGCCGGCGGTGACCACGCCGATGGAGCCGACCAGCGAGGACGCGTGGGCGTAGATCTCGTCGGCGGCGCAGGCGAGCCAGTAGCCGCCGGACGCCACGACGTCCTCGCAGAAGGCGAGCACGGGAACCTTCTTGCGGTCAGCGAGCTCCCTGACCCGCTCGCCGACGAGCGCGGACTGGGTCGGCGCCCCGCCCGGCGAGTTGATCGTGAGCGCCACAGCCGAGAGGCGCTCGTGTTCGAAGGCCCTGGTCAGCGCCGACTCGACCGTGTTGATGTTGATCGTGCCGCGGGCCAGCGGGGAGGGCGTCGGGGTGATGACCCCGTGCAGCTTGACGACGGCCACCACGGGCCCGGTGTGGCTTCGGCCTCTGGGCAGCTTGGCCGCCAACTTGTCCGTGACGCTCATACCCCAACCCTAGGCGCGTTCCGGTATCCGGCTCGTGAGCCGGGCGTTCGGTTTCGGTGGCTCGTTCGGTGCTGCTCTCCGTCACCCGCCGCCCGGAGGCGTCCTTCAGGTCGCTGAGTGTCCGGAGGGCGTCCTTCCTGGCAGTTGACCGCCGCCGATGGTGGGTTGGGGGCCCGTCGTCTCCGTGTCCTCCGTGCCGAACTTGGGGAGGTCGGGGCGGACGCCCGGGAAGAACTTCGGGACTCGGAGGATCACCTTCATGCCCGCGCCCGGGGCGGTCTCCGCCATCAGGGCGTACTCGTCGCCGAAGACCGAGCGCATGCGTTGGTTGATGTTGCCGATGCCGACGTGCGAGCCCGTCTTGTGGGCGTCTCGCAGGTCGGCGAACAGGCGGTCGGCGTCCATGCCGACGCCGTCGTCCTCCACGCTGATCAGGGCCTCGTTGCCGTTGTCCTGCGCGACCACCGTGACCGTGCCGCCGCCGGGCTTCGGGGACAGGCCATGCTGCACGGCGTTCTCCACCAGCGGCTGCAGCACCAGGAACGGCACGACGACGCCGAGCACCTCGGGCGCGATCTTGATCCGCACGTTGAGCCGGTCCGCGTAGCGCTGGGCCTGGATGGTCAGGTAGCGGTCGATATTGCGCAGCTCCTCGGCCAGCGTCGTGAACTGGCCGGACGTGCGGAACGAGTACCTGGTGAAGTCCGCGAACTCCTGCAGCAGGTCACGCGCGCGCTCGGGGTCCGTGCGGATCAGCGACGAGATCGAGTTCAGCGCGTTGTACAGGAAGTGCGGCGAGATCTGCGCGCGCAGCATCCGCACCTCGGCCTTCGCCAGCGCCTGCTTGGACTCGTCGAGCTTCGCGAGCTCCAGCTGGATCGAGACGAACTTCGCCACCTCGTCGGCGGCCCGGATGAGTCGCTTCGAGTTGACCCCGCCGACCACGATCAGCGTGCCCTCGACCTGGCCGTCCGGAATCAGCGGGACGATCACCGCGGTGCGCATCGGACAACGACCACGCTGGTTGCACGGCAGGTTCGTGTGCGGGATGGCCGCGCGCTGCGCCTTGCGGATCGCCACGTCGATCGTCGGGATCAGGTGTTGGTAGTGCTCGTTCGCGCCGCCGTCCCACGACAACAGGCGGCCGCGCTCGTCGGTGATGCCGATCGCCACGCACTTCAGCATCTCCACCAGGTGCTTCACCGCCTGGTCGGCGGCCTCCTCGGTGAGCCCGCTGCGCATCGCCGGCGCCGCCTTCGACAGCCGCTGCACGGCGTCGAGCACCGCGTCGGCGACCGAACCCTGCGACTTGCGCCGCCGGACGATCACCGCGAACAGGCCGCCGACGACGAGCAGGCCGATCGCGCCGATGAGCGCGCGCTCGTTGAAAATGCCGGACAGCAGGTCGGTCACCTGTCAATGCTCAACCGTATGGTGCTCGCGAAGCAAGCGAGCCCTACTTGAGCAGCCGCGACATCCGCCGGTCGGCGAGCGGCTTGCCGCCCGTCTGGCAGGTCGGACAGTACTGAAAGGCCTTGTCCGCGAACGACACCTCGCGCACCGTGTCGCCGCACACCGGACACGGCATCCCGGTGCGCGCGTGCACCCGCAGGCCGGACCGCTTCTCGCCCTTGAGCAGCGCCGCGTGCTGGCCGACCGACCTGGTCACGGCGTCGTCGAGCACCTTGCCCAGCGCCGCGTAGAGGTCGTCGACCTGCGCGTCGGTGAGCTTGCCCGCGGTCGCGTACGGGGAGAGCCGCGCGGTGTGCAGGATCTCGTCGGAGTAGGCGTTGCCCACGCCCGCGAGGATCTTCTGCGTGGTCAGCGCCGTCTTCAGCCGCTCGGTGCGGCCGGCCAGCACCGATGCGAACTCGTCGCGGCTCACCGCCAGCGCGTCCGGGCCGAGCGCGGCGATGGCCGGCACCTCGGTCGGGTCGGCGACGATCCACGCGGCGAGCCCCTTCTTCGTGCCGGCCTCGGTGAGGTCGAAGCCGGGGCCCTTGCCGGGCGGGCCGAGGTGCACCCGCAGCGCGAGCGGACCCTTGCCCGGCTTGGGCGGAGCGGCAGCCATCGTCTCCGCCCAGCGCAGCCAGCCCGCGCGGGCCAGGTGGATGATCAGGTGCAGGCCGTCGCAGTCGAGGTCGAGGAACTTGCCGTGCCGGCCGGTCGCGGTGACCGTCCGGTCGCGAAGCTCGGTCCACGGCGGAGTGACGGTCTTGAGCACGGACAGGGACGCCACGTCGACCCTGGCCACGGTGCGGCCGACCCCGTGCTCGCGGATGTGCTGCGCGAGCGCCTCGATCTCGGGTAGTTCTGGCACGTCGCCAGTCTTGCCGCATTCCGGCTTTTACGCCACGGGTTGTAGCGGACCTTCGATTCCAGGCACCGAGTCGATCTGGATGCTCTTCTCCACGCGGTTCATCTGCTGACGCACGGTGAATACGCCGCGGACGATGCCGACCCAGCGCTCGACCGGGTCCGCCTGTCCGCCCTCGCCCGTCTCGGCGACGATGGTCCACGGCCGGCGCAAGGCCCAGCGGGTCGGGAAGAACAGCACGGCCATCAGGATGAGCAGCACGACCCACAGTGGCACGACCACGTCGTCGGGCGTCCACACGATCAGGATCAGGCCGAGCGCCACCACGAGGACGAGCAACACGATCGCGGCCGCGTTGCCCACACTGACGTCATGCTCGAAGTCGTCCGACGTGGCCGGCGACCGCCATTCCAGGCGGCTGCGCACGGTCCATTGCCGTCCGTCCGCACCGGTTACAGTGCGTACCATTTCAAGGCCTCCCGGCTCCGGAGCTGGTCGGGATCATCTACTGCTCATGATGACCCAACCGGCCAGCTCCACGCACGGGTCAGGGGCCGTTCGGCGCAGCGTAGGCTGCGGTAGGTTCATCCGTTCGGGCTGTCTGCGGTCCCCCAGAAGGGCGTTCAGTCGGCGAAGGTCGCTGTGTGTAGCTCGTGGTCTCGGACGTCGTCCGGGTCTGGTTCAGCGAGTTGACCTCGGTGACCGTGGTCGTCTCGTAGACGATCACGTAGCCGTCCTGCGTCGTCGTGTGCCGCTCGACCGTGGTCTCCCGGTAGACGATCGGGGCGCTCTCGTCGAACGCGTCCTCGGTCAGCACCGGCTCCTCGGTCCGCGCGCCGTCCGTCTTCGCCGTCTTCGCCGCCGGCTTCGAGGACGTCGGCGTCACCGACGGCGCCCGCTCGTCGGCCGAGTCCGCCGGCTCGACGGGCGCGGCCTGCCGCTCGGGCACGCGGGCGTGGGTGCTCAGGCTGCCGGTGGTGACCCGAAGCGACGAGCTCGGCGGCGCCGGCTGCGTGATCTGAAGCTCGTCGGCGCCCTTGCCAGCCAGGTCGAGCGGGCCGGCGCCGTCGTCGCCGCTCCACGGTCCGACGACGAGCCCGAACAGCCCGACCGCGGCGGCCGAGCTCGCGGTCAGCCCGATCTGGATCTTGGTGCTCGCAAGCAGCCCCTTGAGCGTCGCGCCGAACCCGCCCGCGGCGGCGGCACCCGCGACCACGACAGGGGCGAGCGAGACCCCGGCGTGCGCGCGAAGCCCGGAGCAGACCTCGCGCAGCTCGGCGTGCATCGCGGTGCAGGAGGCGCAGGCGGACAGGTGAGCGCGGATCCGGCGGCGCTCGATGCCGGACGTGCTGCCGGCCGTGTAGGCGCCGAGCTTCTCGAGCACCGACCGGCAGCCGGTGGCGCTGCGGTCCGCGGCGAGGTGGGCCTGCAGGTAGGCGGCGCGCAGGCCCTGCCGGGCACGGCGGGCGAGGGCGGCGGTGGCGTTGGGAGACAGGCCGAAGTTGTTGGCCACCGCGGCCGGGCGCTCGCCCTCGACCTCCATCTTCCAGAGCACGTTGCGCCAGCGCTCCGGCAGGCTCGTGAACGCGCGACGGATCAGGTTGCGCTCGGTGAACTGGCCGGTGGTGTCGGGGTCGGACGGGGCGCGGTGGGTCAGCTCCTCGTCGCTGACCGGGACGTCCTTGCGGCGCAGGCTCCACTCCCAGGCCACCCGGCGGGCGACGATCAGCAGGTAGCCACGGACGTTGTCGACCGGCCCGGACCCGCGGCGGATGGCTTGCAGCACGCGGAAGAACGCCTCGGCGGTGAGATCCTCGGCCTCGGCTCGGTCGTTGACGAGCCCGAGCGCGAGCCGGAAGACAGCGGTGGAATGGCGGGAGAAGAGCTCTCCGAACGCCGCGTCCTCCCCCGCGCGAAGCCGCTCGAGCAGCGCCCGATCCTCCGCGTCCCCTGTCTCCGCCCTGTTCGCTCCAGTTGATCTCGGAGCTTCGCCGGTCATCTGACCCGGCACCTCCTCCCGGCCGCCACGGGAATCTGGCTCAACATGCCACAGGACGCAACGCGGATACGACAAACGTTAAGAACGTTAAGGCGATACCTACGAAGGTATTAACCTGTTCGGCCTAATCCGAAGTCCTGGGCAGGCCCATCAACACGGCGGGGTTACCCCACCCGTTCGTCCGCTAAACTCGCCGATGCACGCCATCAAGCGGACGTAGCGCAGCTGGTAGCGCATCACCTTGCCAAGGTGAGGGTCGCGGGTTCGAGTCCCGTCGTCCGCTCTTCCACAGGGAAGGGCCCCGCCTCGACTGTCGAGGCGGGGCCCTTCGCGTGTCTTCTCAGGCTTCGTTGGTGGCGAGGCCGATCGGGCAGCTGACGCCCGTGCCGCCCAGGCCGCAGTAGCCGTTCGGGTTCTTCGCGTCGGACAGGTACTGCTGGTGGTAGTCCTCGGCGTAGTAGAACTCGCCGAGTGGCGCGATCTCCGTGGTGATCTCGCCGTGGCCGCCGCGGGACAGCGCCGCCTGGTAGGACGCCCGGCTTTCTTCGACGGCCGCTCGCTGGGCCTCGTCGGTGTAGTACGCCGTGGAGCGGTACTGGGTACCCACGTCGTTGCCCTGGCGCATGCCCTGCGTCGGGTTGTGGCCCTCCCAGAACACCTTCAGCAGCCCGTCGTAGGAGACCTGCTCGGGGTCGTACACGACCAGCACCACCTCGGTGTGCCCGGTCAGGCCGCTGCACACCTCCTCGTACGTCGGGTTGGGGGTCTGCCCGCCCGCGTAGCCGACCGCCGTCGTGTACACGCCCGGGGTCTGCCAGAACAGGCGCTCGGCGCCCCAGAAGCAGCCCATCCCGAACACGGCCGTCCGCATGCCCTCCGGGAACGGCGCGGCGATCGGCCGGTCGTTGAACACCGCGTGTGCGCCGGCTACCGGCATCCGGTCCGCCCGGCCGGGCAGCGCCCGCGACGCGTCCACCATCCGTGCCTTGTCATGCCCGAACAACGCCATGCCTCCACTCTTCTCCGTAGCTCTCACCGGGGTCAACGCTCGGCCGTGGTAACAACTTCCCCATGGCTTGGCAGGACCGGTTCCGGGCGCTCGGCGAGGACCTCGTCTCCGGGCGGATCGGCACCGACGAGTACCGGGCGCGCAGCGAGGAGATCCTCGCCGAGGTGGACCGGCAGGCGGCGGAGGCGACCCAGCCGACAGCACGGTCGACAACGCAGCCGACCCAGTCCCCGCTGGTGCGCATTCCCGCGTCCGCAGCGTGGGAGGCGCCCACCGGCGAGATGACCCAGATCGTCGGCACCCGAGACGAGACGGCACTGGTCAACGACCCGGTGGACGAGTCCGGGAAGGCTCCGGTGAGCATCAGCGACAAGCTGGAGACGAACGGCGACGACTAGGCCGCGCGTCGGTGGTCAACGCGGCTTTGACATGGTATGGGCGTGACGAGCACGGTCTTGAAGAAGGATCCGGAGGCGGATCCACCGCGCGAGCCTGGCGCCGACGAGGACGGTGAGGGCTCGAGCAGACTCGACCGGCGCGCCGACGCCATGGTCACCGCGCTGCGCGGCTGGCTGACCGACCGGCGCATCGCCCGGCTCGTCGAGCTGCTCGCGCTGATCCCGCCGATCGCCATCGTGCTCGAGGTGTCCCGGTCGGGGAAGCTGCAGTGGCTCGACTACTGGTATGTGCTGATCCGGCTGACCCACCCGGACGGCTCGTTCCACCTCGGCGGCATCTTCACGCCGCAGAACGAGCACCCGCTGGTCATCCCGTCACTGCTGTACTGGGCCGACGCGAAGCTCGCGGACGGGGACAACCGGGTGCTCGGGTACGCCGTGGTCGTGATCGCGGCGGCCACCGTGCTCCTGATGCGCGCGGCGCTGCCGAAGACACTGCCGCCCGTGGCCCGCGCGGGGCTCGTGGTCGGCGCGTCCGCGCTGGTGTTCAGTCTGCAGGGGCTGCACATGTTCGTCCGCTCGATGAGCGGCTCGGCGTGGCTCACCGCGAACCTGTTCGTCGTCGCCGCGCTGCTGCTCGCCGCCCGGCGCAAATGGCCGGCCGCCTGGGCGGTCGGCTTTCTCGCGACCGCGTCCTACGGCACCGCGTTCGCGCTCTGGCCGGCGCTCGCGCTGTTCGCCGCGCTGCACAAGGAACGCTGGCGGACGCGGCTGATCCCGCTCGGGATCGGCGGCGTGCTGATCGGCATCTGGTACATCCTCAAGCCGCACGTCTGGGTCGGCGGGGCGCCGGCGAACGACATCGGCTCGCTGCTGTTCACGTTCCTGACCGTCGTCGGGAAGATGTGGACCGCCGACAACGCCGGCTGGGCGGTCACCGCCGGCGCGCTGATGCTCGTCCTCTACGCCGTCCTGACGACCAACAAGACCGCCCGCGACCCGTCGCTGCGGTTCTGGTGGGCGCTCGCCACCTACGGCATCCTCGCCTGCGGCATGATCGCCACCGCCCGCGTGGACTTCGGCGTCAACTTCGGGCTCACCAGCCGGTACTCCTCGCTCGCGGTGATCGTGTCGATCCCGCTGCTCGTGCTGCTGTCCGCGGTCCTCTACAAGGGCGTGCGGCGCAACGCGCAGAAGATCGCGATCGTCGTCGTCGCCATCGGCGTCGTCGGGTTCACGCTCGGCCTGCCCACCGCGGCCCTGCTGCGCAACGAGATCAAGGCGCACCCGCTGGAGGCCATCGCGATGGCGGCCGGCTACGGCGACGCGCTGGGTCCGGTGCTGCCGACCGAGGCCTCGCTCCAGCCCGACCTCGACGTGCTGGCGCACTACCCGCGCAACGGGACCTTCTCGCTGGGCTGCGGCGGCCCGGAGCTCGGCTCGACGATCGACCTCGCCGACGCGAGTGAGCTGCCCCCGCCCGGCACCCGCAGCCCGAAGAGTCCGACCGGCCGCATCGAGGCCGTCGAGCCGGCCGGTGAGGCCGACCTGATCACCGGCTGGGCCACCGGCGGTCTCGGCGAGGGCGTCGACCAGGTGCGCTGCACCGTGGTCGTGGACGGGGACGGCAAGATCGTCGGCGCGGGCGTGAGTCACCTGACCCGCCCGGACGTCACCGCCAAGCTCTGGGATTTGCCGCCCGACGTAGGCTTCCGTGCGATCGGACCGGTCACCGACGAGACACGCATCGTCGTCATCTTCGAAAGCGGCGCGATGCGGTGGCTCCCCGCGCAGGTCAGCGACACCGAGGACGAGTAGTGAGTATTGAAACCGTGCCAGATGTGCAGGTCAGTGTCCTGATCCCGGTCAAGGACGAGGAGGCGACGCTGGCCACCCTGGTGGCCGAGATCGGCGAGGCGTTCGCGACGATGCCCGAGGTCGAGTACGAGGTGATCTTCGTCGACGACGGCAGCGTGGACACCAGCTGGACAGTCATGCAGGAGCTGGCCGCGACCAACGAGCGGGTGCGCGCGCTGCGGCTGCGGCGCAACTTCGGCA
>NZ_JBOHGA010000012.1:0-56674 GCF_050699915.1 Actinophytocola sp.
ACAGATCCAGAGCACGTCGCCGGAACTCCGGCGGGTAGGGCTTCGGCACGACCAACGATCTCCTTCACAAGATCGTCGAACCCTATGTCTGCCAACCTTCGTGCCCGTGAAACGGGGGCAAGATCACCCCGTCCACCGAGGCGACCCAGGCCACCTCGTCCCGCCGCGAGGGGTGGGTCGACCACGAGACGCCGTCGACCGACACCGAACCCGTGCGGGACGACGCCGTGCCCGTCTCCTCGGCCAGCACGTCCGCGACCGACCCGCCGGACTGGCTCAGCTGCACGTACCGCCCGTCCACCGTGAGCCAGCCGACCCGGACCACCACGTCGGCCGCCGCGCCGGAGCCGACGCCCGAGGTCGACGACGAGTTCGGGTGCCAGGCGCGCGGCACGGCCGGCTGCCGGACCGGGAAGGCGACCGCGGACGCCGCGTCCGACAGCTTCGCCGACACGTCGACGCTCGGCGCCGAGGACCGGTCGACCGCCGGCGCGCCCGGGTCGAACGAGCAGCTGCGCGTCACTCCGACCAGCACGCCGACGATCAACAGCAGCACGAACATGGCCCCGACCATGTCGCGCATGCCGAGCCCGGCTCGCCCGGGCGGCCGCTCGCTGTCCGTCACCCGGCCATCCTCGCAGGCGCCGGAGATCACGCTCACTCGTGCCGGCGTCCCGAAATCTGGAAGGATCGGGAAGTTCTTTCGCGGGCGACAGTGGTGCGACAGCAGGGCAACAGCGAGACGACAGCGGGGCGACATCGGGAGGCGGCATGACTCAGACCACCGACCAGGCGAGCGACTTGCCACGACGCGAGATTCCCGACCGCAACCTGGCGTTGGAGCTGGTCCGCGTGACCGAGGCGGCGGCGATGGCGGCGGGCCGCTGGGTGGGTCGCGGCGACAAGAACGGCGGCGACGGCGCCGCCGTCGACGCGATGCGCAAGCTGATCGGCACGGTCTCGATGCGCGGCGTCGTCGTGATCGGCGAGGGTGAGAAGGACGAGGCGCCGATGCTCTACAACGGCGAGGAGGTCGGCAACGGCGACGGCCCCGATTGCGACGTCGCGGTCGACCCCATCGACGGGACCACGCTGATGGCCAAGGGGATGCCCAACGCGATCGCCGTGCTCGCGGCCACCGAGCGGGGCGCGATGTTCGACCCGTCCGCGGTGTTCTACATGGAGAAGCTCGCGGTCGGTCCGGAGGCGGCCGATGTCGTCGACATCACCGCGCCGGTCGCCGAGAACATCCGGCGGGTGGCCCGCGCGAAGCACACGGACGTGTCGGACGTCACTGTCTGCATTCTCGACCGGGCACGGCACGCGGACCTCGTCCGGGAGGTGCGCGACGCCGGCGCGCGGATCCACTTCATCACCGACGGCGACGTCGCGGGCGCGATCTCCGCGGCCCGGCCGAACACGGGTGTCGACATGTTGATCGGCATCGGCGGCACCCCGGAGGGGATCATCGCCGCGTGCGCGCTCAAGTGCATGGGCGGCGCGATCCAGGGCCGGCTGTGGCCCAAGGACGACGCCGAGCGGGACAAGGCGATCGGCGCCGGTCACGACCTGGACCGCGTGTTGCTGACCGACGACCTGGTCAGCGGCGACAACGCGTTCTTCTGCGCCACCGGCGTCACCGACGGCGACCTGCTGCGCGGCGTGCACTACCGCAGCGGCGGCTGCACCACGCAGTCGATCGTGATGCGCTCGAAGTCCGGCACGGTGCGGATGATCGACGGTTTCCACCGGCTGACCAAGCTGCGCCAGTACTCGACTGTCGACTTCGATCGGCTCGAGAAAACCCTGGACGAGAAGCCCCTACCGCCGCTGCCCTGACAACCGATCACCGACGATCGTCGGTTCCGGTCCCTACTTTCGCGGGTGTTACTCATTCGTGACGCCCGACTACCTTCCGCAACAGTGCCCAACCGGGGCATTGGGGCATGGAAGGAGAGAGAACATGCGAAAGCGTTCTCTGGTCGTGGGACTTCTTGCCGGTGCGGCGACCGCCTTGGCGGTCGCGTTGGTGCCGACCGCGTTCGCGGACGACAAGGCGGACATCACGCCGAAGATCGTGGGTGGCGGAGACGCCGACCAGACGTACTCGTTCATGGTGTCGCTGCAGGAGGGCGGCGGCCACTTCTGTGGTGGCTCGCTGATCAACCCCGAGTGGGTGCTCACCGCCGCGCACTGCGTTGAGGGCCAGGACGCCGCCAACGTGAACATGCGCATCGGCACCAACGAGCACCAGACGGGTGGCGAGGAGGCGCAGGCCGCCGAGATCGTCATCCACCCGGACTACGACGGCAGCTCGCCGGGCAACGACATCGCGCTGGTGAAGCTGGCGGCCGCGGCGACGTCCGCGCCGGTCGCGCTCGCCGCCGACGCGCCGGTGGGCACCGCGTCTCGCCTGCTCGGGTGGGGCCAGACCTGCCCGCAGCCGGGTGCCTGTGGCGCGCCGGACTTCCTGCAGCAGCTGGACGTCGAGGTGCTGGACGCAGCGCAGTGCACCGGCATCGACGGCGCGCTCGAGCTGTGCACCAGCAACCCGAACGGGAACGCCGGTGCGTGCTACGGCGACTCGGGTGGCCCGCAGATCGTGGGTCAGACCGGCGCCTTCCAGTTGATCGGTGTTACCAGCCGCAGCGGCAACGGTGACTCGACGTGCGCGACGGGACCGTCGATCTACACCAACGCGGTGGCCTACACCGACTGGATCGGTCAGACAACCGGGGCCTGACGATCCGACCGAAGGCCGCATGTGGGACACGGTCCCGCATGCGGCCTTCGGCTTTTTCGTAACGTTTGCGCACTGCTCCCGATGATCGGACAACCGGGCCGCGATCATGGGCGTCTTCTCCGGTACAGGCGCGAAGGGAGCCGGGTATGCGCGTGTCCACCTTGTTCGCCGCACTGGCCGTGGCCGGTGTCGCGCTCCTCTCGGCGTGCGGGTCGGGCGAGGAGGCCTCGAAGCCGCCGCTGCCGGGCACACCGACCCAGTCCACCGGCCCCACCCCGCCGAGCGCGCCGGCCAAGCCGGGCCCGACGAAGATCGGCACGCTGCCGGACGTCGTCGAGGCGAACGCGACGATCGTGAAGAAGCCCCCGCCGCCACCGCCGCCCCCGGCCGGTGTGCCGTGCGGCGGTGGCGCGGACGCGTGCATCGACCTGTCGGCGAACCAGGCGTGGCTGCTCGCGGGCGGCAAGGTCGCGGTCGGCCCGGTGCCGATCACCCATGGCCGGCCGGGCTGGGAGACCCCGCCGGGCACGTTCAACGTGGGGTGGAAGGACATCGACCACCTGAGCCGCGAGTTCGACAACGCCCCGATGCCGTACTCGGTGTTCTTCAACGGCGGCATCGCGTTCCACGAGGGCAGCCTGAGCGACCTTTCGCACGGCTGCATCCACCTGTCCAACTCGGCGGCCCAGTCGTTCTACGACGGCCTCGCGGTCGGCGACGTCGTACAGGTCGTCAGCTAGGCCGCCGTGGCCACCGAGGTCTTCGCGACCACCGAGCGGCTCGTCGTCCGACGGTTCGAGCCCGCGGACGTAGCGGCGTTCGCCGCGTACCGCTCGGAGCCGGCCGTCGCCCGCTACCAGGTGTGGTCGGCGCCGGTGCCGGTCGCGGACGCCCGACACCTGGTGACGGAGTTCGCCACCGCGGCCGAACAGGAGCCCGGCTGGTTCCAGTACGCGGTCGAGGCCGGCGGCGTGCTGGTCGGGGACGTCGCGATCTGCCGGCACGACAACGGGATGCAGGCCGAGCTGGGGTTCACGCTGGCCACCGCACACCAGGGCAGGGGCTACGCCACCGAGGCCGTCCGGTCCGTACTGGACCGCGTGTTCGCGACCGGCGTGCGCCGGGTGTCCGCGGAGTGCGATGCGCGGAACACGGCGTCGGCACGCCTGCTCGAGCGGCTCGGCTTCCAACGTGAGGGCCTGCGGCGCGAGCACTCCTGGCTCAAGGGCGAGTGGACCGACGACCTGCTGTTCGGGCTGCTGGCGCGGGAGTGGCGGGTCAGCTGACGTCGCTGGAGTGGCCCGGGAACAGGTGCGCCTCCGGGTTGAGGGCGACCGCGATGTTGTTGACCGCCGTGGCGGCCTCGCCGAAGCCCGTCGCGATGAGCTTGACCTTGCCCGGGTAGGCGGCGATGTCGCCGGCCGCGTAGATCATCTCCCGGGCCGTGCGCATGGTCGTGTCGACGGCCACCGCGCGGCGGGTGATCTCCAGGCCCCACGACTCGATCGGGCCAAGGTCGGCGGTGAAGCCCAACGCCGCCACCACCGTCTGCGCCGGGAGGACCACGCGCTCGTGGCCCGGGTCGGCCTTGACCTCGAGCTCGACCTCCGCGAGCCGGTCCGCCGAGTCGCCGCGCAGCTCGATCACCTGCGCGTCGGTGATGATCGGCACGCCCAGCTCGCGCACCTGCCGCACGGTCGCCGCGAACGCGCGGAACTTGTTGCGCCGGTGAACGAGCGTGACCGAGCTGGCGATCTCGTGCAGCGACAGCGCCCAGTCGAACGCCGAGTCGCCGCCGCCCACGATGACCACGTCCTGGTCGCGCAATGCCTCCAGCTCCGGCACGAAGTTGACCACGCCGCGGCCCAGCCAGCCGTCGCCGGCCGGCAGCGGGCGCGGGGTGAACTCGCCCATGCCCGCGGTGATCAGGATGGCGCCGGTCCGCACGACCGAACCGTCCTCCAGTCCCACGTCGAGCTTTCCGTCCACTTCGGACACCGTGCGGGCACGCCGGCCCAGCAGGTAGGTCGGCTTGAACTGGTCGGCCTGCTCGACCAGCGCGGAGACCAGGTCCCGGCCCAGCACCATCGGGAAGCCGGCCACGTCGAAGATCTTCTTCTCCGGGTACATCGCGGTGACCTGCCCGCCCGCCTCCGGCAGTGAGTCCACCACCGCTGTGCTCAGCTCGCGGAAGCCCGCGTAGTACGCGGCGAACAGCCCGGTCGGGCCAGCGCCGACGATCAGCAGGTCGACCTCGGAGGGAGTCTCGGCGGAGCTCATGCACACCTACCTAGTGGGGAGTGGCCAGCAACACCACAAACTACCCAAGCGGGCACCGTGGTCGCAGGCCAAACTTGAGAAGTGACCGAGAATGAGTTCAGGATCGAGCACGACACGATGGGCGAGGTCAGGGTGCCCGTTGACGCGCTGTGGCGGGCGCAGACCCAGCGCGCGGTGGAGAACTTCCCGATCTCCGGGCGGGGCCTGGAGCGCAGCCAGATCCGGGCGCTCGGCCTGCTCAAGGCCGCCGCCGCCCGGGCCAACCAGCGCCTCGGCGTGCTGGAGGACGACCTCGCCGAGGCCGTCGCCGCCGCGGCCGAGGAGGTCGCCGAGGGGCGCTACGACGACCAGTTCCCGATCGACGTGTTCCAGACCGGCTCGGGCACCTCGTCGAACATGAACGCGAACGAGGTCGTCGCAACGCTCGCCACCCGCCGGCTGGGGCGCGACGTGCACCCGAACGACCACGTCAACGCGTCGCAGTCGTCCAACGACACCTTCCCCACCACGATCCGGGTGGCCGCCACCGAGGCCGTCGTGCGTAACGTGGTCCCGGCGCTCGAGCACCTCGCGTCGGTGATCGAGGGGCGGGCCGGCGAGTGGACGTCGGTGGTCAAGTCGGGCCGCACGCACCTGATGGACGCCGTGCCGGTGACGCTCGGCCAGGAGGCGGGCGCGTGGGCGGCCCAGGTCCGGTACGGGGTCGAGCGGCTGCGCTCGTGCCTGCCGCGGCTGGCGGAGCTGCCCATCGGCGGCACCGCGGTGGGCAGCGGTCTCAACGCGCCGAACGGCTTCGGCGCGGCGGTCGCCGCTGAGCTCGCCTCGCTCACCGACCTGCCGCTGACCGAGGCCCGCGACCACTTCGAGGCGCAGGCCACGCAGGACGGCGTGGTCGAGGCGTCCGGCCAGCTCCGTACCGTGGCGGTGGCGCTGTACAAGATCGCCAACGACGTGCGGTGGCTCGGTTCCGGCCCGCGCACCGGCCTGGGCGAGCTGGCGCTGCCGGACCTGCAGCCGGGCTCGTCGATCATGCCGGGCAAGGTCAACCCGGTGATCTGCGAGGCCGCGATGATGGTGGTGGCGCAGGTGATCGGCAACGACACGGCGGTGACCTTCGCCGGCAGCCAGGGAAACTTCCAGCTGAACGTGATGCTGCCGGTGATCGCGCGGAACGTGCTGGAGTCGGCCCGCCTGATCGCCGCGGTGTCGGTGTTGTTGGCGGACAAGGTGTTCGCCGGCGTCGAGGCCAATGTGGACCGTCAACGCGAGTACGCCGAGTCGTCACCGTCGATCGTCACGCCGCTGAACCGCTACGTCGGCTACGAGGAGGCCGCGTCGATCGCGAAGCAGTCCCTCGCGGAGCGCCGGACCATCCGCGAGGTAGTCCTGGAACGCGGCCACGTGTCCGCGGGCAAACTCACGGAAGCGCAGCTGGACGAGGCGCTCGACGTGTTGCGCATGTCCCGCGGCGGCTGACTACCGCTTGACCCGAGCCCGCACGGCGAGAATCGCGAGCGCGAGGAGGACGGGCCCGAGCACCCGGGCGACCATGACCGTCCACTGCCCGGCCTCGGTCAGCTCCGCTCCCGGCTCCCGCAGCACCACGGCCCCGACCGCGATCTGCGCCGCCTCGGCCACCGGCTGCCCCCACACCGCGAGCAAGGTCCCCACGGTCACGATCAACACGACCAGCGCGGCGAGCGCGCGGGCGGCACGCTGTCCGTAGCCGGAGAGCAGCCAGTAGACCCAGAGGATCGCCCGCTCGGCTCGCGGGGAGTCCGTGGAGTGGCGACGCATCTCCATCTCGCCGTAGTAGAAGTCGCCCGCCCCCGCCTCGTTCTTGCTGTCCTCGAAGGCCTTTCGCAGCGACCGGTACACGTTCGCCATACGCTCCGGGTCCACCGACTCGATCTCCCAGTGGCCCGGCCGGTCGGTGGGCCACTCCCGCCAGGCGGACTCCTCGGCGATCGTCCGCCGCCGCGTCCGCCCGCCGCGCGGCGGGCGACCGAAGGGGCAGCGGCCGGAGAGCCGAAGCTGGTCCAGCCGGTGTGCCCCGGCGAACGCGCACCACCGCAGATCGACGTCGGCCACCTCGAGGTTGCTGACGTCGGTGGCGCGCAGCGAGCGCAGCCGCGGCAGCGCTCCGGTCCCGGAGATCAGCGACGAACCGCCGAACCGTGCCTGCTCGGCGAAGATGTCGCCGCCGTCAGCCCGGATGACCACGCCCTCCTCGTAGCGCGCGAACCGGCCGTTCAACCGTTCAACACGTACGTCGATCTCGGTTATCGCCGCGCAGCGCACCCTGGCCACGATGAGTTCGTCCGCGACCAGCGGACCGAACCACGCGCGCTTCTCGCACCGCGCGTTGACGAACTCGAGCACACCGGCCCGGATGTTGTCGAACTGGATCGTGCCGGCGAAGGTCGTGTCGTGGAAGCGGGCCTCCGCCCGGAAGTCCGCGCCGATGAATCGGGCCTGCTCGTCGAACCGAGCGTGGTCGAACACCGCACGACCACCGAACACGATGTTGTCGAACTGAACCACGCCGAGGAACCTCGCGTGCTCGAACGACGCGTTGCCGAACACTGTTCGGTCCGCTCCGCGAAGCCCGCCGAGCAGCCGTCGGACCAGTGACTCCTCCAGGACCGTTCCCCGGGCGTCGATGTCGCTGCCAGGGCCGAGCCTGCCCAGGTACGGGTCCAGAGACCCGCCGAGGTGAGCCAGGCAGTGACCGCCGAAGACAACGGCACCTGTGCAGGCCTGCTTCTCACAAGTGGGCCACGTGGGCTTGAAGGCGGGGCGCGGGTCGTCGGTCGGCACGGTTCCTTCGTAGCGCAGCCGCGCCCCGCCCTCGTCAGCTGGTCTCGATGTCGGCGATCACGCAGCTCACGTTGTCCGGGCCACCCTCCTGGTTGGCCAGCTCAACCAGGTGACCAACCGCAGCGTCCGGGTCCGCGATCGAGGACAGGACCGAGCGCAGCGTGTCGTCGGAGAGCACCCGGTGCAGCCCGTCGGAGCAGAGCAGGTAGCGGTCGCCGGCGCGGACGTCGTGCAGCCGGACGTCCGGCTCCCGCGTGCCGAGGGCGTGCAGCAGCAGCATCCGCTGCGGGTGGGTGGCCACCTCGTCGGCAGTCAGCTTGCCCTCGTCCACCATCTGCTGGACGACGGTGTGGTCGTGGGTGATCTGGAACAGCTCGTCGTCGCGCAGCAGGTACGCGCGGCTGTCGCCGATGTGCACCAGGCCGAGCTGCGAACCCGACCACAGCAGGGCGGTCAGCGTCGTGCCGCCGTCCGGCTCGGGGTCCGCCGACATCAGGTCGCGCACCGCCGTGCCGGCCCGGCGGCCGGCCTCGGACATCACGTTCAGCAGGTCGCCCGCTGGCACGGTGGCGTCGAGCGTGCGCAGCGCCTCGATCGCGGCCTCGCTGGCCGCGGCACCCGCGGCGCCGGAGCCGTACCCGTCGGCGACGGCGAGCACGCGCTGGCTGGCGTAGGCCCGGTCCTGGTTCGTCTCGCGGACCAGCCCGCGGTCGGTACGTACGGCGAAGCGGATGGTGAGCGGTGAGGTCATCGCTGCGTCCTTTCCGGACAGATGAGCGACGAGGAAGGACGCGAGGTCGCGCCGGGTCGCGGTCTCCGCCTCGACCTGGCGCCAGTACTCCGCCACGGCGGCCGCGGCCTCGGGACCAGGCAGGTCGCAGACCTCCTTGATCCGCGCGAGCGGCATGCCGAGCCGCCGCAGCCAGGCCACCAGCCGCGCCCGCTCCAGCTGGGCGGGCTCGTAGAGCCGGTACCCGCTGACCGGGTCGACGCGGGCCGGCCGCAGCAGCCCGAGCTCGTCGTAGAGCCGCAGCGCCTTCGGCGAGAGCCGCGACGCCCTGGCGAACGTGCCGATGGTCAGCAGCGACACCACGCACCTCCTCGAATGGACATCACCAACGCTGGCGCCTCCCCCATGGTGAAGGTCAAGTCGGGCGAATTGTCAGTCCCCGGGGGCATGATGGCGCTGTGTTACTCGCAGACGTCGTCGCGACCTCCGCCGCGGTCTCGGCCACCCGGTCCCGGCTGGCCAAGGTCGAGGCGCTCTCCGGGCTGCTGCGCCGCGCGGGCGACCAGGTCCGCACGGTCGTCGGGTTCCTCGCCGGGGCACCCCGCCAGGGACGGATCGGCACCGGCTGGCGGACGCTGGTCGACCTCGACGAGGCGCCCGCCGCGGAGCCGGGGCTGACGGTCGAGCGGGTGGACCGCGCCTTCGACGAGATCGCCGCGACCAGCGGGAAGGGCTCGGCGCAGCGACGGGGCGACCTGCTCCGCGACCTGTTCGGCCGGGCGACCGCCGCAGAGCAGCGGTTCCTCCTGCACCTGCTCGCCGGCGAGCTGCGCCAGGGCGCGCTCGAAGGCGTCATGCTCGACGCGATCGCCGCGGCCGCGGCGGTCGGCAAGGAGCCGGTGCGGCGGGCGTTCATGCTCTCCGGCCGCCTGCCCGACACCGCCGAGGCCGCGCTGCACGGTGGCGAGCCGGTGCTGGCCGAGTTCGGACTGGAGCTCGGCCGCCCGATCCGGCCCATGCTCGCCTCGCCGGCCGAGTCGCTCGCGGAGGCGCTGACCGGCCGGGTGGCGGTCGAGTACAAGCTCGACGGCGCGCGCATCCAGGTGCACAAGAACGGCGACGACGTACACATCTTCACGCGGACCCTGCGCGAGATCACCCGGTCCGTCCCCGAGCTGGTCGAGCTGGTCGCCAACCTGCCGGCCCGGCAGGCGGTCCTCGACGGCGAGACCCTCGCGCTCAACGACGACGGCCGGCCCCGCCCATTCCAGGAGACGATGAGCCGTTTCGGCGCCACCAGCGAGCGCGAGCTCCTCCTGCGCCCGTACTTCTTCGACTGCGTCCACCTCGACGGCACCGACCTCGTCGACGCCCCGCTGAGCGAACGGAACGAGGCGCTGCACAAGGCGGTGGGCGACGGCCTGGTCATCCCCGGCGCGCTGGAGCCGACCTCGGACGAGGCCGCGGCCGTCCTCGACGCGGCGCTGGCCAAGGGGCACGAGGGCGTCGTCGTCAAGGACCTCGACTCCACCTACCAGGCCGGCCGCCGGGGCAAGGCGTGGCGCAAGGTCAAGCCGGTGCACACCCTCGACCTCGTCGTCCTCGCCGCCGAATGGGGACACGGCAGGCGTACCGGCTACCTGTCCAACCTCCACCTCGGGGCCCGCGACCCCGACGGCGGCCCGCCGGTCATGGTCGGCAAGACGTTCAAGGGCCTCACCGACGAGCTGCTCGCCTGGCAGACGACCGAGTTCCCGAAGTACGAGGACCACCGCGACGACTGGACCGTGCACCTGCGCCCGCACCTGGTCGTCGAGATCGCGCTCGACGGCGTCCAGGTCAGCACGCGCTACGCGGGTGGCGTGGCCCTGCGCTTCGCCCGCGTGGTCCGCTACCGCCCGGACAAGGAGCCGCCGGAGGCCGACACCATCGACACCGTGCGGAACATGTTGCCCGGCCGCGCCTAGGCTCGTGAGGTGCGCTTCCTCAACGACACGACGCCGGCCTACGACCTGACCTACGACGACGTCTTCCTGGTGCCGGGCCGCTCGTCAGTCGAGTCCCGGTTCGACGTCGATCTGTCCACATCGGACGAAACAGGTGCCACGATTCCGGTGGTGGTGGCCAACATGACCGCGGTCGCCGGGCGCCGGATGGCCGAGACCGTGGCCCGCCGCGGTGGGCTGGTCGTGCTGCCTCAAGACGTCGACGCGACCGTGGTGGCCGACATCGTCGCCTGGGTGAAGTCCCGGCACACCGTCTGGGACACCCCGCTCGTGCTCACCCCCGGCGACGCGGTGGCCGACGCGCTCGGCCTGCTGCCCAAGCGCGCGCACGGGGCCGTCGTCGTGGTCGACGACCAGGGCCGGCCGGTCGGGGTCGTCGACGAGGCCGCCTGCGCCGGCGTGGACCGGTTCACCCGGGTCGGCGAGGTCGTCGACGCCGAGCTGGTCACCATGCCGCTCGCCACGCCGCCGCGCGAGGTCTTCGACCGGCTGCACGGCCGTACCGCCCGTGTCGCGCTCGGCGTCGACGAGGCGGGCCGGCTCGCGGGCGTGCTCACCGAGGTCGGCGCGCTGCGGGCGGAGCTGTACCGACCGGCCGCCGACGACACCGGGCGGCTGCGGGTGGCCGCCGCGATCGGCGTGACCGGTGACGTCGCCGCCAAGGCCGACGCGCTGCTCGGGGCCGGCGTCGACACGCTCGTCGTGGACACCGCGCACGGCCACCAGGAGAAGATGCTCGCCGCGCTCAAGGCGATCCGCTCGACCGGCCCGGCCGTGCCGGTCGTGGCCGGCAACGTGGTCACCGCCGACGGCGTGCGCGACCTGGTCGAGGCCGGAGCGGACGTGGTCAAGGTCGGCGTAGGCCCGGGCGCCATGTGTACGACGCGGATGATGACCGGCGTCGGCCGCCCGCAGTTCTCCTCGGTCGTCGAGTGCGGCCGGGCCGCCCGCGAGCTGGGCAAACGCGTCTGGGCCGACGGCGGCGTGCGGCACCCCCGGGACGTGGCGCTCGCGCTGGCGGCCGGCGCGTCGTCGGTGATGGTCGGCTCCTGGTTCGCCGGCACCTACGAGTCCCCCGGCGACCTGCAGCGCGACGAGCACGGCCAGCCCTACAAGGAGTCGTTCGGCATGGCGTCCAAGCGCGCCGTCACCGCCCGCACCCGCGGCGACGGCGCGTTCGACCGGGCCCGCAAGGCGCTGTTCGAGGAGGGCATCTCCACCTCGCGGATGCGCCTGGACCCGACCGCGCCGAGCGTGGAGGACCTGCTCGACTCGATCTGCTCGGGCGTGCGCTCCGCGTGCACCTACGCCGGCGCGCGGACCCTGGAGGACTTCCACGCGAAGGCGATCGTCGGCACCCAGTCCACGTCCGGCTTCGCCGAGGGCGCGCCGCTACCGCGTGGCTGGTAGGCCGAACCGCAGCGGCAGCAGCACGATCTGGCCGAACAGCGCCAGCTCCATCACGTACAGCAGCCGCTGGAACAGCCCGTTGAGGTGCTGCATGAGCTCGGGCACGATGCCGAAGTGGCTGGTGACGAACAGGACGACCAGCACCGAGGTGACCAACACGTTGGCGGACAACCACTTCCGGTACCGCGCCAGGTAGCCGACGTCGGCGAGCTGGCGGGTGATCAGGAACGCCGCGATCGGCACGCAGAAGAACGCCACGCCGGCCGCGTACCGGTGGATCTGCGCGGACACCGTCAGCTCCTCGCCGAGCGTGGTGGGGAAGACGGCCGCCAGCAAGGCGCCGAGCACGGCCAGCGCGAGCGCGAGCCGGGCGGCACCGCGGTCGGCCAGCCCGACCCTGCGCAGGCCGATCATCGCGCCGGCGCCGGCCACGCTCATGCACAGCACGGCGGCGCCGAACATCCAGCCGATCCCGGGTTCGAAGACGTAGAAGGACATCGTCGTGTCCAGCACGCCGACCCGATCCCAGCCGACGACCGTCAGCTGGATCATGAACAGCGCCGACAGCGCGATGCCGGACAGGCCAAGGCGCACGGCGAAGACGGACGGTCGCGGGGCGGCGGTGAGCACACGGCGCGTTGCCCGCTGCTGCTGGATCGGCACGAGGTTCGTCACAACTAAGACGCTCTCGCGCCGGGCGCCCCCGAACCATCCGGGAGACCACCGAGATGGCCCGGGGGCTACCCCTACTCAGGCCTCAGGATCCGAGGTCCTCCAACATCTCCGTGACCAGCGCGGCGATCGGCGAGCGCTCCGAGCGGGTCAGCGTGACGTGCGCGAACAGCGGATGACCCTTGAGCTTCTCGATCACCGCCGCGACGCCGTCGTGCCGGCCGACGCGCAGGTTGTCCCGCTGGGCGACGTCGTGGGTGAGCACCACCCGCGACCCCGTGCCAAGTCGCGACAGGACGGTCAGCAGCACGTTGCGCTCCAGCGACTGCGCCTCGTCGACGATCACGAAGGCGTCGTGCAGCGAGCGCCCGCGGATGTGGGTCAGCGGGAGCACCTCGAGCATGCCGCGGGCGAGCACCTCGTCGATCACGGCCTTGCTGACGAGCGCGCCGAGGGTGTCGAACACCGCCTGCGCCCACGGCTGCATCTTCTCGCTCTCCGAGCCGGGCAGGTAGCCGAGCTCCTGGCCGCCCACCGCGTACACCGGCCGGAAGACCACGACCTTGCGGTGCAGCCCGCGCTCCATGACCGCCTCGAGCCCGGCGCACAGCGCGAGCGCCGACTTGCCGGTGCCGGCGCGGCCGCCGAGCGAGACGATGCCGACCTCGGGATCGAGCAGCAGGTCGAGCGCGACCCGTTGCTCGGCGGAGCGGCCGTGCAAGCCGAACGCCTCCCGGTCGCCGCGGACGAGCTGAACCTGCTTGTCCTTGGTGACCCGGCCGAGCGCGCTCGCCGACGCGGAGATCAGCCGCAGACCGGTGTTGCACGGGTACTCGGCGGTGGGCTGCGCGGTCTCCTCGCCGCCGAACTCGGCCAGGTCGATCTCGCCGTCGCGGTACAGGGCGTCGAGGGCCTCGGCGGGCACCTCGAGGTCGACCATCCCGGTCCAGCCGGACGGGGTGACGTCCATCGCGCGGTACTCGTCGGCCTCCAGACCGACCGCGGCGGCCTTGACGCGCAGCGGGATGTCCTTGGTGACGAGCACGACGCCCTCGACCTCGGCCGCCAGGTTCAGCGCGCAGGCGAGGATCCGCGCGTCGTTGGAGTCGGCGCGGAAGCCGGGCGGCAGCACACCGGGGTCGGAGTGGTTCAGCTCCACGTGCAGCGTGCCGTCGTGGGTGCCGATGGGTATCGGCTTGTCCAGCCGGGCGTGCCGTTGGCGCAGGTCGTCGAGCAGGCGGAGGGCCTCTCTGGCGAACCAGCCGAGCTCGGGATGGTGCCGCTTGCCCTCGAGCTCACCGATGACGACTAGCGGGAGGACGACCGCGTGCTCGGCGAACCGAGTCACCGCCCACGGGTCGGAGAGCAGTACGGACGTGTCGAGAACGTAGGTACGGCGCTGGTCACCCGGGCCTCCTGAGGAACGCGATGCGGTCACGGCAACTCCCATGGCGAACGCGACACCCTCGTTCGCTCCTCGTAGGGCCAGGCACCCACCCAGGCTGGGCGATCAGGTCGGCGTCCAGAGCCTCCTCGACGCCGACCGCGTCGCCCACGAGGGCCGGGTGCCGGCCCTCTCGATCGTTGCCATCACGACCTGGGCCTCCCGGAACGGGCCGCGTGGGCACGACCCGCTACTTCGGACGCTACCCGCGGTCGCGGTTACCCGACAGCCAGCCACGCAGGTGATTTTCGTTTCGTGATCGCACGTGCAGATGCGGATGACGATTACACGGAGTGATCTTGCCCGCTCACCTGGGGTACCCACCATCCAGGCGACCCGCATCGGCCGTTCACGGCCGCTCCAGCCCCTGACCAGGCACGGTCCACCGCGGGCGCACCGCCCGGTGATCACGCAGATGAACCGTTTAATCCGCACGGAAACCCGGAAATGGTGAACCTGTCGAAATCCGCAACACGAAGGAGTATTCGACGACGCGAAGCCACCGGATTGCTAGTAACTTGATCGCGACGGAGTGCACAGACGGACCCCGTGAGTTTCCCGAAACCCCATTGTTTGAAGGAGATGGAAACGTGCTGAAGAAGGTTGGCATTGTCGCCGCTGCCGCCATCGGACTGTCGATGCTCGCCACCCCGGCGATCGCCTCGGCGAGCCCGCACGGCGACATGGACCTGCCGGGCATGGTGGAGCAGGGTTCCTACCCGACGTTCGGTGACGCGTACAACACGTTCATCGTCGGTGGTGGCGCACTGGGCTACGGCGCCGCCTCCCTGGTGGCCGGCGCCTACACCGGCATCGCCACCACGCCGGCGCTGATCGCCCACTCGTTCTGCAACGGCTGCGACGACTGACGTTGCCGAAAGCGCGCGGGCTCGGGACTCGTTTCCCGAGCCCGCGCATTTTCATGAGCCGAACCGGCGGTGCCGAATTGCGTAGTCGCGCAGCGCGCGCAGGAAATCGGTGCGCCGGAAGTCCGGCCAGTACGCCTCGCAGAACCAGAACTCGGAATGTGCGGACTGCCAGAGCAGGAATCCGGACAGCCGTTGTTCACCGGATGTACGGATGACGAGGTCCGGGTCCGGCTGACCCGAGGTGTAGAGGTGCTCGGCGATGTGGTCGACGTCGAGGACCTCGACCAGCTCCTCGATGGTCGTGCCCTCCTCGGCGTGCCGCTGGAGGAGCTTGCGCACGGCGTCGGCGATCTCCCGGCGGCCGCCGTACCCGACCGCGATGTTGACCTCCATGCCGGCCCGGCCCTCGGTGCGCCGCGCGGCCGAGACGATGCGCGCCGCGGTGTCGTCGGGCAACACGTCCAGCGCGCCGATGATCCGCACGCGCCACGTCTTGTGGTCCTCGGCCAGCTCGTCGACGACGTCCTCGATGACCTTGAGCAGCGGGCCGAGCTCCTCCTGCGGCCGGGTGACGTTGTCCGTGGAGAGCAGCCACAGGGTGACGAGCTGGACCTCGGCCTCCTGACACCAGATCAGCAGTTCCTTGATCCGGTCGGCGCCCGCCCGGTGCCCGTCCACGACGTCGTCGAAACCGGCCTCGCGGGCCCACCGTCTGTTGCCGTCGAGCACGACCCCCACGTGCCGGGGGTGCCGCCCGGCGGCCTGTTGGATCAGGCGCTTGTCGTAGATGCCATAGACGAGCTTCGAGGCTTTCCTGCGGAATCTCCGCCAGACGGCTGTCACGTCCTCGCAGGGTACGCCTGGCGCGGGTGGGAGGGGCACACTGGAAGCATGCGGCGAACCGACATCGACCGGCGGTGGCAGGACCTCGCGGTGATCGAGCGCCTGGTGCGAGAGGCGCGGACCGTGGCCGTCGTCGGCCTGTCGCCCGACCCCGGCCGGCCGAGTCATGGCGTGGCCCGGTACCTGCGCCGGTCCGGGCTGCGGATCCTGCCGGTCAACCCCAAGCTGACGACGTGGGAGGGCCTGCCGGCGTTCGCGTCGCTGGCCGACGTACCGGAGCCCGTGGACATCGTGGACGTGTTCCGCCGCCCGGAACACGTCCCGGCCATCGCCCGCGACGCGGTCACCATCGGGGCCGGTGCGCTGTGGCTGCAGCTGGGCGTCATCAGTACTGAGGGCGCGTCGCTGGCCGCCGATGGTGGCCTGGACGTGGTCATGGACCGGTGCCTGGCGGTCGAGCACCGGGAGGTAGTCGGCTGGTCGTGAGGCCGTTCACGCTTTCGGGCGAGCCAACCTACGGTCCCGTAACCTGGGCCTCGTGCCCGCCGAGACGCTGACCCCGCCGCCCGCCCAGCATGTGAAGCCGCGTCTGCGCGGCGTGATCCACTACTGGTCGTTCCTGGTGTCGGTCGCCACCGGCGCGACGCTGATCGCCGTGTCCGCGTCGACGGTGTCAGCGACCGCGGCCTGGGCGACGGCGGTCTACGGAGCGACCGTGCTCGGGCTGTTCGGCGTCAGCGCGCTGTACCACCGGCGGTGGTGGGTCTCGCTGCGCGTGCGGGCGTGGATGAAGCGCCTGGACCACTCGATGATCTTTCTGTTCATCGCGGGGACGTACACGCCGTTCACCCTGCTGGCCATGCCCCAGCCGACGGGGTACATCGTGCTGTCCGTGGTCTGGGGCGGTGCCGTGCTCGGGGTGGCGCTGAAGCTGCTGTGGCCGCACGCACCCCGCTGGCTGGGCACGCCGATCTACATCGCGCTGGGCTGGGTGGCCGTGTTCGTACTGCCGGACCTGCTGAACCACGCGGGCGTGGCGGCCCTGGTCCTGATCCTGGTGGGCGGCCTGTTCTACACCCTGGGCGCGGTGTTCTACGCGACCCGCTGGCCCAACCCGTGGCCCCGAGTGTTCGGCCACCACGAGTTCTTCCATGCGGCCACCGTGCTGGCCGCCCTGTCCCACTACATCGCGATCTGGCTGGCCATCTACGCCTAGCTGCGGTTATACCGGTTTGATCATGGTCCAGACCGTCGTCAGGCCGTCTTCTTCTCCGTCAGGAATCCGTCGACGGCCCGTCGCGTCCGCTCGTGGCTCGTCGGGAGCAGGTTCGTGTAGACGCGCAGCGTGAAGCCCGGGTCGCTGTGCCCGAGGTACTGCGCGAGCGCCTTGACCGACTCGCCCGCGTCGAGGAGGACCGAGGCGTAAAGGTGCCGCAGCGCGTGCATCCCGTGGTCGCGGGTCGGCCCGGTGACGCCAGCCTTGACGAGCGCGGGCCGCCACACCTGCGAGTTGAACGCACCCCGCCGCAACGGCCGGCCGTCGTAGTCGACGAGGTAGACCCGCACCGTGGTCGGCGTCCCGCCCGGATGCAGCCAGGGCAACGTCAACTCGGCGGGCGGGAATTTCTTCGCATAGTCGTCCAGCGCCCGCGCGACCCGCGACGCCAACGGCACCGACCGCATCTTACCCCGCTTCGGCGGCGCGAACACCGGCTTGTTCTCGACAAGCCGCACCTGCCGCACGACGTTGACCACCTCGCCGTCCCGATCCAGGTCGTCGGGCGACAACCCGAACACCTCACCCTGCCGCAACCCACAGCCGGCCCCGACCGTGACCGCGATCTTGAACCGCTCCGGCAGTGCAGTCCGGACCGCCCACGCCCGCTCGTGCGACCAGACCTCGATCTTCTTCTGCTCGACGCGGGGCCGCGTGACGCTCTTGGCGTGACACGGGTTCTCCAAGATCCGCTTGTCGTCGATCGCCGCGTTGAAGATCGAGGCGACGTGCGTGAACAGCAGCATCCGGTAGTTCTGCGACACACCCCGATCCTGCAACCACCGCTGCCAGCCCTGGATATCGACCGGCCGCACCGACCCGACCGACCGCCCCCGCGGACGCGCCACCTCCAACGGCGCCGGATCCACCCACCGCGAATCCCTCGGCCGGCTCATCACCGACCACCCGGCCCGAACTTCAGCGGCAACTCACCACGACACGCCGCGCACCGGGACTCACCGATGGGCAGCCGGGCGAACGCTTGCAGATCACACAGCGCGGCCGGGTAGCCCTGGGTGGCGCTGTGGGTTGGGTTGGTTCTAGCCTTGTCACTGTTCACTCCTCGTCGGGTGGACAGCGCAGAAGCGGAAACAGGTTGGTAGCCGGGTGCCGCTTCTGCGTCTTACGGTTTCGTTGCAGCACAACAAGGACGCGTGTCATCGCCACACGTCCCAGCGTGCGTTTCAGTGTCTAAACAGGACTATCGAGTTAGCTGCGTGATGAACGTCCGTGAGTCCTCACGCGACAGTGCGACCGCGCATGCGTTGTCGAAGATCTGCCGCGTGGTCGCGACGGACTGGGCTCCCTCCTCTCGGAGTGCTCCGCCGGGGAACTCGGCGTACATGACGGGCAGGTCGTCCGGGTGGTCGAAGTCGAGGATCTGGAAGCCGGACGAGTTGATGTGCGCGCCGGCCATCGCGGGCACCACGCGGATCGTGACCGTGGGCCAGGCGGTGCGGCCGGCGAGGTTGTGCAGCTGCGCGCGCATCACCTCGTAGCCGCCGACCTGGTTGCGTAGCGCCGACTCGTGCACGACCGCCGTGAGCGCGAGCGAGTTGTGCTCGTCGACGAGCCGCCGCTGACGCATCCGCCGGACGGCCATCTCGTCGGCCAGGTGGTCGGTGTCGGGCAGCAGCGTGCGGGCGTAGTCCTCGGTCTGCAGCAACTCCGGAACACGCGTCACGGCCCACTCGCGGACGTGACTCGCGCCGGCCTCCCAGGCCACGAACTCCAGATCCTCGGCGTGGTAGTCGTGCCACCAGCCCCGCGTGCGGGAGGCGCGGATCGTGTCCAACAGGTCGGGCATGTGCTGGTCGTAGACGTCCATCATGCTGCGCGCCAGGTGCACGCTGATCTGCGTCTGTCCGACCTCCACCCGGTGCAGCGAGCTGCGGGTCAGGTCCAGACGCGGCGCGGCATCGTCCAGGGTCAGCCGGGCCTGCTCCCGCATCGCACGCACCTGCCGGGCCACCCGCCGACGCGCCACCGGCGGACTGATCGCGGCCGCTCGCTCGTCCATGACCGCGGTCACCGGGCCTCCAGTGCATGCCGGGGACCGGTGCCGGGCTCGCCGGCCGGATCGATCGTGGCGGCGAACCGGGCGGCCTCCCGGGCCAGGTCACGGCAGAACCGCGCCAACTCCGGCGCACCAGCCTGGGACGGCGGGCTCTGGATGGTCATGTTCACCGGGTCCAGGTAGACGACCAGCACCGGCAGGCTGTCCGCCATCCGCAGCATGGCCGCAGTCGCCTTCGGACCGGGCGCGCACGCGACCTGGTACGCGGTGCTGTACTCGCTCATGCCGCCGACTTCCCCGGCTCGCTGGCCTTCGCCGAGCCACGCGCCGGGGCCTGGACCGCGCGCAGTCCGGTGGCGCGGACGACCCAGATGATCCACTTGGCCTGTCCGGAAGTCTCGGCGCGTGGCTGGACCGTCAGGCCCTCCAGCACGACCGGCCGGAACGGCAGGTTGCCCACGGCCTCGGGCGGCACAGGCTGGACGTCGGCCGCGATCTCGACGGCTATGGACTTGTCGCGCTCCTTCTCGGCGGACGGGTCCGCGATCGTGGCGCGGTAGAGCCGGCGGCCGGTCTGCTCGTCGATGCGGGGCCGGACCGGGCGGTTGCGCGCCTTGTCCTCTTGGGACTGGTACTCGGTCAGCGGCTGGATGTCGCCCATGAGGTAGGCGCCCTGCGGGAACATGTCGTCGAACGAGATCGCGAATCGCATGCCGTGCGGAACAGCCATGATCACTCCTTGGTCGTGTTCTTGGGGAGACCTGTCCAGGTCGGGTGGTTGTCGTCGTAGCTGCGGTTGCGGTTCTGGTCGTCGCACCACTCGGCGAACTCACCGGCGGCTATGGACAGCGCCCGAGCGAACCGAGCCGTGTCCGCGAGGCCGCCGATGCGGGCCGGGACCTGGATGGTGAGACCTTCCTGGTCATGACCCGCGACGAGCTGGCGGACACCGGGCAACGGCTCGATGATCTCGGCGCCGAACCCGGCCGCCGGTTGGATGACTACGTGCACACTCATTCGCCTTCCGCCGTCCTCTGGGCACCCCGACGGGTGCGGTAGTCAAGGAAACAGGCGGATCGGGTTTGTTACCCGGACAAACTGTCCGGGTAGCTACGTGCGCTGCGCTGCGGAAACGATGGTGTCCATGATCGACGCCCAGGGCAGTTCCCGGCCGGGCGCGGAGCGCGGCTCGTGCAGCGGCCACATCACCAGGTGCACGCCGGCCTTCTCGAGCGCGGCGATGTGGCTGTCCCAGGAGGGTTGGCGGGCGTGAGCGGCGTTGATGCGCGGGAACACGACGACCGGCACTGAGCCGAGGCCGATTGCCTCGCAGACCTGCGTGAGGGCCTGGTTGTCGGCCAGGCCGAGCGCGAGCTTGCCGACCGTGTTGGAGGTGGCCGGGACGACGGCGTAGCAGTCGACGGCCGGGTGCGGGCTGTCCTCGCCGGGCAACCGCGGCTTCGAGCGAACCGGGTAGCCGGTGACCTGCTCGATCTTCTCGATGTCGCCGGTCGCATCGAGCCACGTCGCGGCGGTCGGCGTGAGGGTGACGGCGACCTGCCAGCCGAGCTCCTGCATGGGCTCGATCAGCTTCAGGAGCAGCAGCTCCACACCGCCGGCCGCGCACCCGACGAGCCCCAGCACGGGCGCGGCCATCAGCTCTCGCTCACCGCGCGGCAGCGTTCAGCCAGCGCCAGGAGCAACGAGGACTTCTTCCCGGCCGTGACCGGCGCCCGCCGGTACATGGTCCGCACGACCTCCCGGGCGATGGCCGAGTGCCGGACGAGCTGCGGGGACTTGTCCTCGGCGGTAAGCAGGATCTGCAGGGCGTCGTCGTCGCGGGCGAGCAGGCTCAGCGCGCGGGCGTAGTCAATGAGGTGCATGACCTGCCGCTCGACCGGCAGCGCGGAGGTGTCCACCTGCCCCTGGTCGACGATGTAGGAGACGTTCCCAAGGTCTAAGCCGGCCGAGACCCGGTGCAGGGCGACGTTGGTCGGCCCGAATCCGGTCTGCCAGTAGTTGCCGTCCTCACCGAGCGACTCGGCGGCGTTCTCAGCCTTGCTGAGCAGCTCGTTCGCCGTGCCCCGGTCCTGATGCCGGGCGGCCGCCGTGGCGGAGCGGAGGTGCAGCATCCCGTAGAGACTCAACGCGTCAGCGTCGCCCTCGCTCATCCGGGGCGTCAACCATTTCGCGGCGGCGTCACCGAGCTGCAGCGCGTCCTCGAACCGTCCGACCGCGAGCAGCGCATGTGTGCCCGAGCGGGCTGCCGAGGCGAGCACCAGCGGATCATCGGCGGTGTCGGCGGCCTGCATGGCCCGCTCAGCCGCGATCCAGGCCAGATCGGACTCACCGACCTTGCTCAACGTGGTAGCCGCGAGGTGATGAATCCGCGCCGACACGGCCGCGCACCTGCGCTTATACGACCCGTCGCCGCTGGTGGACTCCATCTGCTGGGCAGTCTTGATCAGCCGCGGAAGCGCCGCAACGACCTTCCCGATCCGCCCGCCCTGGTAGTCCGACCAGGCATCCTCGGCCCACTGCGTGACCGGCTTGGGGTCGACGTACTCGGGCTCGATCCCGCCGCCGAAGAGCGTCTTGGAGAGCCGCTGAGGCGCCATGAGCGCGTCACGAACGGCGGGCACGTCGTCGTTCTTCTGGTCGTCCTCCATGAGCACCGGCTCACCGAGCAGATCTCCCAGCGTCACCCGCAAGGCCCGCGCCACCTCGACAAGCACATCAAGCCGGCGAATCTCCCGCTCGCCCCGCTCGATCTTGCTCAACCAGTCCTCAGACCGCCCCACCAGGCCGGCCAACGTGGCCTGAGCAAGCCCCCGCCGACGCCGGTAGAACGCCATGCGCTCCCCGATCGACAAGGGGTCACCTGCGCCACGCATACAGTTCAGGCTAGCAGCGAGCACCGCGACAAGATGCGCTCGATACGTGTCAGAACACACGCCACGTTGCGCTTGCCCAATGTGCGGCCAGAGCGTTGTCGCACCACAGGACGATCGCCCCGGGTGACCAACAGTGCACCTCTCTGGCAGTCGCAGCCGAGACCTCTCTCGACACATCATCGGGCCGTTGGCGCCTCATTCAATGACCTCGCAGCGCATGGAAACGTCAAGTAATATTGGCGGATGAGATCGTATTGTCGGCACGTTTCGAGGAGCTTGAGTTATTCCCATCGATCAACGCCGCGGGCCAACTACGACAGTATGTGATACTCTTTCTCGCTAGCTGACACCTTGACAAGTCATGTTAGTGAGGCAGAGTTGATTGAAGCAGGTTTCATAGGGCCAGCTTTGACCGCCGGTCTGAACAAATCTTTGACTGCTGCGTTATCTCAAGTTGCAAAGCGCCTTTGGCTAAATGGATTGTCACCCAGTGCCAAGCGAAACCGAATCGCGAGGTCTTCCCTGCAGAAGCTCGCTGATCACGACCTCATCGAACAACTCCGCCTTGACGTTTTGGTTAATTCTGTTCCTGCAGGACTCTCAGTTGCCCACGTCGAAGTCCGACTTGGGGGCCCCGTGTACCAAGGTCTAATCCATGAATTAATCGCTGTCCGTCTGCTGAAAATGCCGGATACATATGCGGAGCAAGTTCTTGAGAACATGCAGATCGCAACGCGACTCGAATTTTCAAATGTAGGCGCCAGCGAGGGGGCGTTAGCAGATTTTGGTAGCGTACTTTTCGCCGAACTGGATCGGGCAGTTGGAAAACTTGTTCGCGATGTGGATGGAATCCAAGCACGAGAACTCGCAGAACTGCGCGAGTCGGCGACAGTGCAACTTATCAATGGGTTTTCTGACGGAATTGTTCGTCACAACAAGAATCTAAGAAAGCAAGGCAATCTAAAGGCCGCCATGGTGGCGCGGGAATGGGAGAGAGCATACCGCACCCAAGTTGCAAGAGCGCATGGATTTATTGAGCCACCAGACTTTGAACGAAAGCGAAAATTTCCAATAGATCGTCTATTCGTCTCACCGCAGATAATGCCGCGAGATGAGACCAGCATTCAATACACCGTATGGGACCTGTTCGACATCGTTGATCGGTCAGTTCTACTTGGGGACCCTGGCGGAGGCAAGTCAACAGCGTCTGACGTTCTTGCCTGGAACGCTGCCCGGGAAGACAATGAAGTGATTCCGTTCGTTGTCATTCTACGTACGTACATAGACGACAACCAGTCAATTGTTGAACATATCGAGCGCCGATTGTCCAGCCACTATCAATGTCCCGCGCCTACCGGTACAGTCGAGGCTCTCCTGCTGTCTGGTAAAGCGATCGTAATATTTGATGGGCTGGACGAACTGCTTGTCACATCTCGACGGAGATTGGTCACCGACCGCGTGGAGCTATTCGGTGCACGATATCCCCTCACACGCATGCTCGTAACCTCTCGGCGAATAGGTTACGAAGAAGCGGCCATGGACCCGGCCATGTTTGAAATATACGAATTGTCAGAATTCTCGGACGAGAATGTTTCCAGGTACGTCCACCAGTGGTTCTCAGTTGTCGATGGTGCAACTGAAGAAGATGCGCATGCCCGTTCCGATTCTTTCATTGATGAGAGCGCGGCTACGCCTGATCTCCGCAGGAACCCACTTATGCTCGCGCTTATGTGCATCATCTATCGCGGGCAAAATTGGATACCCAGAAACCGTCCGGAGATGTACGAGCACTGTGCTCAACTCCTGTTCGACAAGTGGGATAGTAGTCGTTCAATATTTGTTGAACTTCGCGCTGGCGCTCATGTTGATTCAGCAGTCAAACACCTTGCATACTGGATGTTTACTGGCCCAGGCACCCAAGGGGTGACGGAAACTGCACTAGTGAGGGAGGCTGCGGAGTTTCTCCAAGCCGCCACTAATGAGAGCCCTGCGGAGACAAAACGTGCAGCGACGCAGTTTATTGAATTCTGTCGAACGCGCGCCTGGGTGCTCGTTGAAGTCGGCTCAACAGCAGATGGCGAAGGTTTGTTCGGCTTTAAGCATAGAACCTTCATGGAATACTTTGCAGCCTACGAACTCACCCGCATATACGACGGTCCCGAACGCATTGCTCGAGCAATTCTTCCACAAGTCGCTGCGGTAGAATGGGAAACTGTTACGGAACTGGCGGTGCAAATTTCAAACAAACACTCCAAAGATGGCGCCTCCAGAATTATCAAAGCGCTCCTGGCCGACAAGCGTTATTCTAGTGGCACGTCCAGATTGAACATCAGCAAATTCGCGCTTCGGTGCATGGGATTCGTTCCCGTTCCGTTGTCTCTCGCGGAAGAGATTGCTGAAAGTCTGGTCGATGCACTTGTGAAGATGACAACCGACATGAAAGAGCTGCTGCCGATATCGATTTCAGTGATTCCAGCTCTTCAAGCCTCGATAGAGGAATCGATTGTCAATTCGCTACGCGTGCGAATTGCTGACGAAAGAGAACCTGAGCGTGAAATCGCGACCGAAATTGCTTTGGACCTGCCGGACTTCTTCTCATCGGACGACGACTCGATAACCCGTTGGTCAGCCTGGCAGGCACAGCTATTCTCAGCGCTTGAATCCGAAATCTTGACCAACCGTCTCAGCGCCAATTGGTTCAACGCGTGGCGAGGCGGATTGATCACTTTCGAGAAGTTCATGATCGAGGCACCCACCTTCCCACATCTCCCTCTTCAAGCTCTTTTTGAAAGCCACTCTTGGAGATACCTACAAGGTGGTTGGACTGCTTGGGGTGCATTCATCCCAGAGAAGCTTCTCCAATTCCACGCTGACGCCGACGACGGGTTCCCGATTAATGGCGTTGAACTCGAATGGCTGGATGAGTACTTGGCCGCGCTTGAATTGCCCCCTTGGGTCGATCATTCCAACGATACTAACTTTCCGACCACATATTTGGAAAGCGGTTTCAACGGCGCCTTTCTAGGCGACAAACTACAAACCAGCATCGGGTCCGCGATTTTCGTGCTGATGCTCGTTAGCATTGAACTTGGCCGATTTAGTGACGAATATCTCGAACTCGCAAGTCCTTTCAGCTATGACGCCGCCTATCGCGCTATCAAGGATACTCGCATTGAAGGCGTACCATTGCCAAGTTGGGTCGCGGACTATGTCGCACGCATTCCAGCGAACCGGAAGATGGTCGTTCGCAAGTGGCTAAATGGGGACATGACTTTTTCGGTTAACATAGTTTCCGTCGATCGACAGTATCTTCGATCAAATTCCGCGCGTTCTCGGCGGACCGCGGGAGGCGCTCAAGGTGTACGCCGACGTTAACGAGTCCGGCCCCAGGTGCCGACCTTGCGATTGTCGTGGTTCAGGTGATAGTTGACGGCCTTGCGATGAACTGCCGAATTCACCTGTACGGAATCAAGGCGCGCCGCCGTGGCGGCGCGCTCGACCCGTCGCCCTGGCAACGTGGGCGGCATCCATCGCGGCACGGCCGGCTCCCGCTCCGCTCACGCCGACCGGCCTACGCGGCGCCGGCCACGAGCTCGCGACGGCAGCGCCACCACGGCGGCGCACATGAAACCGCGGAGCAGCTCCCTCGGCCTCGATCGTCGAACACCGGGCCATCGGCATCAACGGCGCTGCGCGTCGCTGCGCGATGGTCGCACGCGCCCACCATTGACGCCGACGCCCCGGCGCTACGAGACGGCCTGTACGAGGGCGCGACGGAGAGGAATGAGCTGGTCGACAAGTCGGGCCGGGTGCCACTCTGGCCCACGTGGATCACCTCAGGCGGTTGCTCATCGCGGCCGTCGACGAGCGGACCGGCTACCAGGTCGGCTCCGATGAGCTGATCAGGATGGCTCTCGACGCGCTGGTCGGTGGTGTCGACACACCCGCGCTGCGCGAGCTGGCCGGACTCACCCGCGATGAGGAGCCCGAGGCCCACGAGCTCTTCGAACAGATCGTCCACGAGCTCGGCCTCGCGCCGTCCCTGCCGGATCCGGTGGACAGCTGGGTACTCGTTCGCTGGTGGTGCCAGCTCATCGTCAGCGGAGAGATCACGCCCGAGGAAGGCGGACGACGCATCTGGATGGAGTCGAGCGAGCTGGGCTACCCGGATGCGCTCATGTCACTGGTCGGCGACATCGTCCAACTCGACGACTGGCCCGCGGGGATCGATCCTCCGGCCGACTTTCGCAAGCGGATCGTGGCTCAGGCACGACAGCTGCTCGAACAACCATGGCCGCCACCGGCCACGAGGGGCTGACCTCCGCCAACGAGCGACCAAGATCAGGCCGTCTCCAGGCCGTCTGGGCTCGGGCAGACCCGAGAATGGGCGAGAACTAGCGACAGACGTTTGCGCAGCTCAGGGGCATGATCTGGCGGTCGAGCTGGAGCCAGCCAGATCGCGCGGGCATTACATCGCGATCTGGCTCGCCATATACGCCTAGCTGCGGCCGAGTGCATCGAGCAGCGCGGCGATCGTGTCCTCGGCCGACTTGCCAGCCGTGTCCAGTACGACGTGCGGTCGATCCCACGGCTCGTACTCGCGCGCCACGATGTCCGCCCAGGTCGGCACGACCAGGCCCGGGATGTCGACCGTGCGGGTCGTCGCTCGTCGCTCGTGCTCGGCAGGGTCGGAACACACCAGCTCGACCTCGACCAGGTGGGCGCCGGCCGCATCGGCCACGTCCCGCCACGCGTCTCGGGTGATCTTCATCGGGTTCACGCACTCCGCGAACACGTGCGACCCCTGGCAGAGCAGGTCACTGGCCACGGCCTGGGCGACGTCGTACCCGAGACCCCAGGTCACGGCGTCGCGCAACTCCTCGCCCGAGCTCTCCCTGGCCGCGAACCGGACGATCGCCTGCTCGATCGTGTCGATGCGGAGATAGGCCGCGCCGATTCTCGCCGCCGCTTCCCGGGAGACGGTCGTCTTGCCGGTCGCCGGTAGGCCACCGACCACGACCAACGTCGGACTGATCGACTCGGAATTCATCCGTCCACACTAGAAATCAGCCGAGGTCTCGCCGGGCGGCGCCGTTGACCACCACGTCGACGACCGCGTCGAGGAAGGTCTCGTCGACGGGCTCGCCGGTGAGTAGCAGCCGGAGATGGATCGGGCCCAGGACGGCCTCGATCACCGCTCGAGGGTTGGTTTCCGGGGCCACGTCGCCGCGGGCGGCGGCTCGTTCGACGATCGTGCCGTCGAGAGCGAGGCGCGCCGACCAGAACCGGTGGTTCGCCGCAGCCAGCCTGCTGTCGTGGGGTGCTTCCGCGGCCACCGCGCGGGCCATCGCGGCGACCTCCGGGCTCGCCGCGTTCGCGGCGGCGGTTCGCGCGAGCTCGACCAGGTCCTCGCGCAGCGAGCCGGTGTCCGGCACGGTGATGTGCTCGCCGGCGCGTTCCAGCATCGCCTCGAGGACCAGCTCCTCCCGCGAGCCCCAGCGCCGGTACAAGGTCGTCTTGTGCACGCCCGCACGCCGGGCCACGCCCTCGAGGCTGAGCGACGAGTAGCCGAGGTCGGCCAGCTCGGCCAGCGTCGCCGCGATCGCGGCCTCGCGTACCCGCGCGCTGCGCCCGCCCGGTCGGCGCCGGCGCGCCCCCGGCTCGGTCGCCTCCGCCGCCTCGCGGGTCCGACCGTCCGTCATGGCGCGATGCTAACGCAACTCATCGTTGCAACTTTTTGTTGCGTTTGCTAGTTTTCCCTGGTGCGGACCTACCGGCACGCCCGCCCGCTGCACCGGATCGTTCGGCGCACGGCGGCCACCCGCCCGATGGCGAAGGTCTACGGGGTCATTCAGCAACCCCTCGACGAACTCGTCCACCGGCTCACCCGCGGCAGGACAACCGCGTCCTCGTGGCTCGCCGGCGTCGAGATCACCATGCTGACCACCACCGGAGCGAGGAGCGGGCAGGCCCGCACGCGGCCCGTGCTCGGCCTGCCCGACGGCGACGGTGTCCTCGTGATCGCCTCCAACTTCGGCCGCCCGCGCAACCCGGGCTGGTACCACAACCTGCGCGCGAACCCGAACGCCACCATCGTCCTCGCCGGTGTCCGCCGCGAGGTCGTGGCCCGCGAGCTCGACGGACCGGAGCGCGAGCGCGCCTACCAGCGCGGCGAGGAGATCTACCCCGGCTTCACGCACTACTGCCGCTGGGCCTCGAACCGCCGCATTCCCGTGCTGCGGCTCGAGCCCCGGTCGACTCAGAGCTCGGGGCCCTGAGCCCGCAGGTCGTCCACTTTGGACATCGCCGTCCGGAGGGACGTCAGCCACTCGTCCGCGTGCTCGCCCACCAGGCGGACGGCCCAGGCGAGCGCCTCCGAGCGGGAGCGGGCGACGCCGGCGTCGACCAGGGTGTCCAGGATGAGCCGCTCCTCCTGGCGCAGCCGGGTCATGACCGGCACGGACAGGGTCGTGAACAACTCCTCGGTGCTGCCGATCTTCGCGCCCCACGCGACCTTGCGGCCATAGCGGTGCTCGGCCTGCCGCGCGATCTCGATCCGCTCGTCGCGGGTCTCCTCGCGGAACCGGCTGATGCGGCCCGCCTCGGCGGCCGACCGCTCCGCGTCGTCGGCGAAGTCGCCCTCCAGGGGCGGCAGCTGCCCGACGACGGTGATCTCCTCCCGGTCGACGACCACCATCGGCGCCTCGGTGAACCAGCCCTCCGGCAACCGGCCGGAGAACCACGCCGACGCGTCGTCCGCGGACGGCAGGTCGGCCTGCTGCCAACCACCGCGCCCACGGCCGCGACCGTGGCCCCAACCACGCCCCGGACCCCAGCGATGTCCTCGTGGACCCATGAATTCCACCCCGCACTCTCCGAACATGACAGCCTCCCAAGTGGCTGACTTACATGATTACAAGGTTACGCGCGCAACGATGGAATGCCAGAAGGTTCGCCCGGGGCGGAATTGAAGGCGGAGCAGCGGACGGGCGCCATGGAGCGCGACCAGGAGGCTCATCGAACCGTCTGGGCCGACGTGTTTGGGCAGTTGGGACCTGGTGCAGCAAGATCAACGGCGGCCTCCGGCCCCCCGAAATCCAGCGTATCGACGAGGGCTGACAGGCGGGGGTGGGCGGAGGCGCTGCCTGTGGACAACTCGGCAGCGGGGTGACGACTGGCGGCAGCGGCAAGCAGCAGCGGGGCGAGCGAGCGGCTACGGGGACGGCGGAGAGCAGCGGGCGGCGCGGCGAACGGCGTGGCGAACGGCGGCGGGCAGCGGGGAGCAGCGAGCGTCGGCGGACGAGCGGGGGGCTGCGGCAGCGGGACGAGCGGCGGCGAGCGGCCGCGGGGCAGACGGCGGCCGGACGAGCGGCGGGCAGGGGCGAGCGACGGGCGGCGACGGGGAGCAGCGAGCGTCGGCGGGGCGCGGGGCGTCGCTCGGCGCGGGTCAGCTGCGGCTCACCGCCTGGCGCGTTTGGGCCGGTGAGCGTGGCGGAGCAAGATCAACAGTGGCCGCCGGCCCCCGGGATCCAGCCTATCGATGGGGGCTGACAAGAACGGTCGGACGACGGTGTTGCCTGTGGACAACTCGGCGGCGGCCGGTGAGTGGTCGAGGTGATCGCGAGTCAGTGGAGGGCGGTGACCAGCTCGCCCACCTCGGTCACTGGGCGGTCGCAGACGTAGCCATGACATACATAGGCCGCGGCCAGGCCGTCCACCAGTGGGCGGTCGGCCAGTAGCGGGGCCTCGTCGGGAGCGCCGGACAGGACCACGGCTCCGCCGGGGGCGTGGCGGACCGCCGCGTCGGTCAGGGCCTCTCGACGGGAGTCGCCGGCTGGGCCCACCACCGCCACCTGCACCGGGCCCTGCGCCAGGGCCTCCGCGACCGACAGCCAGTGGCCCGCGAAGCGCGGCGCCCGCGTCGCCAGCATCCCCGCCCGCGCCACCGCCTGCTCGGCTGCCGTTCGATAGGTCCCGGCGCGGTCCGGGCCCACCAGCGCCGACGCGGTCAGCAGGGCACCCGCCGTGGCCGACGCGCCGGACGGGCTCGCGTTGTCGCTCGGGTCCGACGGCCGCCACACGAGCTCGGACGCGTCGTCGGCCGTGTCGTGGAACGCGCCGGCGGACTCCTCGTCCGCGAAGCGGGCCAGCGCCGTGTCCAGCAGACCCACCGCCGCGTCCAGCCAGCGGCCCTCGCCCGTCGCCTGGTGCAGGGCCAGCAGGCCCTCCGCCAGGCAGCCGTAGTCCTCGAGTACGCCGGCCGCCTCGCCGGCGACGCCGTCTCGGGATGCGCGGCGCAGGCGACCCTCGACCAGGTGCACGTCGAGGACCAGGGCGGCAGCCGACGACGCGGCCTCCACCCAGTCGCGGACACCGAACGCGGCACCCGCGTAGGCGAGCGCGCCGATGGCCAGGCCGTTCCACGCCGTGACCACCTTGTCGTCCCGGCCGGGCTGGGGCCGGGCGTCCCGCGCGATCAGCAGTCGCTCGCGCGCCCGCGTCCAGCGCGCCGGCACCTCGGGCTCGCGCAGCATGCGCAGCGTCGACGTGCCGTGCTCGAACGTGCCCGCCGCCGTCACGCCCAGCAGGTCCGCCGCCCACGCGCCGTCGTCCGGACCCAGCACCTCGACCAGTTGCTCGGGCGTCCACGCGTACGTCAGGCCCTCGACCCCGTCGGTGTCCGCGTCCAGCGACGCCGCGAAGCCGCCCTCGGCCGTGCGCAGCCGGCGCACCAGGAACTCCGCGGTCTGCGACGCCACCTCGCGGTGCCGGGCCGAGCCGGAGCGGAGCGCCAGATGCGCGTACACCCGCAGCAGCAACGCGTTGTCGTACAACATCTTCTCGAAGTGCGGCACCACCCAGCCGGCATCGACGCTGTACCGCGAGAAGCCGCCGTCGAGCTGGTCGTAGAGGCCGCCGCTCGCCATCGCCTCGGCGGTTCCCTCCACAATGGACAGCGCCTCGACCGAGCCGGTGCGGTCGTGGTGGCGCAGCAGGAACTCCAGCACCATCGAGGGTGGGAACTTCGGTGCGGTGCCGAAGCCGCCGTGCTTGCGGTCGTACTCGGGCAGCATGGCCAGCGCGGCGCCGTCCAGCGCGTCGGAATCCACAGTGGACTCGGGTAGTGCGGCGGTCTGCTTCGACAGCTCCTCGACGATGCGGGTGCCGGCCTCGCGCACCTCCTCGTCCCGGTCGTGCCACGCCTCGTCGACGGCCACCAGCAGCTGACGGAACGAGGGCATCCCCGGCCGCGCCGTCGGCGGGTAGTAGGTACCGCAGTGGAACGGCGCGCCCTCCGGCGTCAGGAAGCACGTCATCGGCCAGCCGCCCTGGCCGGTCATCGCCTGCGTCGCGGTCATGTAGACCGCGTCCACGTCGGGCCGCTCCTCGCGGTCCACCTTGACGTTCACGAACTTCTCGTTCATCAGGAGCGCGATCTCGGCGTCCTCGAACGACTCGTGCGCCATCACGTGGCACCAGTGGCACGCCGCATACCCGACCGACAGCAGAACCGGCACGTTCCGCCGCTTCGCCTCGGCGAACGCCTCGTCGGACCACGGCCGCCAGTCGACCGGGTTCTCGGCGTGCTGCAGCAGGTACGGGCTCGTCGCGTCGGCCAGCTGGTTCGCCATGTGCCTAGCCTCTCAAACCCTACGGCTTGGCGTCGGGCCCAGCGGGAGGTCCGCCCTCGGGGTCGGCGGCCGGGTCCTGCTTCGACTCCTCGGACTCCGGCGGGTCGAAGCTCGCCGGGACACGTTTGAGGTGCTTGGTCATCGAGCGGACCAGGAACGCCACCGCGACGAAGAAGAGCAGCAGGACCAGCAGGCCGACCGGGGAGGACTTGCCGAAGTCCTCCCCCTGTCCACCCGGGTCCTCCGGCCTCGTCGGCGGCTGGGCGACCAGTGCCACCGTGACGACGGCCTGGTCAGCGCCAGCAAGCGTCATGCGGTCACCTTTTCGCTGATCCCGGAGAACAGGTCGTCCTCCGGCAGTGTCGTGTCCACAAGGGACCGCACCAGCTCGTACTCCTCGTACGGCCACACGTCCCGCTGCATCTCGAGCGGCACGGCGAACCACCGGCTGTCCGGGTCGATCTGCGTGGCGTGCGCCATCAGCGCGGCGTCCCTCTTCTCGAAGTATTCCCCACATTCGACCCGCGTCGTCACCCGGTCGGCCACGTCGCCGCGCTTCTCGTCCCAGTTCTGGAGCCACTCGGTGTACGGCGACTCCAGGCCGCGCGCCAGCAGCGCCTCGTGCATGGCCAGCATCCGCTTGCGGGAGAAGCCGTGCGAGTAGTACAGCTTCAGCGGCGTCCACACCTCGCCGGCCTCCGGGTACAGGTCCGGGTCGCCGGCCGCGTCGAACGCCGCGACGGACACCTCGTGGCAGCGGATGTGGTCCGGGTGCGGGTAGCCGCCGTTCTCGTCATAGGTGATGACCACGTGCGGCTTGAACTCACGCATCAACCGGACCAGCGGCGGCACCGACTCCGACAGCGGCACCACCGCGAAGCAGCCCTCCGGCAGCGGCGGCTTCGGGTCCCCCTCGGGCAGCCCGGAGTCGACGAACCCCAGCCACCGGTGCTCGACGCCGAGGATCTCGACCGCGCGCGCCATCTCCTTGCGGCGGTACTCGTTCATGTTCTCCCGCACCTCGGGGCGCTCCATCGCGGGGTTGAGAATGTCCCCGCGCTCGCCTCCGGTGCAGGTCACCACCATGACCTCGTGGCCCTCGGCCACGTACTTGACCATCGTGGCCGCGCCCTTGCTCGACTCGTCGTCCGGGTGCGCGTGCACCGTCATCAGCCGCAGCTTCTCCGCCATGCTTCCGCCATCCTCCTGTGACGTTCACCCCCGGCAGGCCCCGCCACGCGCCTGCCGGATACTCGACCTGGTTGTTCGAACCATGTCGACCGGGTGCATTGTTCCCGGCGGGTCCGACAATCCCGGCGGAGGGGCGGTAGGTGGCAACCGGACAGCTGCTGGAGGACCGGTACGGAACGCGACCGCGCAGGACTTCGCGGCGCGCGTACTGGATTCTCGGCGCGTGCGCGCTCCTGCTCGGCGGCGGGATCGCGTGGCTCGGCTACGCCAACCTCGGCACCGCGCCCATCCAGACCCAGCGGGTCGGCTTCGAGAACCTCGAGGGCGACGCCATGAGCCTGACGTTCGAGATCACGCGGAACACCCCGGACCGGCCGGCCGTGTGCATCGTGCGCACCCGCGTGCGCAGCGGCGCGGAGGGCGGCCGGCGCGAGGTGCTGGTCCCGCCCGGGCCGGCCACTTCGCGGGTCACCACGACAATCCGCAGCGGTGCCGAACCGGTGACCGCGGACGTGTTCGGATGCTCCTATCAGGTTCCGGCATACCTGTCCACGGACCTGCCGCCATCAGGGTGAACTCAGCGACCGACGACAGCTGAACCGAACAAAACGGACAAGGATGTCCGCCCGATCGTGATACGCTGTCGTACCTGCACGGCCCCCTGGCGGGCCGTGTTTTTCCGTTCCGGGTGTTCGCCGCCGCCCGGGAACTACCGGCCCGAATCCGCGGGACCGGAAGTGTGAGCGAGGAGTTGGTGACCGTGAGCGACACCCAGGTGACCTGGTTGACCCAGGAGGCCTACAACCGGCTCAAGCAAGAGCTTGACGAGCTCGTTGACAATCGCCCGGTTATCGCCGCGAAGATCAATGCCAGCCGCGAGGAGGGTGACCTCAAGGAGAACGGGGGTTACCACGCGGCACGCGAGGAGCAGGGCCAGGCGGAGGCCCGAATCCGGCACCTGCAGGAGCTGTTGCGCAACGCCAAGGTCGGCGAGGCGCCGGCCAATGACGGGCTCGCGGAGCCCGGCAAGGTGCTGACCATCCGCTACGAGGGCGACAAGGAGACCGAGAAGTTCCTGCTGGCCACCCGAGAAGAGGGCGCCGAGGGCGCGTTGGAGGTCTACTCACCTGAGTCGCCGCTGGGCAAGGCGCTGCTTGGCGCGAAGGAGGGCGAGACCCGCTCCTACGAGCTGCCCAACGGCAACACCCAGCAGGTCACCCTGGTGAAGGCGGTGCCCTACGCCGGCTGAGCCGGCCCAGGTTCGCGGACGAGACCGGAGAGGCCCGGAGCTGTCACCACGGCTCCGGGCCTTTCGTCATGCGCGGACGTCTTCGCCCGCGTCCCCGCCCGCGACCCGCTCCAGCAGCGGACGCACCCGCGGCGGGATCGGCGTGGACAGGGCGATCGACGTCGAGGTCCGCCGCACCCACTGCACATCCACGACCTCGTCGATGACCCGCTGCAGGTCGGCGTTGGACCGGGCGACCATGCGCACCAACAGATCCCCCTCACCCGTCGTCGCGTGTACCTCGCACACCTCGTCGATGGCGGCGAGCCGCGAGGCCACCTCCGTGCGCCGGCCCTGCGCGATCTCCAGCACCGCGAACGCGGTCAGCCCGTAGCCGATCGCGGCCAGGTCCACGTCCGGCGGGAACCCGCGCAGCACCCCCCGCCGCTCCAGCCGGTCCATCCGCGCCTGCACGGTCCCGCGCGCCACGCCGAGGCGCCGCGAGCACTCCAGCACGCCCAGCCGCGGCTCGTCGGCGAGCAGGAGCAGCAGGCGTGAGTCGAGCGCGTCGAGTGTGTCAACCGGTTCGCTCATCTGCACAGAATGCCTCACCCCGTCCACTCCGTTCTCGGTTTTCTGGGCAGATTGCCCACCGATGGGAGCGCCGGTTGCGCAGACTGCCCGAGCGCACGGATCCTGCGGCTACCGCCATGTCAGCAGGGAGGACACGATGACCGGCACCCTCAACCAGGATCGCCAGTACGACGATGTCAGCTTCGACCAGCTGCGCCAGCTCGTCGGGCTCGTGGACTACGACGAGACCAAGGACCCATTCCCCGTCCGCGCGATGGACGCCGTCGTGTTCGCGGTCGGCAACGCCACCCAGACCGCGTGGTTCTACCAGGCCGCGTTCGGCATGCGGGTCGTCGCCTACTCCGGCCCCGAGACCGGCAACCGCGCCCACAAGTCGTTCGTGCTGAAGTCCGGGTCCGCCCGCTTCGTGATCAACGGCGGCGTGCACCCGGACAGCGAGCTGCACGACCACCACCGCAAGCACGGCGACGGCGTGGTCGACCTGGCCCTCGAGGTCGCCGACGTGGACAAGTGCGTCGAGCACGCCCGCGCGCAGGGCGCCACCGTGATCGACGAGCCGTACGAGGTGTCCGACGAGCACGGCACGGTCCGGCTGGCCGCGATCGCGACGTACGGCGAGACCCGCCACACGCTCGTCGACCGCTCCCGCTACACCGGCCCCTACCTGCCCGGCTACGTGGCCAAGGAGTCGACGATGCCGCGGCGCAAGCGGCTCTTCCAGGCCATCGACCACTGCGTGGGCAACGTCGAGCTCGGCAAGATGGACTACTGGGTCGAGTTCTACAACCGCGTCATGGGCTTCGTGAACATGGCGGAGTTCGTCGGCGACGACATCGCCACCGACTACTCGGCGCTGATGAGCAAGGTCGTGTCCAACGGCAACCACCGCGTGAAGTTCCCGCTCAACGAGCCGGCGATCGCGAAGAAGAAGTCGCAGATCGACGAGTACCTCGAGTTCTACGACGGCGCCGGCTGCCAGCACATCGCGCTCGCCACCAACGACATCATCGGCTCGGTCACCGCCATGCGCGAGGCGGGCGTGGAGTTCCTGGACACGCCGGACTCCTACTACGACGACCCCGAGCTGCGCGCCCGGATCGGCGAGGTGCGGGTGCCGATCGAGACGCTCAAGGAGCACCGGATCCTGGTCGACCGGGACGAGGACGGCTACCTGCTGCAGATCTTCACCAAGCCGATCGGCGACCGGCCGACCGTGTTCTACGAGCTGATCGAGCGGCACGGCTCGCTCGGCTTCGGCAAGGGCAACTTCAAGGCGTTGTTCGAGGCCATCGAGCGCGAGCAGGAGCGCCGCGGCAACCTCTGAGCCGAACCCGCGCCGGTGGCCTGCCCCCCAGCGAGGCCACCGGCGCGGTACCTCACCCCCAGGCGGACCCGATGATCGTAGCGGCCGCTGACGAGTCACTCACAACGTCGCGTGTTCGGTCGGCGGCGACGAGTTGCCCGCACGATCCACGAGGACAATCCGGGCCGGGTATCCTCGTCCGTGCACGCAGCACATGGATGGGATCGAGCATGGCGGACGGGTCACGGGTCGCGGGAATGCTCCCGCTTGCGGGAGCGTCGTTGGCGGCGGTGGCCCTGGCCGGGGTGGCGGTGTTCAGCGTCCACCAGGCCGGCTGCGACGCGCCGGGCCGCTACGTCGAGCACGACGACGGTCAGCTGGAGCTGGTCGGCAGCTGCGTGGACCCCGCCCAGCTGCCGCCGGTCCAGCAGCAGCGCAAGCATCAGCCGGCGCAGACCGAGCCCGCGCTCAACGAGCTGACCCGCGGCGACGAGATCGCCCCCTAGGCACGGAAACAGACACGAAACGGCCCCCGGCGGAACCGAGGGCCGTTCTTCGTTTCGGAGCCGGTCAGCCCAGCGCCTGGAGCAGGTCCTGCACCAGGTCGGCACCGTCCTCGATGCCGACGGACAGCCGCAGCACGTCGCCCGGCACCTGCAGCGGCGAGCCCGTGGTGCTGGCGTGGGTCATCTTGCCCGGATGCTCGATCAGCGACTCGACGCCGCCGAGCGACTCGCCCAGGATGAAGATCTTCGTGCGGGCCGCGACCTCCAGGGCCGCCGCCTCGCCGCCCGCGACGGCGAACGACACCATGCCGCCGAAGCGGCGCATCTGCTTGCCGGCGAGCTCGTGGCCGGGGTGGTCGGGCAGGCCCGGGTAGTAGACCTTGGTGACCCGCGGGTGGCCGGCCAGCGCCTCGACGATGCGCTCGGCGTTGTCGCTGTGCCGCTCCATCCGCAGCGCCAACGTCTTCGCGCCGCGCAGGGTGAGCCACGCGTCGAACGGGCCGGGCACCGCGCCGACCGCGTTGCGCAGGAAGTCGAAGGACTCGTGGAGCTCGTCGTCCGAGGTGATCAGCGCGCCGCCGACGACGTCAGAGTGGCCGCCGAGGTACTTGGTGGTCGAGTGCAGCACCACGTCCGCGCCGAGGCCGAGCGGGGACTGCAGGTAGGGCGTGGCGAACGTGTTGTCCACGACGAGCTTCGCGCCGGCCTCCGCGGCCACGTCGGACAGCGCCGCGATGTCGGCGATGCCGAGCAGCGGGTTGGTCGGCGTCTCGCACCAGATGACCTTGGTGTTCGGCCGGACCGCCGCGCGGGCGGCGGCCACGTCGGCGAGGTCGACCGTCGTGTACTCGACGCCCCACAGCTTGAGAACCTTGTCCAGCAACCGGAAGGTGCCGCCGTAGGCGTCGCCGCCGAGGATGACGTGGTCGCCGGGCCGGGTCAGCGCCCGCAGCGCGACGTCGCTCGCGGCCATCCCGGACGCGAACGCGAGCGCGTGCCGGCCGCCCTCCAGCGATGCCAGGGACTCCTCGAGCGCGGTGCGGGTCGGGTTGGCGGTCCGGGAGTACTCGTAGCCGCCCTCGCGCAGCCCGCCGACGCCGTCCTGGGCGAAGGTGGAGGTGGCGTAGATCGGCACGATGACCGAGCCGGTTCGCGGATCAGGTCGCTGACCTGCGTGGATCGCCCGAGTCTCGAAGCCCCACCGGCTCGTGTCCGCTGCCATTGCCACAGATTATTACCTCTCACTCACGTGCCCAGCATGTGGGAACCCGGTTTGACCCGTCATCTCATTCAACGACGGGGAGCGCGCGAATAGTTCACGAACTCACCCGTACGGATAAGCGAGACGCCGGTGGAGTGATCCACCGGCGTCTCGTTCAGCGTTCGCTCACCACTGCTGTGGCGGGCCGCCCTGCTGTGGGGGCTGGCCGAAACCGCCCGGGGGCGGCTGCTGTCCGAAGCCACCCTGCGGCGGGCCGCCGAAGCCCTGCTGCGGAGGTTGCTGGCCGAAGCCCTGCTGCGGCTGCTGCTGCCCGAAGCCGCCCTGGGGCGGGCCGCCGAAGCCGCCGGGGCCGCCGCCGGAACCGCCCAGCACCGACTCGCCGCCGAGGAACTTCTTGGTCTGCGGGAAGAACCCGAGCGCGCCGATGCCGCCGACGAGGATGCCGCCGATCAGGCCCCACACGCCGGTGCCCGGCAGCTCGCCGGTGTTGCCCTCGACGCCGGCCGCGAGGATCAGCTCGAAGATGCCGAACACGAGCATCAGCCCGCCGGCGCCGGCCAGCACCATGTGCGCCATCTTGTGCTTGAGGAAGATCAGCACGCCGCCGCCGATGGCACCCACCGCGCCGAGCAGGATCGCGATCGTGCACAGCCAGAGCAGGCCCGGCGACGGGGCACCGAGCTCGTCGACCAGCTCGGGCGGCGCGGCGTTGTAGCCGTCGCTGTACTCGCTGATGTCACCGAAGTCGACCAGGGCGAAGATCGCGATGAGCAGACCCAGCACCGCGGCGAGACCCGCCAGGCCCCAGGCGATCATCTGCAGGTTCTGGCCCTGGCCGCCGAACGACGGGCCGCTGCCCAGCCCCTGCTGCTGCGCGAACCCGCCGGGCGGCGGGCCGTAGCCCGGCGGCGGCTGCTGCTGGCCGAACCCGGGCGGCGGAGTCTGCTGCTGCTGGCCGAACCCGCCGGGCGGCGGGCCGTAGCCCGGCGGCGGCTGCTGCTGGCCGTAGCCGGGCGGCAGCTGCTGGCCGAACCCGCCCTGCTGCTGCCCGAAACCGCCAGGTGCCTGGGGGTCCGCGGCGGGCGGCGGGGCGTACTGCGGCTGCTGGGGCGGCATCGAGCCGGGCGGCACCATCTGCGTGGCGCCGGAGTCCTGGTACTGCTGACCCGGCTGGACCGGCTGCACGACCTGGGTCGCCTCGCCGGGCTGTTGGCCGGGCTGGATGGCCTGGGTGCGCTCGACCCCGTCGGCGCCGACCTGGCCTGGCTGTCCCGGCTGGATGGCCTGCGTCGGCCCCGGGGTGGAGTGCGGGTTGTCCTGCTGGGGCGGCTGGCCGGGATGCTGCTCCTGGCTCTGCTCACCTTCCCCTTGCTGCGGTGGCTGGCCGCCCTGCCACGGTTGGTTCGGCGGCTGAGGAGAGCTCATCGGGTTCCAACCCCTTCGAAAGGTCTATCCAGAGGTGCTTTCGGGGCAACGCTAGTGCATCGTGCGGCCGAATGCCGGCAGCGGGACGGGTGCCGCGACACGCTCAGCGGCCAGCGAGAAAGCCGAGCAGGTCCTGCCGCGTCACGACGCCGGCCGGCTTGCCGTCGAGCAGCACCAGCGCGCCGTCGGCGGTGGACAGCGCGGTCATCGCCGAGCTCACCTGCTCACCTGCGCCGATCGTCGGCAGCGGCGGCGACATGTGGTCCTCCAGCCGGTCGGCGAGCGCCGCCTTGCCGGTGAACAGCGCCTCGAGCAGATCCCGTTCGTTGACCGCGCCGACGACCTCGGCCGCCATCACCGGCGGCTCCGCGTTGACCACGGGCATCTGGCTCACGCCGAACTCGCGCAGGATCGCCACCGCGTCGGCCACCGTCTCGTTCGGATGCCCGTGCACCAGGTCCGGCATCGCGCCGCCGGTTCCCTTGCGCCGCAACACATCGCCGACGGTCGCGCCGGAGTGCTCGGGCGGCAGGAAGCCGTAGGAGGCCATCCAGTCGTCGTTGAACACCTTCGACAGGTAGCCGCGGCCGCCGTCGGGCAACAGCACGACGACGACGTCGTCCGGGCCGAGCCGCTTGGCCAGCCGGATCGCCGCGGCCGCCGCCATGCCGCAGGAGCCGCCGACCAGCAGCCCCTCCTCGCGCGCCAGCCGGCGGGTGACCTCGAACGACTCGGCGTCGGACACCGGGATGATCTCGTCGGCGACCGAGCGGTCGTAGGTCTGCGGCCAGAAGTCCTCGCCGACACCCTCGACGAGGTAGGGCCGCCCGCTGCCGCCGGAGTACACCGAGCCCTCGGGGTCCGCGCCGACGATCTGGACCCGGCCGTCCGAGACCTCCTTGAGGTAGCGACCGGTGCCCGAGATCGTGCCGCCGGTGCCCACACCGGCGACGAAGTGGCTGATCCGGCCGTCGGTCTGGCGCCACAGCTCCGGCCCGGTGGACAGGTAGTGGCTCGTCGGGTTCTCCGGGTTGGAGTACTGGTCGGGCTTCCACGCGTTCTCGATCTCGGTGACGAGCCGGTCGGACACGTTGTAGTAGGAGTCCGGGTGCTCGGGGGCGACCGCGGTCGGGCAGACCACGACCTCCGCGCCGTAGGCGCGCAGCGTGTTCCGCTTGTCCTCGCTGACCTTGTCCGGGCAGACGAACACGCAGCGGTAGCCCCTGCGCTGCGCCACCATCGCGAGACCGACCCCGGTGTTCCCGGAGGTCGGCTCGACGATCGTGCCGCCGGGCTTGAGCTCGCCCGACTTCTCCGCCGCCTCGATCATCCGCAGCGCGATCCGGTCCTTGACGCTGCCGCCCGGGTTGAAGTACTCGATTTTCGCGAGCACCGTGGCCGAGACTCCCTCGGCCAGCGCGTTCAGCTTGACCAGCGGCGTGTTGCCGACCAGATCGACGACATGCTCGACGTACTCCACCTGCACTCCTCGTTCAGACGTGCCCCCCGACCAGGCGCGAGCCTAGCGACCGGCACGTTTACCACGTGTTTCGGCGGTTCGCTCGACGAGCCTCGACCCCACGTCGAGCCCGATACTAGTGACGCGGCACACACTCGAACCCGGTCGACGGTCACGACTTGACACCGGCGACGATGGAAAGGAAACCGGCATCGGCGCCGGCCCGTGTAATGAGTAGGAGGTGCGCGATGGCGTGGCTGCGTGTGCTGCGTGGGCTGGCGTTGGGCGCCGGCTCGGTCGGCGGGCTGTCCGGAGCCGCGTACGGCCTGCTCAACGGACAGTCGAAGCGCGCTCGCACGCTCATCGGCAAGTCGACCGACCTGCCACGCAACGCCGACGGCGTGTACCTGCCGGACGGCAGCGGACCGGTCACCGAGGAGCCCGCCGACGTCCTCACGTTCGCGGTGCTGGGTGACTCGCTGGCCGCCGGTCTGGGCGCGGAGACCGACGACAAGCTGCCGGGCGTGCGCCTGACGAAGGGCCTCGCCGAGGAGGCCGGCCGCCCGGTCCGGCTGACCACGCACGCGATCATCGGCTCGCGCACGTCCGACCTCGACGAGCAGATCGACGTCGCGCTGATCAACCCGCCGAGCCTGGCGCTGGTCATCGTCGGCGGCAACGACGTCACCACGCGGATGCGGGTCGGCACGTCGGCCGCGTTGCTGGCGCGCCAGGTCCGCCGGCTGACCGAGGCCGGCACGACCGTGGTCGTCGGCACCTGCCCGGACCTGGCCATCGTCGAGCCGATTCCGCAGCCGCTGCGCGCGATCGCCTCCCGCTGGGGCCTCGCGCTGGCCCGGGCGCAACGCCACGAGCTGGACCGGATCGGCGTTCGGTCGGTGTCCAGCGCCGCGCTGCTGTCGCCGGAGTTCCGCCAGCGGCCGGACGAGCTGTTCAGCGAGGACCGGTTCCACCCCAACGGTGCCGGCTACGAGCTCGCGGCGAGCGTGCTGCTGGCCCCCTTGTGTGATGCTGCCGGCTTGACGGGTGGATGGCGGGTCCTCCCCGCGTAGCCTGCTTGTCAGTCGTCTTGTCACCGAGCGTCTGACGAAGGGGTTTGCGCCATGCCAGAGGCGGTCATCGTGTCCACGGCTCGTTCGCCGATCGGGCGGGCGGGCAAGGGTTCGCTCGTCGACATCAGGCCCGACGACCTCGCGGTGCAGATCGTGCGGGCGGCGTTGGACAAGGTGCCGGACCTGGACCCGACGGGACTCGACGACCTCATGCTGGGCTGCGGCCTGCCGGGCGGTGAGTCGGGCTTCAACATGGGCCGGGCGGTCGCCGTCGAGCTCGGCTACGACCACCTGCCGGGCTGCACGATCACCCGCTACTGCGCGTCGAGCCTGCAGACCACGCGGATGGCGTTCCACGCGATCAAGGCCGGCGAGGGCCACGCGTTCGTCAGCGCGGGCGTGGAGACGGTGTCGCGCTACGCCAAGGGCAGCTCGGACTCCTGGCCGGACACGCACAACCCGGTGTTCGCCGAGGCCGAGGCGCGCACCGCCGCGTCGGCTGCCGAGAGCGCGTCGGAGTGGCACGACCCGCGCCAGGACGGCTCGGTGCCGGACGTGTACATCGCGATGGGCCAGACCGCGGAGAACCTGGCGCTCGCCAAGGACGTCAGCCGCGAGGACATGGACCACTTCGGCGTCCGCTCGCAGAACCTGGCCGAAGAGGCGATCAAGTCGGGCTTCTGGGCGCGGGAGATCATCCCGGTGACCCTGCCCGACGGCCGCGTGGTGGACACCGACGACGGCCCGCGTCCGGGCGTGACTTACGAGAAGACCTCGACGCTGAACCCGGTGTTCCGGCCCAGCGGCCGGGTGACGGCCGGCAACTGCTGCCCGCTCAACGACGGCGCCGCGGCGGTGGTGGTCATGTCCGACACCCGCGCCGCCGAGCTGGGCCTCACGCCGCTGGCGCGGATCGTGTCGACCGGCGTGTCCGCGCTGTCGCCGGAGATCATGGGCCTCGGCCCGGTGGAGGCGTCGCGCCGCGCGCTGGCGCTGGCCGGTCTCACGATCTCCGACATCGACCTCGTGGAGATCAACGAGGCGTTCGCGGCGCAGGTGATCCCGTCCTACCGCGACCTGGAGATTCCGCTGGAGAAGCTGAACGTCAACGGCGGCGCGATCGCGGTCGGCCACCCGTTCGGCATGACCGGCGCCCGGATCACCACGACGCTCGTCAACTCCCTGCAGTGGCACGACAAGCAGTTCGGCCTGGAGACGATGTGCGTCGGTGGCGGGCAGGGCATGGCGATGGTCCTGGAGCGCCTGTCTTGACGGTTCTTGCCTGACTCGGATCGTTCGCTCGACCGTGCCGGCGGGCGCGCATACGCTCGCCGGCATGGTGCAGAGCAAGGCCGCGGACGTCGACGGATACCTGGCCGAGTTGCCCGACGAGCGCCGGGAGGCGCTGACGCGGCTGCGTGACCTGTGCCGGGCCGAGCTGCCCGGCTACACGGAGAAGATGGCGTACGGCATGCCGGCCTACGAACGGGCCGGCGAGGGTGCGGTCGCGTTCGCGAGCCAGAAGCAGTACATCAGCTTCTACGTGCTGCGCACCGACGTCCGGCGGGCGTTCGAGGAGCGGCTGGCCGGCCACGACATGGGCAAGGGCTGCCTGCGCTTCCGCAAGCCGGAGCGGATCGACTACGAGCTGGTGCGCGACCTGCTCCGGGCGACGGCGGCCGAGCCGGGCACGATCTGCGGCCCGCTGTAGCTGATCACGCGGGTGGGCCTGGCGGGTTCAGACGCTCGGGGCCATCCGGGTGGCCGCGGTGATCATGCGGTCGAAGGCGTCGCCGTCCTTGGGGTCGTACAGCCCGGCCAGGAGCTTGAGCACCAGCTTCATCAGCGTCGTGCGCGGCAGGCCGTACTTCGTCGCCGTGCGCATCACCACCGGGTTGCCGATCAGCCGGCTGAAGATGTTGCCCAGCCGGTAGTACGAGCCGAGCGCCTCCTTCAGCGCCACCGGGTAGCCGGCGAGCGCCCGCTCCCGCGACGGCCCCTCCGGCCGGGCCAGCGCCTGCACCACGCACTCGGCCGCGAGCCGCGCGGACTCCATCGCGTAGCCGATGCCCTCACCGTTGAACGGGTTCACCATGCCGCCCGCGTCGCCGACCAGCAGCAGGCCGCGCGCGTAGTGCGGCGTGCGGTTGAACCCCATCGGCAGCGCGGCGCCACCGATCTTGCCGGTGGCGTTGTGCTCGCGGAAGCCCCACTCCTCGGGCGTGCCGTCCAACCAGGATCGCAGCAGCGCGCGGTAGTCCGTCTTCCCGAAGGCCTTCGACGTGGACAGAATCCCCAGCCCGACGTTCACCGTGCCGTCGCCCATGCCGAAGATCCAGCCGTAGCCCGGCAGCAGCCGCGGGTCCGCGGGGTCGGACCGGTCCCACAGCTCGAGGTGCGACTCGAGGTAGTCGTCCTTCGACCGCGGCGAGGCGTAGTACCGCCGCACCGCGACGCCCATCGGCCGGCTCTCGATCTTGTCCAGCCCGACCGACAGGGCCAGCCGCGCCGAGACGCCGTCGCAGGCCAGCACGACCGGCGCGCGGTAGGTGACCGGCGCCCGCTCGGGCCCGACCTTCGCGGCCACGCCCTCGACCCGGCCGGTCCGCTCGTCGACGACGGCACCGGTCACCGTGGTCCGCTCGAGCAGCCGCGCGCCGGCCCGCTGCGCGGTGCGCGCCAGCATCTCGTCGAAGTCCATCCGGGTGCGCACCACGCCGTAGGGCGGGAACGTCGCCAGGTCCGGCCAGTCCAGCTCCAGCGTGACGCCGCCGCCGACCACCCGCAGGCCCTTGTTCTGCAGCCAACCGGCCTCCGCGCGGGTGTCGATGCCGAGGTCGATCAGCTGCTTCACGCCGCGCGGGGTGAGGCCGTCACCGCAGACCTTCTCCCGCGGGAACGAGCTCTTCTCCAGCAGCAGCACGTCGAGCCCGGCCCGCGCGAGGTAGGTGGCCGCGGTCGCCCCGGCTGGTCCGGCGCCGACCACGATGACCTCGGCGTCCTCGGTTGCCTTGCGTCGGCTCATCCGGCGGCTCCTCCAGGGAACGGCTTGTGAAAGCGTTCACGAACTCCCGCCATTCTACGGGCCGGACTCCCCGACTCCGGCGTGACGAAACGGACAGCCCGCGAATCGCGACGATCTAGGCATCACCACAAGTGACGCAATGCCTGGGGGCCGACATGACGAGTCCGGAACCGACCCTGCCCGCATCGGTCCTGTCCCGCCCGGCGCCACTGCTCGGCCCGACCGCGGCCTCCTCCCTGCTCGTCGGCGGGACGTGCCTGGTCGGTGGCCTGAACGCGTGGTCCGCGTGGCACCGGCTCGCCGTCGGCGCCGACTACACCGCGGGTGTGCCCGGGATCTGGGTCGCCGACCTCACCAGCGCGGAGGCGACCGGACGGACGGTCGCCACGGTGTACGTGCTCGCGATGACCGCCGCCGCGCTGACGCTGCTCGTGTGGCTGTCCCGCATCCGCGGCAACGCCCGGCTGCTGGGCGCCAGGCGGTCGCGCCGCTGGACCTGGGTGCTCGGCGTGTGGTTCACCAGCTGCGCACTCGCGGTGGTGCTGCTGTACCTGGCGCGCGGCGGGGTGCCCCTGGCGGACCTGCGGGTGCTGGCGTTGGCGGACACGGCGTCGGCGGCGCTCCAGTGCGCGGCGGGGGCGCTGGTGGTCGTCGTGATCCGGCGGGTCACTCGCTGGCAGGCGCTGCCTTCGGCTTGACCGCCCGGTGCAGGGCGACCACGCCGAAGGTCAGGTTCAGCCATTCGACCTCGTCCCAGCCGGCCTCCGCGATCAGCCGGGCGAGCGTGGCCTGGTCGTGCCAGTCGCGCATGGACTCGGCGAGGTAGGCGTAGGCCTCCTTGTTCGACGAGAACGGCTTGGTGACCCGCGGCAGCAGCCGCAGCACGACGTTGTGGTGCAGCCAGCGAAGCGGCGCCAGCGGCGGTTGGGCGACCTCGCAGACGACGAGCCGCCCGCCGGGGCGGACGACGCGGCACATCTCGCCCAGCGCGGCGACCGTGTCGTCCATGTTGCGCAGCCCGAAGGAGACCGTGACCGCGTCGAAGGAGTCGTCGGCGAACGGCAGGTGGAACGCGTCCGCGGCGACCTTCGGCACGTCGCGCTGCGCGCCGGTCTTCAGCATGCCGAGCGAGAAGTCGGCGGCGACGCACCAGGCGCCGGAGCGGGCGTACTCGACGGTGGAGACCGCGGTGCCGGCGGCGAGGTCGAGGATCCGCTCGCCCGGCGTCGCCTCCAGGACCCGGCGGGTCAGCCAGCGCCACCGCCGGTCGAAGCCCAGCGTCATCACCGAGTTGGTGCGGTCGTAGCCCTTGGCCACCCCGTCGAACATCTCGGCCACGTCGCGGGGGTTCTTGTCCAGGCCGGCGCGAGGCATGCCCAACCCTACCGACTACGCGGCGAGCAGCGCCCTACTGACCTGTGCGTAGTGGCCAAGCAACTCGTCGCAGACGGCCGGCCAGGTCCGGTCCAGCACCGAGTCCCGGGCGGCGAGGCCGAACCGCTCGCGCGGCGCGTCCTGGCGCAGGAACTCCACACCGGACACGAGGCCGGCGGCGAACCTGGCGTCGTCGTAGGGCTCCACGAGGAACCCGGTCCGTCCGTGCTCGACGAGGTCGCGCGGCCCGCCCGCGTTGGGCGCGATCGCCGGCACGCCACAGGCGAGCGCCTCCTGGACGGCCTGGCAGAACGTCTCATGTGGACCGGTGTGCACGAAGACGTCGAGGCTCGCGTAGGCGGCGGCGAGCTCCTTGCCGGTGCGGAAGCCGAGGAACGCCGCGTCCGGCAGCAGCTTGCGCAGCGCCGGCTCGTCGGGCCCGTCGCCGACGACCACCGTCTTGACGCCCGGCAGGCCGTGCAGGGCCGCGAGCCGGTGCACCTGCTTCTCCGGGGAGAGCCGGCCGACGTAGCCGACGAGCAGCTCACCGCCCGGCGCGAGCTCCGCGCGCAGGCCCGGGTCGGCGTGCCACGGGGCGAACAGCTCGGTGTCCACGCCCCGGGCCCACCGGTACACCCGCGGCACGCCGTGCTCGGTCAGTGCGGCCGCCGAGGCCCGCGAGGGGGCGAGCGTGCGGTCGGCGAGGCCGTGCAGCCGGCGGATCCATCGCCAGGCCGCGCGGGCGCCGTGCTTGAGGCCGTAGGACGCGGCGAACCCGGCGACGTCGGTCTGGTAGACGGCGACGGTCGGCACGCCGAGTCGGCGGGCGGCGCGCAGCCCGGCCGCGCCGAGGACGAACGGGGAGGCGAGGTGCACGACGTCGGCCTCGAACTCGGCGAGCGCGTTGAACACCTTCGGCGAAGGGACGCCGATCGGCAGCGAGCTGATCACCGGCAGGTCGACCGCCCGGACGCGGCGGACCTCGGCGTGCAGGTATCTGTCCGGCCCGGCCGTGCCAGGCGCGACGACGAGCGCCTGGTGCCCGCGCGCGTGGAGGTGCTCGACGACGCGGAGAACCGAGTTCGTCACGCCGTTGACCTGTGGCAGGAAGCTCTCAGTGACGATGGCGACTCGCACGGCCACACGGTCGCAACCCGCTCTCTCGCGGGGAGAACGCACACGTGACGCGAGAGCGAACGTTGCCGAAAGTCTGCATGCCGGTGGCCGCGACCAGCACTTTCGTCACCCGAACCGCTGTCCCGAGCCCGGCTACGTGGACCCGCCCTCCGCACCTGATCGAACCCGCCGACAAGCCCGCCCGACTCGGCCCCTCGGGCAAGATCGACAACGCCCCCTCTGGATGGCGGCCCCCACCCTCTCCGGGGGGCGGCCCCGGTTCCAATTCTACCGAGGGGCACCGACGTTCTCGGGGTGCTTGATCGACTTGTGGACAAGTCGGGCGGTTGTGGACAGTTGGGCGGTTCTCGGTAGCGAGGTCGCGGCGGCCAGGTCAGGCGTCGTAGTCGATGGTTACTACTTCTGACCTGGGTAGGGCCTGGCACGTGAGCACGAAGCCCTCCTCCAGCTCCCGCTGTTCCAGTGCGTAGTTGCGGCGCATCTCGACCTTCCCCGAGGTCACCTTCGCCCGGCAGGTGCCGCACACACCGCCCTTGCACGCGAACGGCAGGTCCGCCCGCACCCGCTGCGCGGCGTCCAGGATCGGGGTGTCCGCGGGCAGCACGAGGCTCGTCTCGCGGCCGTCGAGATGGAGCGTCACCGACGCGGCCGGACCGTCCACGGCGGACTCGTCGGCCCGGTCCAGCGGGGGCGGCGGCTCGTCCACGTAGAACAGCTCGCGGTGCACCCGCTCGCGCGGCACGCCACGGGCGGACAGGACGGAGTCGGCGTCGGTGAGCATGCCGAACGGACCGCACAGCCACCATTGGTCCACATCGGACGTCGGGACGATCGTGTCCAACAGGGCCCCCAGCTTGGCGGCGTCGAGGCGGCCGGAGAACAGCTCGACGTCGCGCGGCTCGCGCGACAGCACGTGCACCAGCTGCAGCCGCGCGGCGTAGCGGTCCTTGAGGTCGGCGAGCTCGTCGCCGAACATCACCGTGTCCGTGCGCCGATTGCCGTACAGCAGCGTCGCCCGACCATCCACATCGGACTCCAGGACCGCCGACATGATCGACAGTACCGGCGTGATCCCGGAACCGGCGGCGACGAACACGTGATGCCGGCCGCGCCGGGTCAGGTCCGGCGTGAACCGGCCCAGCGGCGGCAGCACGTCGAGCACGTCGCCGGGTCGCAGCCGGTCCACGAGCCGCGTCGAGAACAGGCCGTCCGCCACCCGGCGTACCCCGATCCGCGGCGGCGCCGACGGCGGCGCACAGATCGAGTACGACCGCCGCTCCTCCACCCCCTCCAGGTCCTGGCGCAGCGTCAGGTACTGGCCCGGCCTGAAGGCGAACTCCTTGCGCAGCTCGTGCGGCACCGCGAACGTCACGGCGACCGCGTCCTCGCACAGCCGGTCGACCCGGGCGACGGGCAGCGGGTGGAAGGTCGCGACCACCTCAGAACTCCTTGACGTGCTCGAACGGCTCCCGGCAGGACTCGCAGCGGCGCAACGCCTTGCACGCGGTCGCCGAGAACCGCGACAGCTCGGTCGTGTCCGCCGAGCCGCACCGCGGACAACACACCCGCGACACCGGCGGCGTCAGGTTCAGCGGGACCGGGCCCGACCGCGGTCCGACGCGCGACGGCGGCGCGATCCCGTGCTCGGCGAGCTTGCGCCGGCCGGCCTCGCTGATCCAGTCGGTCGTCCACGCCGGGCTCAGCACCGTGCGCACCTCGACCTCGCCGTACCCCGCGGCGCCCAGCCGCCGGCGCAGGTCCGCGCGCATCTCCTCCAGCGCCGGGCAGCCGGTGTAGGTCGGCGTGATCTCCACGACCACCCGGCCGTCGTGCTCGGAGACCGACCGCAGCACCCCGAGGTCCGCGAGCGTCAACACCGGCAGCTCGGGGTCCAGGACCGACTCGGCAACGGAACGCGCGCTCACGACATCCCCTCGCAGGCTCGGTGATGCCGCTCGCGGTCGCCCTGTGACATCTTGTTCGCTCGCAAGCTCGCTCACCACACCGCTCCCGGCAGCGAGCGGGCCAGGTGCTGCATCTCGGCGAGCAGGTAGCCCAGCGCCTCGGTGTGCACGCCGTCCCGCCCGGTCCGGCCCGCCACCGCGGCCATCGCCGCGACATCCGGCCGCTCCAGGCCGGCGGCGGTGAGCACGCGGTCGAGCACGCTGTCCACTTCGGACCGCACGGTAGCCGGGTCGACCGCGACGCCGGGCAGCCGCTCCTCGATCTCGTGCGTGGCGAACAGCTCGGGCACCAGCGGCCACACCTTCGTCAGGCCCGCGGTCATCCGCTCCCGCGAGTACTCGGTGCCGCCGACGAGCCGCAGCGTCCACTGCGCGGCGTGGTCGCGGTGGTAGGCCAGCTCCTTGACGCCCTTCGCGGCGATCGCGGCGAGCACCGGGTCCACCGACGACGCCAGCTGCTCGAAGATCGCCAGCCGCCAGCTCGAGAACACCAGCAGCCGCGCGATGGTCGTCGCGAAGTCGCCGCCGGGGCCGGGTCCGCAGTCGAGCTCCACCAGTCGCACGTTGCGGAACTCGTGCTCGGCGCGCAGGTAGGCGAGCGCGTCCTCGTCCCGGCCGGCGTCCTCGACCTCGCCGGCGCGCGACAGCAGCAGCCGGGCCTGGCCGAGCAGGTCGAGCGCGATGTTCGCGAGCGCCACGTCCTCCTCGAGCTCCGGCGCGCGCGAGCACCACTCGGTGAGCCGCTGGGACAGGACTAGCGCGTCGTCGCCGAGCATCAGGCAGTACGTGACCAGGTCCGCGGTGTCCACATGGGACGGCAAGGCACGGTCCACGTCGGCGAGCGGGTCGTCGAAACCGGTGCCGAAGGCCCAGTGCCGCTCGTCGTTGTCCTCGGTGATCGCCTCGTAGGCGTTATCAAAGCTCACGACGGCCCCTCGCAGGCTCGGTGCCGCCGCTCGCGGTCGCCCTGTGTCTTTGACTCGCTCGCAAGCTCGCTCATAGGTGCGGCACGTCTTCCGGAATGGAGTAGAACGTCGGGTGCCGGTAGACCTTGTCCCCGCTCGGCGCGAAGAACGGGTCCTTCTCGTCCGGCGAGGACGCGGTGATCGCGTCCGCACGCACCACCCAGATGCTCACGCCCTCGTTGCGCCGGGTGTAGAGATCGCGTGCGTTGCGCAGCGCCATCTCGTCGTCCGGCGCGTGCAGCGACCCGACGTGCACGTGGTTCAGCCCCCGCTTGCCGCGGACGAAGACCTCGTAGAGCGGCCAGGCCGACCGGGGCCCGCTCATGCCACGTCCTCCCGAACGGCGGCCTGCTTATCCGCGTAGGCCGCGGCGGCCTCGCGGACCCAGGCGCCGTCCTCGTGCGCCTTGCGCCGGTGCGCGACCCGCTGCTTGCTCGACGGGCCGTTGCCGCCGACGACCTGCCAGAACTCGTCCCAGTCGATCTCGCCGAAGTCGTAGTGCTCGCGCTCGGCGTTCCACGCCAGCGCCGGGTCCGGCAGCGTGACGCCGAGCGCCTCGGCCTGCGGCACCGACATGTCGACGAACTTCTGCCGCAGCTGGTCGTTGGTGTGCCGCTTGATCCGCCAGGCCATCGACTGCTCGGTGTTCGACGACGCCTCGTCCGACGGCCCGAACATCATCAGCGACGGCCACCACCAGCGGTCCACGGAGTCCTGGACCATGCGTCGCTGCGCCTCGGTGCCGCGCATCATGGTCATCAGCAGCTCGTAGCCCTGGCGCTGATGGAAGGACTCCTCCTTGCAGATGCGGATCATCGCCCGGGCGTAGGGGCCGTAGGACGTTCGGCAGAGCGGGACCTGGTTGCAGATCGCCGCGCCGTCGACGAGCCAGCCGACGACACCGACGTCGGCGAAGTTCAGCGTCGGGTAGTTGAAGATCGACGAGTACTTCTGCCGGCCCTCGACGAGCTTGGTCGTCAGGTCCTCGCGGTCCGCGCCGAGCGTCTCGGTCGCGGCGTACAGGTAGAGCCCGTGGCCCGCCTCGTCCTGCACCTTGGCGAGCAGGATCGCCTTGCGGCGCAACGACGGCGCGCGGCTGATCCAGTTCGCCTCCGGCTGCATGCCGATGATCTCGGAGTGCGCGTGCTGCGCGATCTGCCGGATGAGCGTCTTGCGGTAGCCGTCGGGCATCCAGTCCCGCGGCTCGATCCGCTGCTCGGCCCCGACGATGCGTTCGAACTCCTGCTCCAGGTCCACGGCCCGATGTTACACCTCTGGGCACCAGAATCAGATAGGTGTCACAAAAGACCGGATGCCCCGTCCGACGCGGAGGACGGGGCATCCGGCGAAGCGGAGGTCATCCACGCGGATCGAACGGGATGCCCTCCGGCTTGGCCTCCTCGAGGTTGCTCGCGAAGGCACCGTCCTTGATGGCCAGGCTGGCCGAGCCGAAGTCCGCGCCGACGAGCTTGTCCCGGATGCCCTGGGGGAAGTTGTCGAAACTCACCAGGGCCGGGTACTGCCAGGCCTTCTTGTGGTTCTCCGGCGCCTCGCCGCCACTGGCCAGCCGGAACGCGTGCGTGCCGCCGCCATCCTTGTGGTAGACGATCTTCGCGTGCGTCCCGCCCTCGAAGGCGACGGCGGAGGCGGGCTTCGTCGAGTAGTCGCCGTGCGCGGACGTCGAGACGAACTCGACCTGGTCCTGGTTCACCCACACGACGACGTGCTCGATGTCGTGCCGGTGCCCGCAGCAGTCGACCCCGGGCACGGCCTGGTCCTTCTCGAAGTACAGGTCGTAGAGGTGGGCGCACCAGCCGTTGTTGCACTTCGAGCGCGCGTAGGAGTTGGTGTTGTCCAGGTCGGACTCGTCGTGGCAGTTGCCGTTCAGCGCGCCGGAGTTCTTCAGGCCGGGGGCGACCGTCCCGTCCGGCCCGATCGCGGGCGTCGAGTAGCACCCGTCCTCGTCGTAGTCGAACGCCGGCTGGAACCTGGCGTCCGCGTCCGTGGCGCTCGCGGGCAGCGCGGCCGGCGGTTCGGCCCAGGCCACGAACGGGATGGCGACGACCATCGTGAGCGCGGCGACCGTCGCGCTCACGCCGAACGACAGCTTGCCCATCCGCGTCCTGCTCATCGAATCAGTCCCTCGATCGACAGCGCCACGACGTTTCGAGGGTAAATGACCGACATCACAGATGCATGGGAATCCAGCAACCAACAAAGATCAAGAAATTGTGCTAAGCCGCCCGAACCCGGCGCAGCGCCCAAACGGACGGCACGAGCACGGCCCAAACGGCGAGCAGCGTCAGCCCGACCGGCAGCAGCGTCACGACCGCGCCACGGCCGGCCACCCGCACCAGCTCGGGATCGTCCTGTCGGTACTCGACCTCGACGACGTCGCCCGCGTTGAGCCCGGCCGGGTACAGCACGCCGGTCTGCGGGACGTACTCGGCGCCGTCCGGGGTGTAGAAGCGGACCAGCGTGCGCGTCACGGAGTCCGACACGACCTCGGCGTTGGCGTAGCCGGTGTTCCGGTCGATCGCGATGTCCTCGGTCCACGCGGCGACCACGAACACCACGCACAGGAAGGTGACCACGCCGCCGAGGGCCAGCAACACGCGCGAGACGACGCGCCGGAGACGCCTGCGCCGCTGCGCCGGCGCGAGGTTCTCGTGCTGCACCACCACGCCGCGAGCCTAGCTGCCGCGGCCGGCGTGCGGCCGTGCGGAGTGACCGTTGCGGCCACTCGGCCGAATGGTGAGAAAGTAACCCGAAAGGATTAGTCCCTTCGTCGGGTCCGCTGGTAATTCACTTTACGTAAGATCCCGCATCGCGTTGAGGTCACCCGGCCGGATGACCCGCGCGTTTTGAGGGATCCCTGGAGGACCTGTTGCAACGGAGAATTCTCGTCGGCCTGACGAGTGTCGCCATGGTGGCGGCCGGGCTGACCGCATTGGTGTCGGGAGCGCAGGCAGCGCCCCCGGCCAACCCAACGAGCACGGCCCACGAGACGCACGGCGTCGACGACCTGCCCAGCCCCGCCGAGGAGAAGCGCCGCGCGATGCGCCAGGAGGCGCTCTCCGACGTGCTGTCCGGCAAGCGCGAGGCGGTCAAGCGCGGCTCCAGCACCGTCGTGAAGATGGGCAAGAAGCCGGCCGCCAAGGCCACGGCGAAGTCCAAGAAGGCCGGTCAGGTCGACCAGTACGTCGAGCTGGGTCGCGAGAAGACCGACAAGATCTTCGTGGTCCTCGTCGAGTTCGGCAACGAGCGGCACCCGGACTACCCGGACCAGGACACCGACCCTGACACGCCGGGGCCGGCCCGCTTCGACGGTCCGCTGCACAACGAGATCCCCGAGCCGGACCGGTCGAAGGACAACTCGACCATCTGGCAGGAGGACTACAGCCGCCAGCACTTCCAGGACCTGTACTTCTCGAACGACCCGGACGTCGACTCGGTCAAGAACTACTACGAGAAGCAGTCCTCCGGCCGGTACTCCGTCGACGGCACGGTCAGCGACTGGGTGAAGGTCAAGTACAACCAGGCCCGCTACGGCCGGTCGGGTGGCTTCCCCTGCGGCAGCAACGTCTGCAGCAACTCGTACAACATGGTCCAGGACGGCGTGACCGCCTGGTACGACAGCCAGATCGCGGCCGGCAAGACGCCGGAGGAGGTCAAGGCGGAGCTCGCGCAGTACGACGTCTGGGACCGCACCGACTTCGACGGTGACGGCAACTTCGACGAGGCCGACGGCTACCTCGACCACTTCCAGATCGTGCACGCAGGCGGCGACGAGGCCGACGGCGACCCGGTCTACGGCGAGGACGCCGCGTGGAGCCACCGCAGCTTCGTGTTCCAGGGCACCACGACCGGTCCCGAGGGCAACCTCCAGGGCGGCTCGCAGGTCGGCACGACCGGCCTCTGGGTCGGCGACTACACGATGCAGCCGGAGAACGGCGGCATCGGCGTGTTCGCGCACGAGTACGGCCACGACCTCGGTCTGCCGGACCTGTACGACACCTCCGGTGGCGGGCAGAACCACGTCAACTGGTGGTCGCTGATGGCCCAGCAGCGGGTCTCCGGCCCGGGCGAGACGCTCGGCTCCCGGGTCAACGACATGGACCCGTGGTCGAAGCTGCAGCTCGGCTGGTTCGACTACGAGACCGTGGTCGCCGGCCAGACCAAGACGCTGAACCTCGGCCCGCACGAGTACAACTCGGCCAAGCCGCAGGGCGTCGTGGTCGTGCTGCCGGACAAGGACGTCACGTTCGACTACGGCGCACCGTTCGCCGGGGCGAACCAGTGGTGGTCCACCAGCGGTGACGACCTCGACAACACCATGACCCGCGAGGTCGACCTGACCGGCAAGACGTCGGCGGCGTTGACACTGAAGGCGCGCTACGACATCGAGGCCGACTTCGACTACCTGTACGCGCAGGCGTCGGCGGACGGCGGTGCGACGTGGACGTCGCTGGACGGCACCGTCGGCGGCAACCCGTTCGGCAAGGACGCCAACAACGACCCGGCGGTCACGGGTACGTCCGAGAACCAGTGGCTGGACATGAACGTCCCGCTCGACCAGTTCGCGGGCCAGACCGTGCAGCTGCGGTTCCGGTACAAGACCGACGGTGGCGTGGCGCCTCCGGGTTTCTTCGCCGACGAGATCTCGGTCGTGGCCGACGGCCAGCCGCTGTTCACCGACGGCGCCGAGGAGGGCGAGGGTGCCTGGACGCTGGACGGTTTCCGGACCGCGCAGCAGACGGAGACCCTGCCGTTCGACCAGTACTACCTCGCGTCGAACCGGACGTACGAGTCCTACGACCAGTACATGAAGACCGGCCCGTACAACTTCGGGTTCCCGGACAAGCCGGACTGGGTCGAGCACTTCCCGTACGAGACCGGTCTCGGCGTCTGGTACTGGGACACCTCCCAGCCCGACAACAACACGAGTGAGCACCCGGGCGAGGGCCTGATCCTCCCGGTCGACGCGCACGCCGCGCCGATCTACAACCTGGAGGGCCAGGCGTGGCGCGAGCGGATCTCGGGCTACGACGCGCCGTTCTCGCTGCACAAGTCGGCGACGTTCACGTTGCACGTCAACGGGAAGCCGAGCCTTGTCCGCGGCCAGAACGCGGTCCCGCTGTTCGACGACACGAAGAAGTACTGGTACGAGGAGCAGCCCACCGCGGGCGTCAAGCTCCCGGCCACCGGTACGACGATTCGGGTGCAGTCGGAGCAGGGCACCTCGATGAAGATCCGGATCGGCAAGAAGTAGTTACACATCCCTGAACACCGGGCCTCTCACGTCTACGTGGGAGGCCCGGTGTCGTTTGTCCACAGTCGACCGAGTTGTCCACAGGAACGCCGCGACGACGGGTTTCGTCGGTGTAGACAGATAGACTTGGCGTTGAGGGGTGCCCCCGGAGAGGGTGGGGGCTGCCATCCAGAGGGTCGCTTCGAATGGCGGATTCGAGCGAGGGTTCGGGGCCACATCACGGCCGGGCGTAGGCCTCGGGGGCGCGGCACGCATGGCGAGGCTCGGGCGCGGCTTTGCGAGCTGGGCGTCTGGGCGGAGGCGTCGGGCCGGCCGGGCGGCGGGCTCCTCGGGTCCTTGAGGTAGCCGTGGCCGGGCGAGATCGAGAGTTCGCGCGTCAGCGGAGGGCGGCGTCGGCCACCGTGGCTCGGAGGCGGGCGTGCAGGTCTCGGAGCAGGGCGCGGTTCGAGCGGACCTCCACGACCCGCAGGCCCCTCGCCGGGGTGAGGGCCTTGGGCAGTTCCGCCCGGTCGGTCACCGCCGTGTGGGGCACGTGGTAGCCGGCGCAGAGAGCCGCCAGGTCGGCGCCGTGCGGGGTGCCGAACACTCGCTCGAACCCGCGCTGGTACTCCGCCGCGCCCTGCTCCAGCAGCGTGAAGATCCCGCCGCCGTCGTCGTTGTGCACCACCACGGTCAGGTCCGGCCGCCGCTCCCGCGGGCCGACCAGCAGGCCGTTGAGGTCGTGCAGCAGGGTCAGGTCGCCGATCAGCGCGTACGCCGGACCGTCCTGCCCCAGCGCGACGCCGGCCGCCGTCGACACGTTGCCGTCGATGCCCGACACGCCCCGGTTGGCGTAGACCCGCAGGTCCGACCGCGGGTCGGCGACGAGGTCGACGTCGCGGACCGGGTTCGACGAGCCCAGGAACAGCGTCGCGCCGGCGGGCAGCGCCTCGACCACGTCCGCCGCCAGCTGAAGGCCCGTCGGCCACGGCTCCTCGCCCAGCATCTTGTCCACGGCCGTCGCCGCACTCGCGGCCGCGCCTCGCCAGGCCGGCAGCCAGTCCTGGTCCAGACCGTCCACCTGCGACATGTCGTCGAGATCCAGCCAGCCGCGCACATGAGTCGCCACGTACTGCGGGTCGGTCCACTGTGGATGGTCGCCGATCCCGTACACCGGCACCCGGCCCATCAGGCCGCGCACCCCGCGCGACAACGTGGGCCGCCCGACCACCACGACCGCGTCCGGGCGCAGCGCCGGCGGCAGCTCGCCCGCCGACAGCAGCAACGCGCCGCACCGCAGCACCGCCGCGCCGCCCGACAT